>JBKBXP010000102.1:0-11023 GCA_046314035.1 Pseudorhizobium sp. | reverse complement strand
GCCGAAGATCTGCATGCCGTCGGCAAACAGCACCACGGAGGTGGTGAAGCCGGCCAGCAGCAGCGCGCCGAGGTAATCGATCTTCGGCTGGCGGGTCGGCCGGCGGTGCGGCAGCATGAGGACGAGGCCGACGAGGATGACGATGCCGATCGGCAGGTTGATCAGGAAGATCGAGCGCCAGCCGAAGAGATCGCTGAGCGTGCCGCCCAGCGTAGGGCCGATGCTGCCCGACGCCATCAGCATCAGGCTCGAGTAGCTCTGGTAGCGGGCCCGCTCGCGCGGCTCGAAGAGGTCAGCGTTGATGGAGAAGATGGAGACCATGATGCCGCCGCCGCCCATGCCCTGGAAGACACGCGCCGCGATCAGCGAGTCCATCGACCAGGCGACGCCGCAGAGCAGCGAGCCGAGAACGAAGATGGCAATGGCGGCCAGCATCACGAACTTGCGGCCGAAGAGATCGCCGAGCTTGCCGTAGACCGGCATGACGGCGCTCATCGCTAGAAGATAGGCGGAGCCCACCCAGGCGAAGCGGTCGAGCGCGCCGAACTCGCCGACGATCGTCGGCAGCGCGGTGGAGACGACCTGATTGTCGAGGGTCGCCATGAACAGGGCCGCCATCAGGAACCAGAAGACGATGAGCCGCTGCCTGTGATCTTCGACGAGCGGGCGCACAGGCTGAGCAGTCATGTCCATGGGAGCGTCCTAGGGGAGAGCTGTTGATGTCCGCAGTTTATGTGCTTTTAGCATATATATGTCAACTGCAAATACTTGCCGAAAGCACTGATTTCTGTCATGATGAAGTGGAGGATCGTGAGGAGCCATGCCCGTGAATGCACCACCGACCGCCTGGGCGAACTCGCCCGACGGCCTGCAGACCATCGACCAGACACTGACTCGGATGCGGCTCGTCATTCGCAAGCGGACGATCGGCCGGATGGCGATTGCCAAGGTCACGCCGGGACTGGATGTGTCGCATCTGGACGTACTGGAAGCGATGCGGATCCTCGGCGAAGAGGGCGGCGAGATTACGGTCGGGGCAATTGCAGAGACGATGCGCACGGACCCGTCGCGCGGCAGCAGGATGGTCGCCGAGCTCGTGTCGCGCGGCATCCTGGAGCGCGGGGTCTCCCAGTCGGACGCGCGCCGTTCCATTCTCAAGCGCACGCCGCTCGGCGATGAGCTTCTGCGCGAGGTCCGGGCGGTCAAGCAGGCGCTCGTCGCAGAGGTCCTGTCCGGCTGGACGGAGGAAGAAATCACCATGTTTGCCGGCTTATTCGAGCGGTTCACGGCCGGCTTCGAGGCGTCCACGGCGAAGGACTAACCCCTCGGCCCACGCCCCTTTCCGAGCAGCCGCCTCAGACCTGCTGCCAGACCTTCAGGCAGTCGCGACCGCCGCCCTTGGCCTCGTACATGGCCTTGTCCGCCTTGGCGAGAAGCGCTTCCGGCGTGTCGCCGTCGTCGGGAAAGAAGGCGACGCCCATGCTGCAGGTCACCTCGATCACCTCTCCTTCGAGGACGAAGGGCCGGGAGATGGCAAGACGCAATTCCTCGAGCCTTGCCACCATGCTGCCGTGATGCTCGTGCCCCGGATTGCTGAAGACGATGGCGAATTCATCGCCGCCGAGCCGCACCAGAAGATCGCTGGGGCGGATGCAGTGGGACAGGCGCATGGCGAGCGCCCTCAGCACTTCGTCGCCCGCCGCATGGCCCAGCGTGTCGTTGATCTGCTTGAAGTTGTCGAGGTCGATGTAGGTTGCGGTGATCCGGCGCGATTCCCGCCTTGCCTCGGCGATGGCGCGGCCGAACTGGGCCCAGAACAGCGTACGGTTGGGCAGCCCCGTCAGCGGGTCGTGGTGCGCCATGTGCTGGATCCGCCCCTCCGCCTGCCTGCGCTCGATGGCGATGCCGGCAATGTCGGTCGCCATGGCCATCAGCTCCCGCTCCAGTTGGGTCGGCTCCCGCACCGAGGCGGAATAGAGCGCAAAGGTTCCGAGCACGGTATTTTCCGCCGCCAGAATGGGTGTCGACCAGCAGGACCGGAAGCCGAACTCGAGCGGCAGGTCCACGTAGTTCTCCCAGAGCGGGTCGTTCAGTACATCGCTGCAGATGACCATTTCGCGGCGCCAGGCAGCGGTGCCACAGGAGCCGGCACGCGGACCGATCCCGAAGCCGTCGATGGCGCGGTTGTAGGCCTCAGGAAGGCCGGGGGCCGCCCCGTGGCGCAGCCGGTCGGTGCCCTCCTCCAGCAGCAGAACGGAGGCAATCACATCCCGCAGCTCTTCTTCAACGAGGTCCACCAGGGCGTGAAGGACCTGATCCAGTGGACGTCCGCGTGCCACCATGTCGAGCAGGCGGGCATGCCCACGGCGCAGAGCGTCCTGGCGCTTGCGGTCGGTGATGTCGCGCGAAATGCCGATCAGGCCGACAATGCGCCCCTCCGCATCCCGAAGCGGTGTCTTCGTGGACTGCATCCAGCGCAGCTTGCCGCTGAACACCACCTGGTGTTCCAGATCGGCGATCGGCTCCCCCGAGCTCATCACCAGTTGCTCGGCCAGAAACAGCTCCTCTGCTGCATCCTGCTCGAAGAAATCGAAATCGGTCTTGCCGAGAAGGCGCGACGGGCTGGCGACATTGTGGGCGCGGGCGGTGCTGGCATTGGCCAGCACGAAGCGGCTGCGCCGGTCCTTGATGTAGATGAACTCCGGGAACTGATCGATCAGCGAGTGGGCGTTCAACTCGTTGATCACGAGAAGCGCGTCCTGGATATCGCCTTGCGTCGAAATCCGCATCAGGCGGCTGCACAATCCCGCAAGCGAATCCGGCTCGAGCTGCGGATGCACGGCGCTTGACATGGGACGTTCCATCCGATGTCTCTCCTAAGAACGGGATCTTCCACACAGGCTGATCGGTCGGGGGATAGTGAATGCCAACTCATTAATGTTCTTTAATAGAAAGAGATAAAATACGAGGTTTGCACCAGATAAAGGCGTCGGTACCCGCTTTGTTTGCAAGCGTACGCTCCGGCGGTGGGGTAACAGGGGATGGTGAGGATGATCAGCAGGCGGCGCATGATGGCGGCTTTGGCGGCGACGGCGGGGGCAAGCCTTGCCGGGCAACGCCCTGGCTGGTCGGCTCCGGCGCTCTCGCTCACCGATCTGCGCGGCTCGATCGACGCCGGCGCCGCCGGGCTTTCGCCGACGCCGGGCGAGGACCAGACGCGGCAGCTCACTGAACTCATCGAGGCGGCAGTGCGCAGCGACCAATGGGTCTTCCTGCCGCCTGGCCGCTACGAGGTCTCGAACCTGACGCTGCCCGACCGGACCCGCCTCACCGGCATCGCCGGCGCTACCGAGATCGCCTATTCCGGCGGCGGCGCCTTCATCGATGCAACGGCGGCAAACCGGATCGAGCTGTCGAACATCACCTTCAACGGTGCCGGCCTTGCCCTGCCCGAAGACGTGCCCTCGCTGCTGAACCTGCGCGACGTCTTCGACCTGACGATCGACAACTGCACCCTGAAGGGCAATTCCAAGACGGCGCTGCAGATCGAGCGCTGCGGCGGACGGATCACGAACTGCCGGATTTCGGAGATAGGTGAATACGGCCTCTATGCGATCGACAGCACCGGGCTTGCGGTCAGAGAAAACACCGTCTCCGATTGCGGCAACGGCGGGCTTTTGATCCACCGGCGCCAGAAGGGCGAGGACGGCTCGATCGTCACCGGCAACCGCATCACCCGCACCGGCTCGACCTATGGCGGCACCGGTCAGTACGGCAATGCCATCAACCTCTACCGCGCCGACGGCGTCATCGTCTCCGTCAACCATATCTCCGACAGCGCCTTCACGGCGATCCGGGCCAATTCCTCCTCCGACATCCAGATTGCCGACAACCATTGCCTGCGCTCCGGCGAGACGGCGATCTATTCCGAATTCGGCTTCGAGGGCGCGATCGTCACCGGCAACCTGGTGGATGGTGCGGCAAACGGCATCAACATCGCCAATTTCAACGAGGGCGGGCGGCTGGCGATCGTCGCCAACAACATCATCCGCAATATCTCCCTGACCGGCCCCTACGAGCACGACAGCGTCGGCTTCGGGATCGGCATCGGCGTCGAGGCGGACACCGTCGTCTCCGGCAATGTCATCGAGAACGTGCCGCGCTTTGCGATGCTTCTCGGCTGGGGACCCTATCTGCGCAATGTCGCCGCTACCGGCAACATCGTGCGGGCGGCGAAGATCGGCTGTGCCGTCTCGGTCGCCGAGGGCGCGGGCAGCGCGCTGATCAGCGGCAATATCTTCGAGGGCATGGCCGACGGCGCCGTCATCGGCTTTCGCTGGCACGATGCGGCGACGCAGGAGCTGGCCGGGGGAGACGAGACGTTCGCCCATCTCACCATTGCCGGCAACCGGGTCGCCTGACCCATCGAAACAATTCATCGACAGGCCACGGCGAATGATCTTCCGTTTGCGCCCGCCAGACCGTAGCGTGCCCCGGCATTCCCAAGGAGGATCCCGATGCTGACGATCTATGGTGTCTACCGCTCGCGCGCGACGCGGCCGCTCTGGCTGGCGGAAGAAATCGGCCTGAACTACACACAGGTGCCGGTCATTCAGGCCTATCGCCTGCCGCAGGCGGATGGCGACGGTGCAGCCCTCAGCACCCAGTCGCCCGAGTTCCTGGCCATCAACCCGATGGGGTCGATCCCCTCCATGGACGACGACGGCCTGGTGCTGCACGAGTCGCTGGCGATTACCCTCTATCTCGCCAAGAAATACGGTGGAGAGCTCGGACCACGCGATATCGCCGAAGACTCGCAGATGGCCCAGTGGGCGCTGTTTGCCGCAACCAGCATTGAAACGCCGGCGCTCGATATCCAGAAGCTGCTCGGCAGCGACAAGGCCGGGACCGAGGACGGCAAGGCCGCCGTGGCGGCACTCGCCAAGAGCCTGGAACGGCCGCTGGACGTGCTCGAAGGGCATCTGAAGGAGAATTCCTACCTGGTCGGCGGCCGCTTTACCGCAGCCGAGATCATGGTGGCCGAAATCGTCCGCTATGCGCAGGGCTATGCGCCGCTGTTCGATGCCCGCCCGGCTCTGAAGGCCTGGCTGGAAGCCTGCCAGGGACGCGCGGCCTTCAAGGCGATGTGGGAGCGGCGGCTGCAGGAACCGGCCTGAGGCGATCCAGCGTCAGCATCTCCTCGCGCAGCCAGTCCCGGAACGCCCGCACCTTGGCGGCGGGCCGACCGCCGGGGCGGGTGACGAGGTAATGCCCCATGCCGGTCGGGGCCTCGACCGCGAACGGCTTCACCAACCGGCCCTGCTCCAGGGCAAAGCCCGCGAGCGTCTGCCAGGCGAGCATGACGCCCTGCCCGGCGATCGTCGCATCGAGGCAGAGCGAGGCGTCGTTGAAGACATGGCGGGTGGCCATCTCGGCGCCACCCAGGCCGGCTTCCTTCAGCCAGACGTCCCAGGAGAACATGGCCGGACCGTCGATGATGGCGGGCAGTTTCAGGATGTCGGCCGGCTCCCGCAGCGCTTGCCCCAGCGCAGGGGCGACCACGGGAAAGACCCGCTGCATCATCAGCAGTTCCGCATCGACGCCTGGCCAACTGCCGCGACCGACGCGGATGGCGAGATCGACATCGCCGGCGCCGAGATCGGCCAGCGCCGTCGTTGCGTCGATCCGCAGCCGGATATCGGGATGCCGGCGCGAGAAGCGGTCGAGGCGGTGCACGAGGAAACGGGCGGCAAAGACCGGCGCGACGGAGATGGTCAACAGGGTCGCGTCGGTCTGGCGCCCGAGCGTCACGGCATGGGAGAGCGCCTGAAACCCTTCCGTCAGCCCCGCCAGCAGCGGGCGCGCGGCAGCAACCGGCACCATGCCCTTCGGCAGCCGCTGGAAGACCGGTCGGCCAAGCTGCGCCTCGGCCTTGATGACCTGCTGGCTCACTGCGCCGATGGTTACGCCCAGCTCGTCGGCAGCAGCCTGAAGCGAGCCGAGGCGCCCCACCGCCTCAAGCGCCCGCAGCCCGTTCAGATGCAGCGTGTTCAGGTTTTTCATGCAGGTTTTCTATACCCGTAGCGTGAAGAACTCAATTGAACCGTAGGCGCTCGATCGGCATCTTGTCCTCGCAAGTCAACACTCACTTGCGAGGTGCCGGCCAATGCAGCCTACAGATATTCTTCAACGCTCTTCACTGGCTCCGCGCTTCGGATGGCCCGCCTCTTCGTCGGGACGATCCGTTCGCAGATCCGCAGATCGCCGCCATGACCGAGCGACAGCTGGCGGACCTGCCGCTGCCGCGACCGGATTTGCCAGCCACCGTGGAACGACAAACGGAGCTTGCCCGCTGCGCCTGACACTCAGGCGGCGGAAGCTTCCTTTTCCGTCTCCAGAGCGCGCTGGACGGCCGGGCGCTGGCGCATGCGACGGTATTGATCGGCGACGTTCGGGAAATCGTTGATGTCGATGCCGACCCCGCCCAGCCAGTCGGCCATGGTGAAGAGGTAGCCGTCGGCGACGGAATAATCCTCCCCCAGCACCCAGGGCCCGGTGAAGAGGTCGTTCTCGATGATCGTGAAGCCGTCACGCATGTTCTGCGGCATCTTGGCGGCCATGTCGTCCAGCGATTCCTGCTTTTCCGCCCAGCGAGTGCCGCGGCGGCGGTGGGCATAGGCGACGTGGACGGTGGAGGCGATGAAGCTGTTGAAGCCCTGCATGCGCGCGAAGGCGAAGGGATCGTCGAGCGGCGCAAGCTTCGCCTCAGGGGCCGCCTGGGCGATGAAGGCGAGGATGGCGGGGCTCTCGATCAGCGTGCCCTTGTCGGTCACCAGCGCCGGGACCCGGCCATTGGGGTTGTGCTTGAGGTATTCGGGAGAGCGCTGTTCGTTCTCGGCAAACTGCAGGCGCCGCAGCTGATAGGGCAGACCGGATTCGGCCAGCGCGATGTGGCTGGCAAGCGAGCAGGCATTCGGCGAGAAATAGAGCGTGTACATGCGGTTCCTCCGGTTGATGACGTTGTCGCGGCGGCATGGCGCGGTCCGTCCAACAGTGATCTGTCGCCAAAAGCGGCGCGTATCAAGTGGCGACCAGACCGAAGGATCAGAATCTTGCGTTTTCGAGCCCTGCTGTATGCTGCCATTGCCATCACTGCATCCGTCGACCTTCCGGCGCGAGCGGCGGATGAGAGGGTCACCGCGGACGAGATCCGGCAGTCGATCATCGGGCGGCGCATCTATCTCGGTGCCCCGATTGGCGGCGAGTTTCCGCTGAACTACCGGCCGTCCGGCGTCGTCGACGGCAATGGCGAGGCGCTGGGCATCGGCCGGCTGGTGCGACCAAAGGACGAAGGCAGATGGTGGATTGCGGGCGACCGGCTCTGCCAGCAGTTCCGCAACTGGTACAAGGGCGCACCGCTCTGCTTGAGCTCTACCGGGCCGGTGAAGGCCGGCTGACGTGGATCCGCGACAACGGCCAGACCGGCACGGCGCGGATCGGGGAAAGCCTCTAGAGGGCTACTCCCCAGCCGAAACAGACGTCACTTCTGCCACGCAATGGAATATCTCTCTGTGTCGAAGATGATCAAGAAAGCAGATCTACCCACCAAGCCCTGTGCATCCTGCGGCCTGCCGTTCGCGTGGCGGCGGAAGTGGGCCAAGACCTGGAATGACGTCAAATTCTGTTCAGAGCGGTGCCGTCGATCCAGGCTGAAATAATAGCCCTGAGCCTGGGCCCGGGGTCCGCCAGCAGGTCAGGCAAACATCGCGTCGGTGACGCGCACGTCGCCGACATGCATGCCGTTCCAGTTCTTCATCTGGTGGTTGGCCATCTGCATCAGCGTCGCGTGGGTCTCGCCGTCGTGATCGAAGTAGCGGGCGATCAGCGCGAAGATCATGGATTCGGCGGCACGCGTCGTGCCGTCCTCGCATTTGACCGCCATGGCGATGCCCTGCTCGGGAAGGGCAGCGATGAAAACGCCCTCGGCGCCGGTCTTAGCGAAAATCTTGCCGGGCGCCACCTGCATCAGCTTCGTGCAGGCGCGCTTGGTGCCGGCGACGTAGAAGGGTTCGGCCATGCAGGCATCCATCAGCCGGCGGGAGGCTCTGGCGCGGATGGGTTCCAGCCCCTGCCCCGTGACCATCTTCGCAAACCCGTGGGCGAGACCGCGCAGCGGCACGGCATAGGTGGGGATCGAGCAGCCGTCGATGCCGCAATTGTCCTGCGCCAGCGTCGCGCCGGTGAGGCTTTCCATGGTGGCACGGATGTCGGCCTGCAGCGGGTGGTCGTAGTTGACATAGCCCTCGACCTCGTAGCCGACATGGCTGCAGGTACAGACGAAGCCGGAATGCTTGCCGGAGCAGTTGTTGTGGAGCGCGCTCGGCCTGTCGAGGGTGCGGGCCTGGTGGATCAGAGTCTTCTGGTCAGACGACCAGTGCGAGCCGCATTCCAGCGCCGAGGCGTCACGGCCGGCGCGCTCCAGCATGGAGGCGGCGAGCACCGCATGCTCGTCCTCGCCGGAATGGGAGGCGCAGGAGATTGCCAGTTCCTTGTCGCCGAAGCCATAGGCATCGGCCGCGCCGCTTTCCACCAGTGGCAGCGCCTGCATGGCCTTGCAGGCCGAACGGGGGAAGATGCCGGCGTCGACGTCTCCGAAGGAGAAGAGGCTCTTGCCATCGCCATCGACGACGATGCCCAGGCCGCGGTGCCGGCTTTCGACGAGGCTGCCACGGGTGACTTCGACGGTAACGGGATTTTGCATTGGTGCGTCCAAGATTTGCCGGTTTCAATCGCTCATAGCCGACAGCAACGCGCTTTGCACGAGGTCTCGCATGAAATATCTGAAACGGCTGCTCGTGGTGATCTTCGTCATCTACCTTCTGCCGACCTTCGCCACGGCGGGCTGGTGGGCGATCCAGGAGAGACCGGGCCGCTGGAGCGAGGCACGCTGGTCGTCGGCGCATATCCTGCCGGAGCCGGGCGAAAGCCAGGATGCGGCCATCTACGTCTTCTCGGCGGCCACGGGTGGCATGAAGGGTGCTGTGGCCAGCCATGCCTGGATCGTCACCAAGGAGAAGGGCGCCGACAGCTATACGCGCTACGACAAGGTGGGATGGGGATCGCCGATCCGGCGCAACCACCGGCCGGCGGATGCCTTCTGGTATTCCAACCAGCCGCAACTCGTGGCCGCGATCACCGGTGTGGACGCCGAACTGCTGATCCCCAAGGTCGAGGGCGCCATCGCCGCCTACCCCTACGCCGAGCCCGGCGGCTACACGATCTTTCCTGGTCCGAACTCCAATACCTTCGTGGCCTATGTGCTGCGGACGGTGCCCGAAATCGGTGCCGTTCTGCCACCGCATGCGGTGGGTCGCGACTATCTCCCGGACGGCGAGTTCGTGCATCTGGATACCGACGGGCGCGACCTGCATGTGACGCTGCGCGGGCTCCTCGGTTTCTCGGCCGGCGTGCGCAGCGGCATCGAGGTGCATTTCCTCGGACTGGTGGCCGGACTCGACCTTGCCAACCCCGGCATCAAGGTGCCGGCGGTGGGGCGCATTGGCTTTTGAGGAACATGCTCTAAAAATGCAAAACGCCCGCGACGAGGCGGGCGTTTCCCAAAATGCCGGAGACTAAATCAGAAGCCGGCGTTTTCGCGTGCAACGCGGCGGATATCACTCTGTGCGATACCGAGGTCGTTCAGTTCACGCTGGGTCATACGGCCCAGTTCGGTGACGGTCTGACGATACTTGCGCCAGTTGTTGAATGTACGTGCGATGTTCATGGCAGTTCCCCCTTTCGTGGGTTTTCGAAGCCCAGCGGCCAGACAGTGGCGCTCTTTCTTGCTTCGATGTCCGGTATATAGGGGGATGGCCGAAGTACTAAAAGTGCCCAACGGGCAGGCCCGCCATGCATCAGATGCATAGGACTGCCACGACATTTCCACAGCAGGGGACAGACGCGAAAAAGGGTCGCGCTTGGCGACCCTTTCCGTGAATCTGGTCCGTTCAACGAACCCGGACGCTTGTGGCGTCCGAAGGAAGAATGCGTTTAAGCCGAGGGCTGCCTCGCCAAAACCGATACCTTACCAAAGTTCGAAACGCAGACCGAAATCTCACTCGACATTGGATCACCTTCCTTTCATTACGTTGACGATGAACAGAATTTAGGTGCGTCGTTCAGAGTATGCAAGGCACGTAATGTAACGAGTGCCGAATTTAATGTGAATTGCACTGCGGCCGGCATGGCTTAGCATTCGCGCACCGGACAAGTGATTCACCTCAGCGCAGGTCCAGCACGATCTTGCCGATATGGCTGCTCGTCTCCATCAGCCGGTGCGCCTCGACCACCTGGTCGAAGGGCAGGACCGTGTGCATCACCGGTGCCACCTCACCCCGCTCCAGGAGCGGCCAGACCTGGTCGCGCAGCTCGTCGCGGATCGCCCGCTTCTCCTCGGCCGTGCGTGGCCGCATGGTCGAGCCGGTGACGGTCAGGCGCTTGACCATGATCGGCGAGAGGTTGGCGCTTTCCGCCACCGCGCCGCCGAGGAAGGCGATGATGGAGAGGCAGCCGTCACGCCCGAGCGCGCTGAGATTGCGATTGAAATAGTCGGCGCCGATCATGTCGAGGATGACGTCGACGCCCTTGCCGCCGGTCTCCGAGTTGATCACCTCGACGAAATCCTCGTCGCGGTAGTTGATGCCGCGCCGGGCGCCGAGCTTTTCGCAGGCCTGGCATTTCTCGGCCGACCCGGCGGTGGCATAGACTTCGGCGCCGAAGGCTTTCGCGAGCTGGATGGCGGTGGTGCCGATGCCGCTCGATCCGCCGTGGATCAGCACGCTTTCGCCTTCCGTCAGCCCGGCCATCTGGAAGAGATTGGCCCAGACCGTGAAGAAGGTTTCCGGCAGTGCCGCCGCCTTCACGGCATCGTATCCCTTCGGAAACGGCATGGCCTGGCTTGCCGGCACCGCACAATATTCGGCGTAACCGCCGCCGTTTGCCAGCGCACAGATCCGGTCGCCGA
>JBKBXP010000101.1:0-11023 GCA_046314035.1 Pseudorhizobium sp. | reverse complement strand
GGCGGATGACCTCCGCCACGGGCGTGCCCGTCTCCGCCTGCTTCAGCGCAAACGCAATCTGCTCTTCCGTGTACCTCGACTTCTTCATGTCCCAGCTCCTTGCTCGCAGGCTTCAAAGGGCCGGAAAACTCTCATTCAGCATGGATGAAAAAACAGGGAGGACGTCAATCAGGGTTCCACGCTTTCCGATAATTTGACGCTGTCAGGTAAGATCGTTCAGGCCGCATTTGAGAACGCTCGCATCGCGGCAAATCAAGACCAGAACGCGAGCAACGCAGATTACGAGCCCTCGCCAGTCACACGATATTCCGCAGCTCGCTGTAGCCGGAGTGCTGAAACGCGTGAATATAGTTGTCGACTCCGCGTTCAGTATCGGTATTCCAGAAAATGGCATGACGTAGAACATCGATTACGCGACTTAGGTGATGGACGCTGGATCGTCGCTTTGTAGTCAGGTCATAGGAGCCGTCCCGCTCCTTCCCTATAGTGGGGCGTTCCCGAAACTCGATCCCAATGGGGATGCCCGGCCGTCTCGCTGGCCGTTCCCAATCGAGAATGCCGGCCAGCGTCGAAGACGCCTATTCATGTTTAGTCGAAATACTAGAGCGGGCACCACCCGCACGCTGCAACAGTAGATACGGCTTGCGGCAAGCGCTCATCCAGGAACGGATGAGTCAGACCGAACCCGGATTACGTTGAAGCTTCTAGCCAAGGCTACCTGTGCCGCCGCCAGTCGGGCGATCGGCACGCGGTACGGGCTGGCCGAGACATAATCGAGCCCGACCTTCTCGCAGAAGGCGATCGATGCCGGATCGCCGCCATGCTCGCCGCAGATACCCAGCTTGATGTCGGGCCGTGTCTTGCGCCCGCGTTCAGCAGCCAGTTCGATCAGCTCGCCCACGCCCTCGACATCGATCGAAACGAACGGGTCGCGGGCATAGATGCCCTTTTCGACATAGGCGCCCAGGAAGCGACTGGCATCGTCGCGGCTCACACCCAGCGTCGTCTGCGTCAGGTCGTTGGTCCCGAACGAGAAGAACTGCCCGGCCTCGGCGATTTCTCCGGCCTTCAGCGCGGCGCGCGGCAGTTCGATCATCGTGCCGACCAGATATTCGATCGTCCGCCCCTTGTCGGCGAACACGGCTTCCGCGGCCTTGTCGACCACCGCCTTCATCAGCTCCAGCTCGCGACGGGTGCCGACCAGCGGGATCATCACTTCGGGGATCGGGGCCTCGCCCGACTTTTCGGCGACGATCACCGCCGCTTCGAAGATGGCGCGCGCCTGCATCTCGTAGATTTCGGGGTAGGTCACGCCAACCGCTCCTCACCGCCATGTAGGTGGGCGCAGCCCGTAAGGTCGATCCAAAGACCATCGCTACCCTCGGCCTGTTTGATCGCGCGACCGGCCGCGTCGTCCATGCGACCATCGTCCAGGCGATCGTGGAGGCCGCGAAGTGAAGGCCTGGCCGATGCGCGCTTGCCTGCGGAGCGCTTGGCTTTTCCCGGTGATGGCGTTGGGCAGCGTTCTGGCTCCGGTCGGTATCGCGTCTGCGGTGGCGCAATCCGCGGCCGTTGCTGCGTAAGTGCTATGTCTAAAAGCTACGACCTACCGCTTGACCGGATCAGCGAAGCTTTGAGGGCGTTGTAAAATATTTACAATGTTACAGCCGCAAGTGGCGAGAATTGTACGTTCAGACGCTTTTAATGATGGAATACTGTTGGGGTCCGACGAACCAGTATGCTTTTTACATCTCAACCGTGACGGATCACCGATCGCGGATTGGGAGACAGCAGATGACAAAAGAACCGCCGCGCAGCCGCGCCGTGTTCTCGACGGAGGATTTCAGTCTCCTGAAGGAAGCGGTCGGAGCCTACGTCCGAAACATCGCCGATGATCCCCGCTCGTCGAAGTTCTCCAACCTGTACCATCGTCTGGGCCGGCTCGGCTGATCGCCGAACGGACGCTTTCACGACCAACCGCAACGGCCGACGACGCCCCTGCGCCACTCCGGCGTCGGGAGGAGCGCTGCGTCCTGCCGCTGCCGCAAACCTTCGGAAGATTTAGACATGACTTACCAGGATCAGACCGCACGCACGTCCGCACTCATCCGCCAGCAAGGCGGCACGTGGGACGGGATCGACGCCGAGGCCGTGGTGCGGATGCGTCTGCAGAACCGCTTCAACACCGGCCTGGACATCGCCCGGTACACGGCATCGATCATGCGGCGTGACATGGCCGCCTACGATGCGGACCCTGCCGCCTACACCCAGTCGCTGGGCTGCTGGCACGGCTTCATCGGCCAGCAGAAGCTCATCAGCATCAAGAAGCACTTCGGCACCACCAAGGGTCGTTACCTTTACCTTTCCGGTTGGATGGTGGCGGCGTTGCGGTCGGACTTCGGTCCGCTTCCCGACCAGTCGATGCACGAGAAAACCAGCGTGCCGGCGCTCATCGAAGAACTGTACACGTTCCTGAAGCAGGCCGATGCCCGCGAGCTGGGCATGATGTTCCGGGAACTCGATCATGTCCGCGAGAGCGGAAACGATGTGGAGGCGCAGCGGCTCGTCCACGCGATCGACAACTACGAGACGCACGTCGTGCCGATTATCGCCGACATCGATGCCGGATTTGGCAACGCCGAGGCGACGTATCTGCTCGCCAAGAAGATGATCGAGGCAGGCGCCTGCGCGCTGCAGATCGAGAACCAGGTCAGCGACGAGAAGCAGTGCGGCCATCAGGACGGAAAAGTGACCGTTCCGCACGAGGACTTCCTCGCAAAGGTTCGGGCCTGCCGCTACGCCTTCCTCGAACTGGGCGTGGACGACGGCATCATCGTGACGCGTACCGACTCCCTCGGTGCCGGGCTCACCAAGCAGATCGCCTACTCGAGCGAGAAGGGTGATCTCGGAGACCGATACAACGCGTTCCTCGACTGCGAGCTCGTAGATGACATCGGTCAACTGCGCGGTGACGTGGTGATCGAACGCGACGGGCAACTGATGCGGCCAAAGCGCTTGCCATCCAACCTGTTCCAGTTCCGGGAGGGCACCGGCGCTGACCGCTGCGTCCTCGATTGCATCACGTCGCTCCAGAACGGTGCCGACCTGCTGTGGATCGAGACCGAGAAGCCGCACATCGAGCAGATCGCGGGGATGGTCGATCGTATCCGCGAGGTCGTTCCCAACGCCAAGCTCGTCTACAACAACTCCCCAAGCTTCAACTGGACATTGAACTTCCGTCAGCAGGTCTTCGACAGCTGGGCTGGCGAGGGTCGCGACCTTTCGACCTATGATCGTGCAAAGCTGATGAGCGCCGAGTATGACTCGACCGATCTGGCGAAAGAGGCCGACGAGCGCATCCGCACCTTTCAGAAGGACGCCAGCGCGCGGGCGGGCATCTTCCACCACCTCATCACCCTACCGACCTATCATACCGCCGCTCTGTCTACCGACAATCTGGCGAAGGAGTACTTCGGCGAGGCAGGGATGCTCGGCTACGTGAAAGGCGTCCAGCGGCAGGAGATCCGGCAGGGTATCGCCTGCGTCCGGCATCAGAACATGAGCGGGTCGGACATCGGCGACGATCACAAGGAGTACTTCGCTGGCGAGGCGGCGCTGAAGGCGGGCGGCGCACACAACACGATGAACCAGTTCGCGGCCTGATCGGACGATGCGTCACGGGGATCGGAAGAGCCTCGTGACGCACGCCGTTCCCCCGTACGCCGGTTCGGGTAGCGGTACCGCGATCTGCCGTCATGACGATGGGTTGGTTACGAAGGCGATCGGTCTTCGTCGGAAGGCGGCTTGAGATCGGGCGGGCCGTCCGGTGCACAGAGCGCTCGGATTCCTGCTGCCACGAAGACGGGCAGTCGGTCGGCTATGCCGAGGAAATTGTCCGAATGCACCAGGCCCGCCGAGAGGCGATCTATGCGTCCCGTCCGCCCGAGCGAGAAGGTGAAGGAGCCGGTCAGGAAGTGATAGCTCCAGTACAGCTTCTCCTTCGATGCATGGGGCAGGAGGATCTTCATGTCGTCGACCAGCACCCAGGAGACGGGGTCGAACGTCTCGGACATCAGCTCGTACATCTTGCCCCGGCTGCTGTTCACGTAGGCGACGATCGAAGCGTAGTTCCGATGCTTGTCGTCGATGTCGGCCATCTCGAATGCCGGCCGCATGAAGGCGTCAAGAAGTCCTTCCAGCGTGCCGCCGTTGCCCAGCGATGGACGGTAGGCGTCCAAGGCAGCGAGGCGCTTTGCGTTCGCTTCCGGGGCGCGGCGACGGAACACCGCGGCGAACAGCTTCTCCTTGTCGCCGAAGTAGTAGCGCATCAGCGACGTGTCGACGCCGGCGCTTGCGGCGACGCTCGAGATCGTGACGCCGTTGTAGCCCTTGGCGGCGAATTCCGCTTCGGCATGATCGAGGATCAACGTCATCGAGTCCTGACGTCGTTCCGTCTGAAGACGGCGCGCCTCGCGTTTTGTCTCCGTCTGCTCCTTCGTCATTCGTCACGTCCCGTCTGATGTCGTCGCGGTGCCGATCTCGTCGGCCGCTGGGTAGCCCTTTCGTTGCCAGAGCCGTTGGACATGGCGCTTAACCGTCCTCGCGTTCGAAAAAAAGTTCTACGTAATTCGATGCGCGGCAACCTATTTCCTGCAACGCAAAGAAAGATGATTGACGCCGTTTAATGCCGGCGTCATCCTCCGCCTCAAGAGATCGGGAACGAACCCCGGCTTTGATGGGAGTAGGATTATGGAGAGCAGGCTTTTCGCCGGCATCTGCACACTCGCGTTATGTTCGTGGTCGGCCACGGGTCTGGCGCAGACGGCATCGTCGACGCCGTCGGCTACTACCCCGCCGCTGCAGGGTAGCGCGGAGGCATTGCCGGCATCCGGCGATGAACGCTGATCCAGTACAACAGGACGAACCCGCAACTCTACGACGTGATCGGACGGTTCTATACCGCCGGCATCAACTTCAACTTCTGATCCACGCGCCCCGCCCGGTTTCGGGCGGGGCGTTCAAGTCAACTCGAACGATACGGATGACGCGGTGAGCCAGCCAAAGATACTTCAGACCGCGGGTAGGGACGCATACCCCTTCCCGTTGCTCATCCGCCATCTGCTCGCGAACGTGGCCGAGCAGAGCAGCGCGGAGATCGTCAGCGGAGAACTGCGTTTCACCTATCGTCAGTTCGTCGACCGGGTACGTCGTCTAGCGACGGCGCTGGCGGCGCGCGACGTCCGTCCCGGCGACACGGTCGCCG
This sequence comes from Pseudorhizobium sp., assembly GCA_046314035.1. Taxonomy (GTDB): domain Bacteria; phylum Pseudomonadota; class Alphaproteobacteria; order Rhizobiales; family Rhizobiaceae; genus Neorhizobium. Next base: position 5,760 of record JBKBXP010000101.1, on the reverse strand, counting down.
TGATGGACTGGGACAGTCACCGCTACCTCGAATGCTATTTCGCGATACCGATGATGGGCGCGATCCTGCAGACGGTGAACGTCCGGCTGTCACCCATGCAGATCGGGTACACGCTGCGACAGTCCGATGCGTCGGTCCTGCTGTACCATGATGACTTCAGCCCGCTGTGCAACGCGATCCTGCCGCACCTGCCGGGAATACGCGAAGCGATTCCGATGACCACTCCGAACGTGCAGTCGTACGAGGAATGGCTCGCCGGGACCGATCCGACCTTCGAGTTCGAGGACTTCGACGAGAACGCCATCGCGACGACGTTTCACACGACGGGCACGACCGGCGACCCCAAGCAGGTGTTCTTCACCCACAGGCAGCTGGTGCTGCACACGCTCGCCTTCACGTCGACCTTGGCCAGTCAACCCGAGGGTCAGAACCTGACGCGGACCGACGTGTACATGCCGATCACGCCGATGTTCCACGTCCACGCGTGGGGCGCGCCCTACGCCGTCACGATGCTCGGCCTCAAGCAGGTCTATCCCGGGCGTTACGATCCGGCGACCCTGCTGCGGCTTCGGCGCACCGAGGACGTCAGCTTCTCCCACTGCGTTCCAACGCTGCTTCGCATGCTCATCGACGCCGCCGCTGGCGAGCCGCTTGGACCGTGGACGATCGTCATCGGCGGATCGGCTCTTCCACCGGCGTTGGTGGAGGAAGCGTTCGAGGTCGGTATAACGACGCTTGCGGGGTTCGGCATGTCGGAGACCGGACCGGTGATCGCACTTGCGCGGGGTGAGCGAGGGGATGCGCACGGTCTCTGTCGCGCAGGACTCGCACTCCCGTTGGTCTATGCGAAGATCGACGAAAAGCGGGGCGGAGAGCTTGTCCTGCGTGCACCTTGGTTGACGCAGGGGTACGGCAGCCAGGACGCTTCAGACACGCTCTGGGAAGACGGATGGCTCCATACCGGCGACGTGGCCGAAAAGGACGCTGACGGCGCCATCCGTATCGTCGATCGTCTGAAGGACGTCATCAAGTCGGGCGGGGAGTGGATCTCCTCAATCGACTTGGAGGCGCGCCTGATGGAGGATGAAGCAGTGTCCGAGGCCGCTGTCGTAGGCCTTGCCCATCCCCGCTGGGGTGAGCGACCTGTCGCGTTCGTGACAGCCGCGCCCGACGAAATCATCTCGGAGGAACGGCTTTACGAAGCCTTATCGAAGCAAGCGGCGGCCGGACAGATCAGCCGATACGCCATTCCTTCGGTCGTCCATGTTGCAGACGGTCTACCCAGGACCAGCGTCGGCAAGATCGACAAGAAGGCGCTTCGTGAGCTTGCCATAGCGCTAGAGGCCGATCCTACGGCCGCGTTGGAAGCAAGGTCCAAGGTAGCAGGGGCATGAGCGCAGCGACCGCAGCAACGAGCGAAATTCGCTTCGTCCTCGACCACGTCGCCCAGATCAGGCATTTGGCCCAGAGCGAACGTTTCTCCGCCGCCAGCGACGACGTCATCGAGGCGATAATGGAGGGGGCGGCCACCTTCGCGACCGAGGTCTGGGCGCCGCTCAACCACGCAGGAGACACGGTCGGCGCCAAGTGGACTGAGCAGGGGGTTGTCCTTCCCGACGGCTATCCGGAGGCCTATCGCGCGTACGTGGAAGGCGGATGGGGTACCATCGGAGTGCCCGAAGAGCATGGTGGGCAGGGGCTACCGTTTACGTTGCAGACCGCGGTGCTGGAACTGCTGGGCACTGCCAACCCCGGTTTCGCCCTGTGTCCTACGCTGACGGTTGGTGCCATCGAGGCGCTGGTTCACCACGGTACGCCCGAACAGCAGGCAAGATTCCTGCCGCAGCTGGCAACCGGTGCCTGGACCGGTACGATGAATCTGACCGAGCCACAGGCGGGATCCGACGTGGGAGCGCTACGTGCGCAAGCCGTGCCGCGCGGCGACGGCACCTGGTCCATCAAGGGCACAAAGATATTCATCTCGTTCGGTGATCACGATTTGGCCGACAACATCGTCCATCTCGTTCTGGCTCGTACTCCCGATGCTCCGGCCGGAACGCGTGGCATCTCGCTGTTCCTGGTTCCGAAGTTCCGCCTCGACAAGGAGGGCCATCTCGGGGCGTTCAACGACGTCAAGGTAGTCTCCATCGAGCACAAGCTGGGACTTCATGCGTCCCCGACCTGCGTCCTGAGCTTCGGCGATAACGACGACTGCGTCGGCGAACTGATCGGCCCCGAGCATGGCGGAATGCGGGCGATGTTCACGATGATGAACAACGCCCGCCTGAACGTCGGTCTGCAGGGCGTGCAGATCGGTGAGGCCGCGACCCGCAAGGCCATCGCCTATGCGTTGGACAGGGTACAGTCCGCGCGTTCCGGCGCGACCGATCGGAAACCTGTCCGGATCGCCGACCATCCCGACGTCCGTCGCATGCTGATGCGCATGGCGGCGCAGACCCAGGCCGCACGTGCGCTGGTGTACTACGCTGCGGCCCAAGTGGACCGGACGACGCTCGGCGACGCCGCCGCGCACGAGCGCCTCGAAATCCTAACTCCGCTCGCGAAGGCGCATGCCACCGACCTGGGCAACGAGATCGCGTCGATCGGTGTGCAGGTGCATGGCGGGATGGGCTATGTCGAGGAGACCGGGGCGGCACAGTACTTCCGGGACGCTCGCATCACCCCGATCTACGAAGGCACGAACGGCATTCAGGCTGCGGACCTGGTCGGTCGCAAGCTCGGCATGGGGAACGGTTCGGCGTTCGCGTCCCTGATCGCCGACATGCGTGAAACATCCAAGACCGCCGCACTGATCGAGCTGATCGATCTGTGCGACGAGACGGGGCGTCGTCTAGCGGGTGCGGATGCGGACGACCGCTTGGCGGCCAGCTATCCGTTCCTGACGATGTTGTCGGTCGCGGTCTGCGGGTGGTTGATGGAGTCGCAGGGTCGAGCGGCTTCGGACGAAGATTTCTGGCAGGCCAAGAAGGCGACGACCGCCTTCTACCTCAACCAGATCGTGCCCGAGGCCTTGGGTTTGGCTGCGGCCGCCCGGGCTTCGTCGGACGAACTCTATGCGGTCGATCCCGCCCTGCTCGTCGCGTGATGGGCTTCGAGGCGGAACGCCCGATCCGAGTGGACTGGGAAACGAGGTGAGTTACGTGACGACACGGGAGTTCTAGGCATGAACGAACGGGAATCGATGCCCTACGACGTGGTGATCGTCGGTGCCGGCCCCGCCGGTCTGACCGCCGCGATCAGGTTGAAGCAACTCGCCGAAGCGTCCGGCACCGAGATCTCGGTGTGCGTTCTCGAAAAGGGGTCGGAGGTCGGCGCGCACATCCTGTCTGGGGCGGTCATCGACCCGCGCGCACTCGACGAACTCATTCCGGACTGGCGCGAGACGGATTGCCCGCTCGCCGAAACGCCGGTGACGCAGAACCATCATTGGGTGCTGACGGCCAGGAAGAAGTTCAATCTGCCGCATCTCTGGACGCCGCCCTTCCTCCACAACAAGGGCACCTACACGGGCTCGCTCGGCAATCTTTGTCGGTGGCTCGCCGGCCGCGCCGAGGCGATGGGCGTCGAGATCTTCCCCGGCTTCGCGGCCGCGGAAATCCTATTCCACGACGATGGCCGGGTGAAGGGTGTCGCCACCGGCGGCATGGGCGTCGCCCGCGACGGCACGCACAAGGGCGACTATCAGCCCGGCCTTGAACTCCACGCCAAGTACACCTTCTTCGCAGAGGGTGTACGCGGTCATTTGACCAAGGAACTGATCCGCACCTTCGATCTCGCCGCCGACAGCGATCCGCAGGTCTATGGCCTCGGCATCAAGGAGCTGTGGGACATCGATCCCGCGAAGCACGAACCGGGCAAGGTGGTGCATACGCAGGGTTGGCCGCTGGGCAGCGACGCCAACGGCGGGGGTTGGATCTATCATCAGGCCAACGGGCAGGTTTCGATCGGGTTCGTCACCTGGCTCGGTTACACCAACCCGTATATCTCCCCCTTCCAAGAGATGCAGAAGTGGAAGACGCATCCCGCCATCGCCGACCTGCTGAGGGGTGGCCGCCGCGTCTCGTACGGAGCGCGTGCGATCAATGACGGGGGTCTCCAGTCGATCCCTAAGCTGGTCGCCCCCGGCGCTGCGCTAATCGGCTGCTCCGCCGGCTTTCTCAACGTGCCGCGCATCAAGGGCACGCACGGCGCGCAGAAGTCGGCGATGATGGCGGCGGAGGCGGCGTTCGAGGCGATCCAGGCGGGGCGCGAGAGTGACGAGCTCGCGGCCTATCCTGCAGCGTTTGAGACGTCGTGGCTGAAGAAGGAGCTGTCCGTCGTCCGCAACGTCGTGCCGCTGGTCAAGAAGTTCGGCGATCTCTTCGGCTCCGGCTTGTCGGGCATCACCATGTGGCTGGAGCATCTCGGCGTAAAGATGCCCTTCACGTTGCACCACCATCCCGACCACGAGACGCTGGAACGGAAGGCCCTAGTGAAACCACCGGTCTACCCCAAGCCCGATGGCGTCCTGACCTTCGACCGCCTCTCCTCGGTTTTTCTGTCGAACACGAACCACGAGGAGGATCAGCCCATCCACTTGCAGCTGCGCGATCCCTCGGTCCCGATCGCCTACAACTTACCGCTCTATGACGAACCGTCCCAGCGCTACTGCCCGGCCGGTGTCTACGAAGTAACCGGCGTTGCGGACGGCAATCCCAAGTTCGTCATCAACGCGCAGAACTGCGTCCACTGCAAGACGTGCGACATCAAGGACCCGACGCAAAACATCAACTGGGTCGTACCCGAAGGCGGCGGGGGGCCGAACTATCCGAACATGTGAGTACTTAACGTCGGAAAGATTGATCCTCAACCTGAGAGAATTGCGCGATCGCCGGGAAGGCGGTGACGCTTACCGAAAGATATCTCCGGTTGCGTTTTTCCGAAACTGGCCACCGGACACAGAGAAGCGGGAAAGGCAAACCGCCAGAAAAACGACCGGGGCTGTCGAAAAAGGCTTTAGCTTTTCGTCCCCCTGTCTCGCAAGGGATCCCATTCGGGAAAGGAGCGCAGGCCGGATAGCCGGTTGGAGCTGATGACGATAAGAACCATGGTAATCCAACCGAAGGGTCATCATGAAGATCAGCGCACGCAATCAGATTTCCGGCACGATCACCTCGATCACGCCGGGCGCCGTCAACGGCTCGATCAAGGTCGATATCGAAGGTGGCAACATCGTCACCGCCAACATCACCGAAGAAGCGATTGCCGACCTCGGACTGGCGACCGGCGAGACGGTCACCGTCATCATCAAGGCCAGCGACGTGATGATCGGTAAGTAACGTGAAGCTCGGCCCCCTCTGGCTCAAAATCCAGATCGCTTGTGGCGACGCCGTGGCGATGGGGCCGGGCAAGGCCGACTTGCTGGAGGCGATCATCGCCGAAGGATCGATCAGCGGTGCAGGCCGTGCACTCGGCATGAGCTATCGCCGCGCCTGGCTGCTGGTCGACGAGATGAATCGCTGCTTCGATCCGGTACTGGTCGAGACGCTGAAGGGCGGCGGTCGGGAGCGCGGGGCGAAGGTCAGCGCGACCGGCCTCGCGGTTCTCCAAGCCTATCGTGAGATGGAACGCGAAGCGGCAGCCATCGCCGAACGCTCGGTGAGCAGCCCCCACCGGGTGGTCCGGCTTGTTAGTTAGTGCATTGTCGTCTCCGCCGCCATTGCCGGGCGTAGGTGGAGCGAAGCGGAACCGGAGGCCGGT
>JBKBXP010000100.1:0-11196 GCA_046314035.1 Pseudorhizobium sp. | reverse complement strand
GAACGCACGGCGGAGATCTCCGAATTTCTGGTGCGGCCCGCGAAGGAACTCGGTCTGAACGCGACCGTGCGCGGCGTCCGTTATCCCGACACGGCGCTGGCGGCCCTGCAGGATGCCGGCATCCGCTATGGCGGCTGGATCGCCAATGCCGATGCGCCGCATGCCTTTGCCGAGCACAGGGTGACGATGCATATCCCCCGCCGACCCTATGTCGAGAACCTGCCAGGTATCCCCACGATCCGCGTTTTCGAGGCGCTGGCCTGCGGCATCCCGCTGATCTCCGCGCCATGGGATGATGCCGAGCAGCTCTTCCGCCCCGGCACCGACTTCCTGGTTGCGCGCAATGGCGACGAGATGAAGGACCGCCTGAAGCAGATCCTTGCCGATCCGCAGATGGCGCGGGACCTGGCTATTTCCGGTCTCGAGACGGTGAGATCACGCCATACCTGCCGACACCGCGTCGACGAGCTGCTCGCGGTGCTTGGCGAATGCGGCACGCAGCGTGTCGTCGAGAAGCTTGCAAGGGCGGAGGCCGCGGAATGAAGATCGCCTTTTACGGATCAAGCCTCGTGTCCGCTTACTGGAACGGCGCCGCGACCTACTATCGGGGTCTCCTGCGGGCGCTCGCCGAAAAGGGCTACGACATCACCTTCTACGAGCCTGACGTTTACGATCGCCAGAAGAACCGCGACATCGACCCGCCGGACTGGTGCAGGGTCGTCGTCTACGAGGGCACGGTCGAGGCCCTGAAGGCCGTGAGCGCGGAAGCCGCTGCGGCAGACATCGTGGTTAAGGCAAGCGGCGTCGGGTTCGAGGACGACCTGCTGCTGGCGGAAGTTCTGGATAATGCCCGCGCCGATGCGCTGAAGATCTTCTGGGATGTCGACGCCCCCGCAACGCTGGCGGAGGTTCGCGCCGCACCCGATCACCCGCTGCGCCGTGCCCTGCGGCAGCTGGATCTCGTCCTGACCTACGGCGGCGGTGATCCCGTGGTGGACGCCTACCGCGCCATCGGTGCGAAGAAGTGCATCCCGATCTACAACGCGCTGGATCCGCAGACGCATCATCCGGTGGCGGCAGACCGGCGTTTCGGTGCCGACCTCGGCTTCCTCGGCAACCGGCTGCCGGACCGCGAGGCGCGGGTCGAACACTTCTTCCTGGAGCCTGCATCCCGACTTCCGGATCAGACGTTCCTGCTCGGAGGATCCGGCTGGCAGGACAAACCGATGTCGAAGAACATCAACTATATCGGTCATGTCTCCACACGAGACCACAACGCCTTCAACGTCACGCCCAAGGCGGTGCTCAATATTTCCAGGGCCAGCATGGCCGAGAACGGCTTCTCGCCCGCCACGCGCGTCTTCGAGGCGGCCGGCGCCGGCGGCTGCCTGATCACCGATCACTGGGAGGGCATCGAGCTCTTCCTGAAGCCCGGCGAGGAAGTTCTGGTAGCGCGCGACGGCCAGGACGTGGCCGACATTCTGGCCGGATTGACCGACGAACGGGCCGACAACATCGGACGCGCCGCGCTGCAGCGTGTTCTCGGGGAGCACACCTATGCCCACCGTGCCGAGGCCGTGGATGCACTCTTCAAGAGCCATGCGCAAAAGAGGGAGGCCGCGGAATGAGCAAGCCTCTGGACATCGTCATTCTCGGGCTGTCGCTTTCCTCCTCCTGGGGCAATGGTCATGCAACCACCTTTCGCGCCCTGTTGCGCGGACTTCACGAGCAGGGACATCGTGTCCTGTTTCTCGAGCGGGATGTGCCCTGGTATGCCAGCCAACGCGATCTGCCGAACCCGGAGTTCTGCGATCTGCAGTATTACACCAGCCTCGACGGCCTGATCGCCGGCCACGCAGAACAGATCCGCCAAGCGGATGCCGTCATTGTCGGCTCCTATGTTCCAGAGGGGGTTGCGGTCATCGACGCGGTGGCGGCGCTTTCTCCGCAGCTCCTTTGCTTCTACGACATCGACACGCCGGTGACGCTCGCAAAGCTTGACGCGGGCGACGAGGAATATCTGGCACGGCGGCAGATCCCGCTGTTCGACGCCTACTTCTCCTTCTCCGGCGGCGAAGTGCTCGATCGGCTGGAGAAGAGCTATCGCTCCCGCAATGCCGTTGCCCTCTATTGCTCCGTCGACGCCGATCGCTACGGCAATACCGGCGAACCGCACCTGTGGGACCTCGGCTACCTCGGCACCTACAGCCCCGACCGCCAGCCGACGGTCGAGCGGCTGCTGATCGAGGTGGCCCGTCGGTTGCCGGACAAGCGTTTCGTCGTCGCCGGCCCGCAGTATCCGGACGACATCGACTGGCCTCAAAACGTCGATCGCATCGATCATCTGCCGCCGGCCGAGCATGCCTCCTTCTACAGCCGCCAGCGCTTCACCCTCAATGTCACGCGCGCCGACATGATCGCCGCCGGTTGGTCTCCGAGCGTACGCCTGTTCGAGGCCGCCGCCTGCAGCACACCGATCATCAGCGACCACTGGCGCGGGCTGGACGAGCTCTTGCCGCACGGCGAGGCAATCATCATTGCCCACGGCACGGACGACGTGGTGGCGGCGCTGGCGCAGACCGGCGACGCCCGGCGACGGGAGCTTGCGGACAATGCTCGCGGCCGCGTGCTGGCGGATCATACGGGGCTTGCCCGAGCAGAGGAACTGGCGGCTGCGCTTCTGGCGCTGCAGCCGCAGGCGAGGGCGGAACACCACCGCCATCGCCGCATTTCGGCATAAAGAGGATAGCACATGCTCCAACGGACTGGATCAAGACAGGCGGGAACGGCACTTGTGGCAGGCGGGGCCGGTTTTGTCGGCTCTCACCTCTGCGACGCACTCTTGGCGCGCGGACATCGGGTGATCTGCATAGACAGCTACCTGACCGGGTCGGAGGCCAACATTCGGCCGCTGATGAACCACCCCGGCTTCGCCATGATCGAGCAGGACATCTGCGAGAAGCTCCTCCTGGATGAGCCGATCGACTACATCTACAACCTGGCATGTGCCGCCTCTCCGCCGCACTACCAGGCCGATCCGATGCACACGATGATGACCTGTGTCGTGGGCACCGGCAATCTCCTGACGCTCGCCGAACAGCATGGCGCCGCCTTCCTGCAGGCCTCGACCAGCGAAGTCTACGGTGATCCCGAAGAGCACCCGCAGCGCGAGGACTACCGCGGCAACGTCAGTTGCACTGGCCCCCGGGCCTGCTACGACGAGGGCAAGCGGGCAGCCGAGGCGCTCTGCTTCGACCTCCTGCGGGCCGGTCGTGTCGATGCGCGCGTCGCCCGCATCTTCAACACCTATGGTCCGCGCATGCAGCCGGACGACGGCCGCATCGTCTCCAACCTGATCGTGCAGGCATTGTCCGGCAAGCCGATGACCATCTACGGCACCGGCGAACAGACACGGTCCTTCTGCTACGTCAGCGACCTCGTCGAGGGGCTAATCAGGCTGATGACGGTCTCGCCCAACCCGCAAGCACCCGTCAACCTCGGCAATCCCGGCGAATTCACCATCAACGAATTGGCTCAGATGGTGCTGGAGATGGTGCCGAGCGCGGGCGGCCTTGTTCAGCAGCCTCTGCCGACCGACGATCCGCAGCGCCGGCGGCCCGATATTTCGCGCGCCAAGGCGTTGCTGGACTGGGATCCCGCCGTGCCGCTGCTACAGGGCCTGCAGCAGACCGTCGACTGGTTTGCCGGCAGCCTCTCGGTTGGAGGAGAAGGGCGGCTTCTGGCCGCTTTGCCTGAAAACACCACATTCGTACACACGCAAGCATGAGGATCCGGGAATGGATGCACAACGCAGCCGCAATGACGGGGTGAAGCAGCAGATCGAGAGACTGGGCCCCTGGTTCCAGAACCTGCGGATCAGTGGCGTCGAGACCGCGCCCGAGCATTTCCTCGGAGACTATCCGAACTTCAAGTGGCAAGGGTTCAAGCATGTCGTTCCCGACGATCTTGAAGGCCGCAGCGTCCTCGACATCGGCTGCAATGCCGGCTTCTACACGATGGAGATGAAACGCCGAAACGCCGGACGGGTGGTCGGGATCGATTCCGATCCGCACTACCTCAACCAGGCGAAATTTGCCGCGGAGCACGAAGGGCTGGACATCGAGTATCGGCAGATGTCGGTCTACGAGGTGCCGAAACTGAAGGAGCGCTTCGATCTGGTGATCTTCATGGGCGTGCTCTACCACCTGCGCCACCCGCTGCTGGCGCTCGACCTTCTCTACGAGCATGTGGTCGACGACACGATGCTGTTTCAATGCCTGCAGCGCGGCGCCGAAAGCATCCCGGACCTGCAGGAGAATTACGATTTCGCCGAACAGGCGATCTTCGACCGGCCGGACTATCCAAAACTGTTTTTCGTCGAGGAACGCTATGCCAGCGACCCGACCAACTGGTTTCTCCCCAACAAGCCGGCCATGGAAGCAATGCTGAGGAGTTCCGGCTTCGTGATCCGCGAGCGCCCGGAGCCGGAGGTCTATCTCCTCGGACGGGGAAGCCGCCATTACGCCGTCGAGCCGCCGTCCTTCGTGGCGGGCTGAAGCAAGCTCATAATATCTGCGCTTAAAGGGTGGTTTTCCAGACCCGGGTCCAGCTATCCGACCATGGTCGTCAGATGATGCTCGCTGCGGATGCCATGTGCAAAGAGATCGACCAGCACCGCCGCCATCTGTTCGGCGTCCGGACTGCCCTTGGAAAGGCTCCGGGTTGTGCAGAGGCCGTCGAAGACCCGCTGGAGCATTGCGAGTTCGATCGGATCGAAGGGGTCGTGCTTGTGCGAACGGTTTGACATGACATCGATCATGACCGGCCGGACCTGAATTGAGGATGAATGAGGGGTGGAACGCGCGGCGGGGTTGCAAGCCACATCGAGAAAAAGATGATGCCGCGCGTTCCGGCGCTCGGGAAGGGTAAGCGCGGAAATACAACGGCTTTCCGGTCGCAATGTTCCATGCCGCCAATGCCTCGGTCAGAGACGGAAGATCGCTGCGACGCGTCCCGAGCAGCGATATCCGCAGCGCACGAAAAGCCGGGGCATCCGGTCGCATGCATCAATGCAGGTCGAGCCGCATCTGGATCTGGATCCCTTTCGGAATCGTTGGCCGCTTGAGCATGGCGATCTGGATTCGCTCGAACGCCTGGGTGCGTTCGCGCTCCTGCCGCTCGCGCCGCGCCCGCGAAGCGGCAACGGCGGCCATGGCCCGTTCAATGACTTCCTCGGTGCGGTTCATCTGCGCCTCATCCTGTTTGTTCTTCTTATGTTCTCATTTGGAGAATGAGAAGTCAACAGGCAGCTCGGCAGAGCGATTCGCTGCAATGGCAATCTCAAAAGGAATAGTAGTGAAGATGGGGTGGTGAGAGCGGTGGGACTCGAACCCACGACCAACAGATTAAAAGTCCGTTGCTCTACCAGCTGAGCTACGCTCTCCCAAGGCAGAAGAAGGCCCCCTGCGGAAGTGCGCGGAACATAGGCAGAGGTCCGCTCCGGGTCAATCGGAAAAAAGGGGAAAATCGCGACGGAACGACGCGCTGGCGCCAGAGCGCGAAAAGGTGATTGGCATCAGGGCCTGCACGTGATCTAGGCAGGCGCAGAGGGCATCCGGTCCCGAAGCTGGAGTTGCGTGTTGTCGATTGCCGAAATCTCGCTGTTGAGCGCTTTGCTCGCCGGGGCACTGTCCTTCCTGTCGCCTTGCGTACTGCCGCTGGTGCCGCCCTATCTGTGCTACATGGCCGGCATTTCGGTGGACCAGTTCCGGGGCGAGGGGCCTTCGGTCGCCGTGGTCGATACGCGGCGTGCCGTACTCGGTGCCGCGCTCCTGTTCACCCTCGGCTTCGCCACCGTCTTCGTGGCGCTGGGTGCCGGGGCTTCGACCATCGGTGTGGTGTTGCGCCAGCATCTCGACCTCCTGTCGAAGATCGGCGGACTGATCATCATCATCATGGGCCTGAACTTTCTGGGAGTCTTCCGCATCGGGCTTCTGGCGCGTGAAGCGCGCTTCCAGGGCAGCGGCAAGCCGGCGACGCTGTCTGGCGCCTATGTCATGGGCCTTGCCTTCGCCTTCGGCTGGACGCCCTGCATCGGCCCGGTGCTCGGCGCCATCCTCGGTGTTGCCGCCTCGCGGGAAACCGTCGGCGACGGCGCGATGCTGCTGGCGGTCTATTCGCTTGGCCTTGCCATACCCTTCTGGATCGCCGCCGGCTTCTCCGGCGCCTTCATGCGTTTCCTCACCCGCTTCCGGCGACATCTGGGCATGGTGGAGAAGATCATGGGCGTGCTTCTCATCCTGACCGGTCTCGCCTTCATCTTCGGCTTCGTCAGCACGATCGCAATCTGGTTCCAGCAGACCTTTCCAATCCTGATGCAAATCGGCTAAGGCGGACCCTCGCTCCGGCGAGGCGTTTGATGGGGGGAACCATGGCCGAGATCGTCGCACTGCTGCTGCCCTTTTTCGGCCTCATCCTGATCGGCTATCTGGCCGCCCGAGTCACCAAGCAGCCGGCCGAGGCGCTCGGCTGGATGAACACCTTCATCATCTATGCGGCCCTGCCGGCGCTGTTCTTCAAGCTGGTGTCGCGCACGCCGATCGAGGACCTCGCGCGGATCGACTTCATCGTCGCCGACATCGCAGCCACCTATCTCGTCTATGGCGTTCTCTTCGGCTTCACCTATCTGGTGCGGCGCGCAAGCTTCGCCGATGCCACGATCCAGTCCTTTGCGGGCGCCTACGGCAATATTGGCTATATGGGACCGGGCCTTGCGCTGCTCGCTTTCGGGGAGGCTGCCGCCGTGCCGGTCGCCCTCATCGTCTGCTTCGAAAACGCCATGCACTTCATCGTCGCGCCGGCGATGATGGCCGTTGCCGGCGGCGACCGCCGCCCGCCGCTCCAACTGGCCGGCGAGGTGCTGCGCAAGGTGGCACTCCACCCCTTCATTCTCTCGACCGCACTGGGTTTCATCGTGGCGGCCAGCGGCACCGAGATCCCTGTGGCCGGCCAGCGGTTCGTGGACTATCTCGCCCAGGCGGCGGCCCCTTGCGCGCTGTTTGCCATGGGCGTCACGCTGGCGCTTCGTCCGCTGAACCGCGTGCCCGTCGAGATCGGCTATCTCGTCGTCGCCAAGCTGGTCCTGCTGCCGGCCACCGTATATCTCGTCCTGTCGTTCGCGGGCAATTTCGATCCGGTCTGGGTCTATTCGGCGGTGCTGCTGGCCGGTCTGCCGACCGCCACCAACGTCTTCGTCATCAGCCAGCAGTATGGCGTCTGGCAGGAGCGAGCGTCGGCGACCGTGCTGATCACCACGCTGCTGTCGGTGGTGACGCTGCCGCTGCTGCTCTACCTGATCACGACAGGACTGCTACCGCCGGACCTCTTTCCGTAGCGAACTGACGAAGGCGCGAAGGCCGCGCCCCGGCTCGACGCCTTCGCGCATCATCAGATTGCGAAGCGGCGGCACGGCCGTCAGCAGATGCAGCCCGGCGGCCCGCAGCATCTGCACGGGCAGGAAATCCGACAGCAGCGACCTGTTCAGAAGATCGACGCCGAGCGTCCGGCTCATGATGTCGGCGCGGCGGCGTCGGTTGAAGCGATCGCCTGCGTCGGATGGGATGGCGCGATCTGGCTCAGCCGTCAGGATCTCGACCAGCTCGATGACGTCGCGCAGCGACAGGTTCAGGCCCTGCGCCCCGATCGGCGGGAAGGCGTGCGCCGCTTCTCCGACGAGCGCGACACGCCCTTTGCCGAAACGATCGGCGATCAGGCTGGAGAGCGGCCAGGACTGCGGACCCGGTTCGACGGTGACCGTCCCCAGCATGGACTGCATGCGGGTCTCCACTTCCACCGAGAGCGCCTCCGGAGAGAGCGCCAGAAGACGTTCGGCTTCAGGCGGTTTCACCACCCAGACGAGGCTGGAGCGCTGGCCGGGCAGGGGGACTTGGGTGAACGGACCGGATTCGGTGTGGAACTCGGTGGAGACGTTGCCGTGCGGCAGGCTGTGTTCGAAGTTGAGGACGACGGCGGTCTGCGGATAGGCCCAGCGTCGGGTGCCGATTCCGGCACTTTCCCGGACCTTGGATGCCCGGCCATCGGCACCGATCACGAAGGATGCGGAGACTGTCTGCCCATCTTCGAGCTCGAGCAGAGCCTGATCGCCAGACAAAGTGATGGCGGTGAGCGGCGTGCTCACCCGCGTCACATTCGCCTCGCCAACGACGGCCGCCTGCAGGGTCTCGTGCAGCGCGCGGTTGGGGATATTGTAGCCGAAGGCATAGAGCCCCACGTCGGCGGCGCGAAACTGCGCGGTCGGCGCGCGAAGCAGCCGGTCGGTGCCGTCGATGATCTGCATGACGGAGAGGGGAGCAGCACTCGGTGCGATCGTGTCCCAGAGGCCAAGGCGTTCCATGAAACGGATGGACTGGTCCATCAGCGCCGTCGTGCGCTCGTCGCCGTTTGCAGGGCCCGGCGCGACCAGCAGAACCTTGCGGCCACCGCGCGCCATGGCGAGTGCTGCGATGGAACCTGCCAGACCACCGCCGATCACGGCAATTTCATAGTTCTGCATGTCTAGATCCTCGTCGGCCAACCGTTATGCGATATGTAGAGCCTTACGACACGGTTATCCATGGGACTTGGTAGCGCAGGTCGGTAATCTTGGCGGACGGGATGCGTTCGGTGGGCTGAACCGGTTGCAATGCCGCCTGTTTCACCTCATAGGTCGGCGAGAGAAAAGCACGGGAACGGCGCGTGATCAGACGAATTTTCAATTACCGAAAAGTGCCATACGCGGAAATGCGGGCCTTCTCCGTCCATCTGCTGACGGCGTCGGGTTCGTTCCTCGCCTTCCTTGGCGTCGTAGCTGCCGGAGAGAACCGGTTTGTCGACATGTTCTGGTGGCTCGGGCTTGCGCTGTTCGTCGATGGTATCGACGGTCCGATTGCCCGGCGTGTGCGGGTGCGGGAAGTGCTGCCGAACTGGTCCGGCGACACGCTCGACAACATAGTCGACTACGTCACCTTCGTCCTGCTGCCCGCCTTCGCGCTCTACCAGAGCGGCATGATCGGCGAACCCTGGTCCTTTGTCGCCGCCGGCCTGATCGTCGTCTCCAGCGCCATCTACTATGCCGATACGGGCATGAAGACCGAGGAGTACTTCTTCTCCGGCTTCCCGGTCGTCTGGAACATGGTGATCTTCACGCTCTTCGTGGTCCAGGCGAGCGAACTGACCGCCTTCATCGTCGTCCTGATCTCGGTATTCCTGACCTTCCTGCCGATCAACTTCCTGCATCCGGTGCGGGTCAAGCGGCTGCGTCCCCTCAATCTGGGGATCTTCCTCCTCTGGTGTGTGCTGAGCGGCTACTCGCTGCTGCTGCACTTCGATTCGCCGGACTGGCTTGTCTACGGTGTCGTGGCATCGGGCATCTATCTCTATTGCATAGGGGCAATCCTGCAGTGGTTTCCGAACCTTGGTCGCCGTGACTAAGGGTTCGACGGGACATGTTTCCTGTTGTGCGGAGCAACAAATTCGCTATCAATAATGGACGAGCGGACGCTGGAATCCGGCGCTCGCGCGCAGGCAGACGCGCAATGCTTTCATAAGCCTCGAAGAAGGTGGCAGGGCGTGAACAGGGTTGGGGGTTCATTGACTGTATCGCAGGGATCAGCGGGTAATCCCCTCTTGTCGGTCCGGGAACTGACGAAGTATTTCGGCAGCTTCGCGGCCTGCTCCGGAATCGATCTCGATATTGCCCCCGGCGAGATCCACGCCCTGCTGGGTGAGAACGGCGCCGGAAAATCGACACTAGTCAAGATGCTGTTCGGGATACTGGATCCGAGCGCCGGCGAAATTCTCTGGAATGGACAACCGGTCGTCATCAATTCTCCCAGCGAAGCGCGTGCGCTCGGCATAGGCATGGTGTTCCAGCACTTCTCGCTGTTTGAAGCCCTGACTGTGGCGGAAAACATCGCCCTGTCTCTTGATCCGGGCATATCCCTGTCGAAGATTTCCGATGAGGCCGCCAGGCTTTCGAAAGCTTATGGACTGCCGCTCGACCCCAAGGCGCATGTGGCCGATCTCTCGGTCGGCGAGCGCCAGCGCATCGAAATCGTGCGCGCCTTGCTGCAAAACCCCAAGCTTATCATCCTCGACGAGCCGACCTCCGTGCTGACGCCCCAGGAGGCCGACAGGCTGTTCGAGACGCTTTTCAAGCTGAAGGCGGAAGGCCGATCCGTTCTCTATATCAGCCATCGGCTCGAGGAAGTGCGGCGGATATGCGACCGCGCGACGGTCCTGCGGCACGGCAAGGTGACTGGCACCTGCGATCCGAAGCAGGAGACGCCGGCCTCGCTCGCCCGCATGATGGTCGGCGCCGAGGTTGCCGGCGTCTCGCGCGGCGCACAAGGGCAGCCTGGGGATCTCCAGATCGAGGTTTTGAACCTCGCGGTCCCGGCCCGGACGCCCTTCGCGGTGACGCTCCAGGGGATCAACATGCAGGTGCGTGCCGGCGAGGTTCTGGCGGTGGCGGGCGTGGCCGGCAACGGGCAGGGCGAGCTGTTCGATGTCCTGTCCGGCGAGGTGGTCGTCTCCGACAAGGATGCGATCCGGATCCGCGGCCGGTCCGTCGGAACGGCCGGCATCAATGCGCGGCGCCTGCTCGGCGCAGGTTTCGTGCCCGAGGAACGGCATGGGCACGCGGCGGTATCCGCCATGCCGCTGTCGAGCAATCTCCTGCTTGCCCGCAGCCAGCCCGACCGGCGGTCGTTTCTCTCCGGCGGAGCGCTGTCGGTCATCCGGCTGGACGCGGTGCGCGCGGCCACGAAACGGATCTGCGCGGAGATGGACGTGCGCAAGAGCGGCGAGGATCCTGCCGCCGGCTCGCTCTCGGGAGGCAACCTGCAGAAATTCATCGTCGGGCGCGAGCTCGACCGCAAGCCGATGGTCCTCGTCGTAAACCAGCCCACATGGGGCGTCGACGCGGGCGCGGCGAGCCGCATCCGTCAAGCGCTGGTGGATCTGGCGAAATCCGGTTCGGCGGTGGTGGTGATCAGCCAGGACCTCGACGAGATCTTCGAGGTGGCCACCAAGATCGCCGTGATTTGCGAGGGGCGCCTGTCCCGGGCCTTTCCGGCAGGTGAACTCAGCCTCGAGGCCATCGGCCTGATGATGGGCGGCGTCCACGAGACCACGCAC
>JBKBXP010000099.1:0-11238 GCA_046314035.1 Pseudorhizobium sp. | reverse complement strand
GACCTCGACGTCGTCAACGGCACGCTCGACACGGCCGATCCGGTTGCAATCACCACCGGGCAAGCCTCTATTGTTGCGCAGTCTCTCAAGATAGCAGATAAGGGGCGATCGATTACCTTTACCGGACAGGTCCGGGTGAATATCGACGCGACCGCCATCCGAAACAACGGCAACTAGAGCTGGCACAATGACCCATTGTCGACTTGGAACGATCTCAGCTTCGGTGCTTACGGCAGGCCTCGTGTGCCTTGCCCTGACAGTGCCGGCGCTTGCGCAGAACACCACCAGCCAGATGAGCGGGATGGCGCTTTCCAACGACGAGCCGATCCAGATCGAAAGCGACCAGCTGGAGATCAAGGAGCAGGAGAAGAAGGCCTATTTCACCGGCAACGTCAAAGTGGTGCAGGGTACGACCACGATGCGCGCCGGCAAGATGACGGTGCTCTACACCGGCGAAGGCGCATCGATGACGTCGGGCAATACCGACATCGACAAGATCTTCCTCGACGAGAAGGTCCTGCTCACCTCGGGCGAGCAGCAGGCCACCGCCGAGCGGGGCGAGTTCGACATGGCGAGCCAGACCTTCGTGCTGTCGGGCGAACAGGTGGTGCTTTCCGAAGGCAACAATGTCTTCAAGGGCTGCAAGCTGACGGTCCTGATGAACACCGGCGAGGCCAAGCTCGACGCCTGCGGTGGCCGGGTGGAAATCCTGCTCGATCCGCAATCGCGTCCGCAGCAATAACAACGGCAGCATAGTGAAGCTTTCTCTCTCGAAAATGCTGGGCAAGAAGTCTGGCCAGCGCGAACCTTTCTCCGTGAGCGACAAGGCTCGCTACGAGGGCACCCTCGTGGCGCACGGGCTGTCCAAGACCTATGACACGCGTCGCGTCGTCAACGGCGTGTCGCTCGTGGTGCGGCGCGGCGAGGCGGTCGGCCTGCTCGGCCCCAACGGCGCGGGCAAGACCACCTGTTTCTACATGATCACCGGGCTGGTGCCTGTCGACGAGGGCATGATCGCCATCAACGGCAACGAAGTCACCAATATGCCCATGTACCGACGCGCGCGGCTTGGCGTCGGCTATCTGCCGCAGGAAGCGTCGATCTTTCGGGGACTGACGGTGGAGCAGAACATCCGCGCCGTCCTGGAGGTCCACGACCGCAACCGCGACCGGCGCGAAAGCAAGCTCGACGAGCTGCTTGCCGAGTTCCATATCGGGCATCTGCGCAAATCGGCGGCAGTCGCACTCTCCGGCGGCGAGCGGCGGCGCCTCGAGATCGCGCGCGCCCTGGCGACCGATCCGGCCTTCATGCTGCTCGACGAACCCTTCGCGGGGGTCGATCCGATCTCCGTATCGGACATCCAGAACCTGGTGCGACACCTGACGGCCCGCGGCATCGGTGTTCTGATCACCGACCACAACGTCCGTGAGACGCTGGGGCTGATCGACCGCGCCTATATCATCCATGCAGGCGAAGTCCTGACCCATGGACGTGCCGACGACATCGTCAACAATCCGGATGTGCGGCGGCTCTATCTCGGCGACAAGTTCACGCTCTGAGCAATAATACGCGCTACACCCCTCCAGGCGCTTGACCAAATCTTTCAAAAAAGCAATTTTTGGGCCAAGTTGAAGTCTCGTTCCACGGGACGTCGACCGTGTAGGGAGTTTGCGTCCGCTATGTCCTTGTCCGCCGGCCTTTTCCTGAGACAGAGCCAGTCGCTGGTCATGACGCCGCAACTGATGCAATCCATCCAGTTGCTGCAGATGACGCATCTTGAGCTCAACAGGTTCATTGCGCAAGAGATCGAGAAGAACCCGCTGCTGGAACTGGCAGCCGGCGATGCGGCAGAGACTGCCGATCGCTCCGTGCCGGAGGATTTCAGCGCGCGCGAGGACGCCGCAGCCGAAGCCCCGGCTGCAGGTGCAGGCGATCAGGATGGCGAATGGTTCGGCACGCAGGCGGAGGGCGGCGTCGCGCATCTGAGCGAGAGCGACTCCGGTTTCGACAATCTGTTCCCGGACGACAAGCAATCGGTCAGGGCGGATGCTCCGGAACTGCTCGGCCAGTGGAAATCCATGCCTGGTGCCGAAGCGGGCGACGACTACGATCTCGACGACTTCGTGGCCGGCCATGTGAGCCTGCGTGACCACCTGTCCCAGCAGATCCCCTTCCTGCTTCCCAGCGCGCCCGACCGGCTGGTCGCCCAGCATCTCGTCGACTGCGTCGACGAGGCGGGGTATTTCTGCGGCGAACTTCAGGACATCGCGGTCCGGCTGGGACGGGAACCGCAACAGGTCGAGGACATTCTCCGGAGCCTGCAGTCGCTCGATCCGCCGGGCGTCATGGCCCGCTCGCTGCGGGAGTGCCTCGCCATCCAGCTCAGACAGCGCAATCGCTACGATCCGGCAATGGAAGCGCTGATCAACCACCTGGACCTCCTCGCCCGGCGCGATTTCGCGACCCTGCGCCGCCACTGCGGCGTGGGCGACGAGGACCTCCTCGACATGCTTGCGGAAATCCGGGCGCTGAACCCGAAGCCGGGGGCCAACTTCCAGCGCAGCGCCTGCGAGACGATCTCGCCGGACGTGCTGATCTTTCCTGCCGCCAACGGCGGATGGAGGATCGAGCTCAATCCAGACACGCTTCCCCGGGTGCTCGTCGACCGGGAGTATTTTCGGACGGTCTCGGCCTCCTGCGGTCGGCAGAAGGACGATCAGGCCTTTCTGTCGGAATGCATGCAGTGCGCCAACTGGCTGACCCGCAGCCTCGACCAGCGGGCAAAGACCATCCTCAAGGTCGCGACCGAAATCGCCCGCCAGCAGGACGCCTTCCTCACCCACGGCGTCGACCATCTGCGGCCGCTCAACCTGAAGACGGTCGCCGATGCCATCAAGATGCACGAATCGACCGTCAGCCGCGTCACGTCCAACAAATACATGCTGACGCCGCGCGGGCTCTTCGAGTTGAAGTACTTCTTCTCGGTGTCGATCGGATCTGCCGACGAGGGCGGCGACAGCCATTCGGCGGAGGCCGTGCGCCACCGGATCCGGGCGCTGATCGCGCAGGAAACCCCGGAGGCGGTGCTCTCGGACGACGACATCGTCGTCAGCCTCAAGAAGGGCGGCGTGGACCTGGCCCGCCGAACCGTCGCCAAGTACCGGGAAGCGATGGACATCCCCTCCTCCGTGCAGCGGCGGCGGGAGAAGCGGGCGATGGCGAAGTTCGCGTCGGCCTGAGCCTGTCGTTCAGCGCACAACGTAGCGGTCGGTGCGGTGGTTTATGGCAAGCGTCAGGTTCAATGTCGCTGCGGCGAGGACGGATAGGGCAATCACGACGGGGCCGGCGACCAGGAACGACAGCGCCAGCACCACGAGATCCAGCCCGAGCTGAACGAAGCCTGCCCGCCAACCGAAACGATCCTGCAGATAGAGCGCCAGGATGCCGAAGCCGCCGAGCGAGGCGCGGTGGCGGAAGAGCGCCAGCATGCCGGTGCCGCTCAGCAGCCCGCCGAAGAGTGCCGCGGCGACCGGATGCACATGCTCGAACGAGATCAGCGCCGGCAGTATTTCCGTCAGCAGCGAGGTGACCGCAACGGCCGTGAAGGTCTTGACGGTGAAGGCGAGCCCGAGGCGCCGATATGCAATCCAGTAGAAGGGCAGATTGAGAAGGAAAAAGACAAGGCCGAAGCTGAGGCCCATCGAATAGCGCAGCAGGAAACCGAGGCCCGCGGTTCCACCGATCAGGAGGTCGGCGGCCGACAGCATGGTCACCCCGAGCGCTGCCAGCATGCTGCCCGCGACGATGCCCTGCACGTCCTCGATGACGGAATGGCGGTCCGGCGTGGAGGCCCAGAAGCCGATCGGTGTCTTTTCTGCGCCTTCCTTCGTCATCAGCGCACCACGATGTAGCGATCGGAGCGATGGTTGATCGCCAGGAAGATATTGAGAACGACAGCGCCGAGGAACGACCAGAAGACGATCTCGGGTGAAACAACGAAGAAGGCGCAGAGCATGACGCAGAGATCGAAGGCGAGCTGGATGAGGCCGGCCTGGATGCCGAAGCGATCCTGGATGTAGATGGCGAGGATGCCAACGCCTCCCAGACTTGCGCGGTGCCTATAGAGCGCCAGGAGCCCGTAGCCGAGCAGCAGGCCACCCATGAGGGCCGCCCAGGCCGGGTGCAGATACTGGATCAGCAGGAACCGCTGCTCCACCTCGGTGATCAGCGAGACGAGGCCGATGGCGATGAAGGTCTTGAAGGAGAAGGCCCAGCCGAGGCGCCGGAACGACAGATAGTAGAACGGCAGGTTGACGAGGAAAAACAAGAGACCGAAGGAAATGCCGAAGGCATAGTGCAGCAGGAAGGCCACGCCGGCGGTGCCGCCGGTCAGCAGGCCGACCTGATTGAGGAAGTAGAAGCCGAGCGCCGCGACCAGCGCCCCGGTCGCCAAACCTTGCGTGTCCTCCAGCAAAGTGTGCTGCGAGGGATCCGCACTGTAGAACCCGAGGCTACGCCTCTGGCCATGCTTCTGCTGCGCCACGTGATGCCCCGATCCACAAGATGGTCAAACTGCCATAAAGCCTTGTCGTGCAGCGTTCAACGGGCCACAGTGGCAGGTCCGTCAAAACGCAACAATGTACGCTCCGGCAGAGACTTCCGCGACAGAATCAATATGCCGTAGACGGGTTCGCCGCGGTCGAGCCGAATGTCCGTCCGCATCACGCTGGCGGTTTCGAGGCCGTGAAGCGCCAGGAGTTCGCGGACGTAAGCTTCCGAATGGGCGTAGCGCAGGGATTCGCGCAACTCAAAGCCCTGGTCTCCCGTCGCCTCCTCGAAGGAGAATGCGAAGTGGCCACCGGGGACCAGCAGGTCCCTCACCAGGGGGAACAGGGTCTCGAGCGACCCCAGATACATCGCCACGTCCGTCGCGGTGACGAGATCGGCGCGGTGTTGGGGGAGTTCCTCGCCGAAGAGACCCGATTCGGCCTCGGGCAGGCTGAGGTCCGCCTGCGCCAGATGATCGTAGATGTTCTTCTGTTCCGCCTTGGCCAGCATGTTGGTCGAGAGATCGAAGCCTTCCAGGCGTTTCGTCACCGCTCGAATTTCGGCTCCGAACAAACCGGTGCCGCAGCCCAGATCCACGGTGCGCTCAAATGGCCCCAGCCCGACCACCATGTCGGCCAGCTTGCCGGGGACGCTGTATGCCAGCTTCTCTACGAGTGCCTCGTCAAAGCGTTCGGCATAGGCATCGAACAGGCTCTCGACATAGCGGCTCGGCGGCTGGTCCGGCACGTCGGCTGCCCCCAGAAGCGCAAGCTTCAGGCGTGCGCCGAAGGCATCCTCGGCATCGAGGCTCAATACCTGCCGATAGGCGGCGATGGCACCGCCCAGCATGGCATTCTCTTCCCGATACTCGCCGAGCTGGAACCAGCCGGCCGCCCAGGACGGCGCAAGCTCCAGCGCCTGCTCGACAAGCTCCGCCGCCGCCGGCAGATCACCGGCTTCGGCGAGCATGCGTGCGTAATCGACGCGACGGTCGGCAATGGCATCGCCGGAGGATAACTGGCTGGGAAGCATGAATTGTCTCGAGAGGGTGCGGGTTCTTCGCTGAAGCCACCGTCAAACACAAGTTCTATTTGAGGAGCATCGCCTTCAGCGCAGAGGAACGGGGTTGCGGGGGCGCGTCCTGCCGCTTATCTCTGCCTGCACAACGGAGACTCTGAGAATGGCGGAACGGGTTAATCGGGTTCTGGGCGATACGCCTGGACGGACCATCGTGAAACTGATCGTGGTTTCGCTGGTGGTCGGCTTCGTGATGGCCTTCCTCGGGCTCAACCCGTGGGACATCGTCTACAGCATCCGCAACTTCGCCCTCGACCTCTGGTACCAGGGCTTCAACGCGCTTGGCCGGGTCGGCGACTATCTGATCCTCGGGGCAACGATCGTCATCCCGATCTTCATCATCCTCCGGCTGATCAGCTACAGGCGCTAGGCATGTCGGACGCATTCCTCATGCCCTCCCGCAGGGGCATACTCATCCTGTCGGGAATGGGCCTCCTGCTTGCCGGCTGTTCGACAATGGGCGCCCTGACCTCGATCGAAGGCGCCGAGGACGAGACCGCGGCAGCGCTGCCGCTCGTCAACAGGGTGCGGGCCGAGCGCGGGCTGTCGCCGCTTGCCGCCAAGGGTGCCGCGCGCAGTGCCGCCGCCGAACAGGCGGTGCGGATGGCCAAGGCCGAGCAGATGTCGCATCTGATCGGACGCGGCGACAGTTTCAAAACCCGGATGCAGCGCCGCGACGTGCCGCTGCCGGCTGCGGAAAACATCGCCAGCGGCCAGAATTCCGTCGAGGATGCCGTCGAGGCCTGGATCCGCTCGCGGAGCCATCTCACCAATATGCTCGGCTCCTTCCAGGGGCTGGGCGTGGCCACGGCCCGCTCCACCGCATCGCGGCCCTACTGGGCCATGGTGCTGTCCGCCTGATGAGCGCGACGGCGGTGGCCTTGCCAGAGACGCGGGGCTTTGCAGTCACCCACCGGCTGGTGCTGTCGATTGCCGTGCCGATGACGCTCGGCTTCCTGACGACACCTTTGCTCGGCCTCACCGACACGGCGGTGGTGGGACGGCTGGGCCAGCCCGAGGCGCTGGCAGGGCTTGCCATCGGCGCCATCATCTTCGACCTTCTCTACGGCAGCCTCAGCTTCTTTCGCACCTCGACCACCGGACTTGCGGCGCAGGCCTTCGGCCGCAACGACCCGCGCGAGCTGCAGGCGGTGTTCTGGCGGGCGCTGCTCAGCGCCATCGGGCTCGGGCTGCTGATGCTGCTGCTGGCGCCGGTCATCCTGGCTTTCGCACCCGATCTGATGACGGACAACGCGGAGGTTGCGGAGGTGGTGCGCAGCTACTTCGCGATCCGGGTGCTTTCCAGCCCCGCCACCTTCATCAATTTCGCCGTGCTCGGCCTCATCTTCGGCCGCGGACGGGCCATGCTGGGTCTGGCCCTGCAGATCCTGCTCAACGGCACCAACATCCTTGTCTCGGTCTATCTTGGCCTGGGCCTCGGCTGGGGCATTGCCGGCGTGGCCTGGGGCACGGTCGGCGCGGAATACCTCGCCGCAATCGTCGGGCTCGTCGTTGTGATGCGCGGCTTCCCCGCAGGAAGCCGGCCCGCCCGCAGCGAGATCCTCGATCCAGCCAAGCTGAAGCAGCTTTTCCAGATGAACGCCGACATCCTGATCCGGTCGCTCGTCCTCAATGGCGCCTTCGTCATCATGACGCGCATCGGGTCGAGCTTCGGGGCGGTAACGCTGGCGGCCAATGCGGTGCTGATCAACGTCTTCATGCTCTCCGCCTTCTTCCTCGACGGGCTGGCTGGTGCCGCCGAACAGCTTTCGGGGCGCGCGGTCGGGGCTAACTTCCGGCCGTCCTTCGAGCGGGCGCTGAAGCTGACGGCGGGCTGGTCGTTCGCCATGGCTGGCATTCTCGGCGCCTTCTTCCTGGTGGCGGGCGTGCCGATCATCGAGGTTCTGACGACATCGGAGGACGTGCGGCAGGCGGCGGCAGGCTATCTGCCCTGGGCTGCCATCACCGGCCTGACGGGGGCGCTGGCGTTCCAGATGGACGGCGTCTTCATCGGCGCCACCTGGTCGCGGGAGATGCGCAACATGATGCTGCTCTCGTTTGCCGCCTATTGCGGGGCACTTGCGGTGCTGGTGCCGACGCTCGGCAACCACGGGCTGTGGATCGCCATGAACCTGTTCCTGCTGATGCGCGGGCTCTTCCTGCTGGCGCTGGTGCCGCGCAAGACGGCTCAGAGCTTTCCGTCGGCCCAGTGATCGACGCGGCTGTCGCGCAGCTCGCGAACCGAAGTCACGCCTTCGCTATCGAGCAGGCGTGACAGGCCGCCCAGGATGCGGGCCGGGAGGCCGGGTCCTTCGTAGACCATGCAGGAATAGAGCTGCACGAGATCGGCACCGGCGCGGATCTTCTCCAGCACATCCTCGGCGCTGCCGACGCCGCCGACGCCGATGATCGGCATGTCCGGGCCGACGCGGCGGCGCATCTTCGCAAGGACGGTCGTCGAGAGGTTGAAGAGCGGCGCGCCGGACAGGCCGCCCGCCTCCTTGGCCTGCGCGGGATCGGTGAGGCCCGCGCGCGACAGTGTGGTGTTGGAGACGATCAGTCCGTCCAGATCATGGGCGAGCGCTTCGGCGGCGATGTCGTCGAGGCCTTCTTCCGGCAGGTCGGGGGCGATCTTGAGGAAGACCGGCAGCGGTCGTCCGAGGCGAACGGCCTCCTGTGCACGCGCCTCAAGGACAGCATCGAGCAGCGCCTTCAGACTGTCGCGGGCCTGCAGGTCGCGCAGGCCGGGCGTGTTGGGCGAGGAGATGTTGACGGTGAAATAGCTGGCGAGCGAGGCGAAACGGCGGATGCCGGCGACATAGTCGGCCACGCGGTCGTCACTGTCCTTGTTGGCGCCGATGTTGACGCCGACGATGCCGCCGGCACTTTTGCGGGCCGAAAGCCTGGCGTGGGCCGCATCATGACCTTCGTTGTTGAAGCCGAGACGGTTGATGACGGCGCGGTCGGCGGTCAGCCGAAAGATGCGCGGCTTGGAATTGCCGGCCTGCGGCTTCGGCGTCAGCGTGCCGACCTCGGTATAGCCGAAGCCGAGACGCAGCAGCGCATCGGGCACTTCGGCGTTCTTGTCGTAGCCGGCGGCCATGCCGAGGGGGTTCGGGAAGGCGAGGCCCGCCACCGTCTGGGCAAGCCGCGGATCGGGTTTGACGTGGCACGCCGGCAGTAGGCCGCTCTTCAGGGCGGCAACCGACATGCCATGCGCCGTCTCGGGGTCGAGGAGAAACAGGCCCTGGCGGGCGAGATCCGAGAGACGGCCGATCATGCCATGCCCTCCGGGAAGAGGTGGGCGCCGTCGGGTCCGAGCGGCAGCGGCCGCTCCCAGATGACGGCCTCCAGGGCAAGCGTGCCGTAGAGATGCGGGAAAAGCTCGCCGCCGCGGGACGGTTCGAACTTCAGCGCCTCGCCGAGAGCTTTGGCATCGACGGCGAGCAGCATCAGGTCGTCTACGCCGGTGAAATGCAGCCTTGCAGTCTCGCGTGCCTGGGCGGCGGTGGAAAGATGGATGTAGCCATCCTGCAGATCGATCGGCGCGCCGTCAAAGACGCCTTTTTCCCGTGCAGCCTGCCACAGAGTTGTCGGAACGATCTTGTAGACGATATGAGGCATGGGGCAGCTTTCGATCAGGCGCTATGCTTGGTGAACAGACATGCGGTTTGCCGCAAAGGCTGGCTCTTGTCCAGCCACAGACAAAGGACGACATGATGATGAGACCGCTGCTGTTATCATTGGCACTTCTGCCCGGCATGGCGCTGGCGCAGGACGCCGAAACGTCGCGCTTCCAGTTGGAACGGACGGAGAGCGGCCTGGTGCGCCTCGACCGGCAGACCGGCGCCATGTCGCTCTGCCGCGAGGACAACGGCACGCTTTCCTGCCGCATGGCGGCGGACGAGCGCGCCGCCTACGAACAGGAGCTCGATCTCCTAGCCGAGCGGGTGACGGCGCTGGAGCAACGACGGGGCGTGGAAGCGCCCTCCGGAAATTTCCCCGGCGAGGCGGAAATCGAGCAGGGCCTGGGGATCATGGAGCGCTTCATGCGGCGGTTCATGGAGATCATCCAGGACTTCACGGAGGACCGCGAGGTGCAGGAACCGGCGCCCAACCGCACCTGATCCCAGCATTTGCCGGCCCAGCGGCAGCACCCGCAGCCGAAGCCTATTGTTTCCAAGGCCGCAGAAGCGTAGAAGAGGACAAGGCGACAGTGCGTCTATGCTCTTGGGAGGGAGCGTTAGAATGCAGACACTCACGATCATCATCGCAGACGACCACCCGCTGTTTCGCGGCGCGCTCAAACAGGCGGTGCAAGGTCTTTGCGCCGATCTGACCATCATCGAGGCCGGTGATTTCGCCGCGGCGCGCACTGCCGCGCAGACCCACCGCGAGGCGGACCTGATGCTTCTCGATCTCGCCATGCCGGGTGTCAGCGGGTTTTCCGGCCTGATGACCCTGCGGGCGGAGTTTTCGGGTCTGCCGATCGTGGTGGTCTCGGCCACCGATGACGGCGCCACCATCCGCCGGTCACTGGAACTTGGCGCCTCCGGCTTCATCTCCAAATCCTCCGGCCTCGACGATATCCGCACCGGCATCCATGCGGTCCTCGACGGCGACATCTGGGCGCCGGAGGGGCATGTGCCGATGGCCGATGAGGAGCCGGGCATCAGCGAGCTCCTGGAACGGCTGCGCACGCTGACGCCGCAGCAGAGCCGCGTCTTGAACATGCTGGGCGAAGGCCTGCTCAACAAGCAGATCGCCTATGAGCTCGGCGTGTCGGAGGCGACGATCAAGGCGCATGTCTCGGCCATCCTCCTGAAGCTCAACGTGGACAGCCGAACGCAGGCGGTGATCAAGCTCGGCAAGATCAACATGCCGCTCGTGGCTTAAACACCTGCCGGACAATGAGGATTTTATTCCTCGTTGCCCTTTACCGGGCGCTTCGCTTTGGCTAGATTTGGGACAATCGGTCTGCGTGGCGGGCCGGGTTGTCGGCACGTGCGCGGAAGCTGCGGCGTTGTCGGATCGGGACCAAGTCAAGGCGCAGGGAGCCAGCGGGACGCTGCCGGACCTTGAGCCGGAGAACCTACGGCCATGCTGTCACACGAGACGATCTGGCACGCCCTCGACGCCCTCGCGGAGCGCAACAAGCTGACGCCTTCCGGTCTTGCCCGCCGCGCCGGCCTCGATCCCACGTCTTTCAACAAATCGAAGCGGCATGGTCCGGACGGGCGGTTGCGCTGGCCCTCCACCGAGTCGATCGCCAAGGTTCTGGACGCGACCGGCGCCAGCGTCGAACAGTTTCTGAGCTACATCCCCTCCTCCCGCTCCGATCTTCCGGAAGGATCCTTCCCACCGCAGATCGGGTCGATCCCTCTGCTGGGATTTGCCCAGGCGGGTGCCGGGGGGTTCTTCGACGATGGCGGTTTCCCCGCCGGCCAGGGCTGGGACGTGGTGGAATTTCCCGCCTCCCCGGCACGCAAGTCAGGGGTCTATGCGCTGGAAGTACAGGGCGATTCGATGATGCCGCTCTACCGCGACGGCGACGTGCTGATCGTGGAGCCGGGCGCCCAGGTGCGGCGCAGCGACCGGGTGGTGGTGAAGACC
>JBKBXP010000098.1:0-11270 GCA_046314035.1 Pseudorhizobium sp. | reverse complement strand
GATGCGCGAGATCGTCGGCCGCCGTCCGGCGCAGGACGTCTTCCGCGACAACCGCGAGGACATCTCGACGGAAGTGCGGGCGATCATTCAGGGCACCATGGACACCTATGGGTCCGGCGTTCTGATTAATGCCGTACCGATCGAAGACGCGGCTCCGCCGCGCGAAGTCGCCGACGCGTTCGAAGAAGTGCAGCGTGCCGAGCAGGACGAAGATCGTTTCGTCGAGGAAGCCAACCAGTACGCCAACCAGCGACTCGGTCAGGCCCGAGGCCAGGCGGCGCAGATCCGCGAAGAGGCATCCGGTTACAAGGATCGGGTCGTCAACGAGGCACAGGGTGAAGCACAGCGCTTCATCTCGATCTACACGGAATACGAAGCAGCTCCGGACGTGACGCGCCAGCGTATCTTCCTGGAGACGATGGAGGCCGTTCTGAAGAATTCCAACAAGATCATCGTTGAAGGCGGACAGGGCGTCGTGCCTTACCTGCCGCTCAACGAGATCAACAGGAACGCCGGTCAGCAGCAGGGAGGCACCCGATGAGCTCTCGTCTTCCAGCTATCCTGATCGGCTTCGCAGTCGTTCTGTTTCTCGTCTACTCATCGGTCTTCGTCGTCAACGAGCGCGAACAGGCGATCGTCGTGCGCTTCGGTGAAATCCAGGACGTGAAGAGCGAGCCGGGGCTCTACTTCAAGCTGCCGTTCGCCTTCATGGATGCCGATCGCGTGCAGTATCTCGAAGACCGTGCGCTGCGCTTCGATCTCGACAATATCCGAGTTCAGGTTCGCGGCGGTGCATTCTACGAGGTCGATGCCTTCGTGGTGTATCGGATCAGCGACCCACGCCGGTTCCGCGAGACGGTCTCCGGCGACCGGGACGCGGCCGAATCGCGGTTGCGCACCCGTCTCGACGCCGCACTTCGCCGCGTCTACGGTCTGCGTGACTTCAGCGCAGCGCTTTCGGAAGAGCGCTCGCAGATGATGCAGGAGGTGCACGACCAGCTCCGCGAGGCAGCGGAAACGCTCGGTATCACTGTGCGTGACGTGCGTATTCGGCGCACCGACCTGACGCAGGAAGTCTCGTTGCAGACTTTCGAGCGGATGAAGGCAGAGCGTCTGGCAGAAGCGGAACTGATCCGCGCCCGTGGTAATGAAATGGGTCAGACCCGGCGTGCCGTCGCCGACCGTCAGGTCGTCGAGATCGAGTCTGCCGCGCAGCGGGATTCGGAGATCATCCGAGGTGAAGGCGATGCCGAACGCACGCAGATCTTCGGCGTGGCCTTCGGACGGGACCCGGAGTTCTTCGACTTTTACCGGTCGATGACCGCCTATGTCGAAGCGCTGAATGACGGCACGACACTGGTTCTCTCCCCGGACTCGGCGTTCTTCAAGTTCCTCAACAACCCGAACGTTCAGGCGGCGGCAGCCGCCGCCGGGGTCGAGGTTCCGGCCGCAGTTCCGGCGGCACCGGCAGCGGGCACGGCTCCCGCTGCGGCGCCGGCCCCCGATCCGGCAGCATCCGTTCCGGCAACGCCGCCTACCGGCGGTTGAACGAAAGAGGCGGCTTCGGCCGCCTCTTTTCTTTCGTGCGCATGCTTGTAAAGTCTCTGTGCAGTCTCACGAAAAGGTAATTTCACCGGTCTTCATTCCGCCCTATGTTGCAGCGAAAGTCCGCGCGAATAAACGGTGCGGTCGCCCGATGCAGGGCATGCTCTACAGGGAGGCCAGATGGCTCAGTCGGTTTTGTCGTCGTTGAAGCGGTCCGTCGCCGTTTTGGCAATCTTCGCCGTCGCGGCAAGTGCCGGGGCACAGACGCCGCTCCCACCCGCACCGCCATCAGAACCGGCTCCGCAAACTGCACCGGCTCCACCACCACCGACCGCCGAAACACCATCCAGCGAGATTGTCGAGCCACCGACAGCCGAGAACGGCGTCGATCCAGACGGCATGCTGCCGGCGCCGCCGGCGAGTTCTCCCACCGTCAACGTCCCCTCCCTGCCTGGCCCCGCCATCGGCGAAGGACCGGCGTCGATCGCCGACACGGCCGAAGGCCTGCTGGATGCCGTCGTCAACATCTCGACATCGCAAAGCGTGGCGAACCGCGGCGCCGGTCCGCAGTCGCCGCAGGTGCCCGACGGCGCCCCCTTCGAAGAGTTCTTCGACGATTTCTTCGATGGCGATGGTGACGAAGGCCGCGAAGGCGGCAACCAGAGGGTCAACTCGCTCGGCTCGGGATTCGTCATCGATCCCTCCGGCTTCGTCGTCACCAACAACCACGTCATCGAGGATGCAGACGATATCGAGGTCGTTTTTCCCAACGGCACCAAGCTGAAGGCGACACTGGTCGGTACCGACCCCAAGACGGATCTTTCGGTGCTGAAGGTCGAGCCCGAGGCACCGTTGACCTCGGTCCGGTTCGGAGATTCGCGGCAGATGCGGATCGGCGACTGGGTGATGGCGATCGGCAATCCCTTTGGACTCGGCGGATCGGTGACGCTCGGCATTATCTCGGCGCGCGGCCGCAACATCAATGCCGGTCCCTACGACAACTTCATCCAGACGGATGCGGCCATCAACAAGGGCAATTCCGGCGGCCCGCTCTTCAACATGCGTGGTGAGGTCATCGGCATCAACACGGCGATCATCTCCCCGTCAGGCGGTTCGATCGGCATCGGCTTTGCCGTTCCGACCGAACTTGCGGAGAACATCATCAACCAGCTGATCGAATTCGGCGAGACGCGCCGCGGCTGGCTCGGCGTCAGGATCCAGCCGGTGACCGACGAAGTGGCCGAAAGCCTCGGGCTCGGCCGTGCGCGCGGCGCGCTGGTCTCCGGCGTGGTCGAGGGTGGCCCCATCAAGGACGGAGAGATCCTTGCCGGCGATGTGATCCTGACGTTCGACGGTCGTCCGGTGAGTGAAATGCGAGACCTTCCGCGCGCGGTCGCTGAGAGCCCCGTCGGCAAGGAAGTCGACGTCGTGGTGATGCGCGACGGCCGCGAGGAGACCGTGAAGGTGACGCTCGGTCAGCTGGAAGACGGCGGCCAGGAGGTCGCCGAAACGAGCGACGAGACGGTCAGCCCTGACGACGGCGCCCAGACCCCGGAAAACGACGAGCCCAGCGCTCCCGATAGCGTTGTTGAGCCGGACGGACCGGTCGAGCTCCTCGACATGACAATCGCGATGCTCGACGATGAGCAGCGCCAGGCCTACAGCATCGCCGAAAGCGTCGAGGGTGTCGTCGTGACTGCCGTGACATCCGGATCTCCTGCCGCGGAGAAGGGGATGAAGCCCGGCGACGTGATCGTCGAGGTGGGGCAGGATTTCGTCGACACGCCGGCAACCGTCAGTGAGCGGATCGAGGCGCTGAAGGCGGAAGGGCGGCGCAATGCCCATATGATGATCGCCGGACCGGACGGCGCACTGCGTTTCGTCGCCATCCCGGTGGAATAGGATCTCAGGCGGGGTCGGCGCCTGCCACCTTTGCATAGACGACGTGCCGCTTCAGGTGCGGGTGGGTCTCGGGGACCCGCGGATGGTCGAAATCCATCTGCGCGCAGCGGCTCATGCCGATGCGCTCCATGACGCCGGTGGAGCGGCGGTTCGCCTCGACGGCGAAAGCGAGCACGGCGGCCATGCGCTTTTCGACGAACGCGAAGTCGAGCAGCGCGCGGGCGGCCTCCGTGACGTAGCCGTGGCCCCAGAAGCGGGTCGCGAGACGCCAGCCGATTTCCACCGTCTCGACCGGGAAGATGTCCGGCAGGTTCGCCAGCGACAGGCCGCAGAAGCCGATCGGCTCGGCGGTCGCCTTCAGCTCCAGCGCATAGAAGCCGAGGCCGGTCACCTGGATCGATCCGTTGATCTTGGCCAAAAGGGCGTCCGCCTCCTCGTGGCTGCGGCGGAAGGCGAAGAACTCCATGACTTTGGAATCGGCGTTGATCTCGCGGAAGAGGTGGCGGTCCGTCTCGATCCAGCTGCGGACCAGCAGGCGGTCCGTCTGCAGGATAATCGCGGGCCGGCCGGCGAGGTTCATGGGGTGACGAAGTCCGATTTGCGGTAGCCTTGGAGGTAGAGGAGGGCGGTGAGGTCGCCGTGGTCGATCCGCACGCGGGCTTCGGCTGCCACCGCGGGCTTGGCATGCAGGGCAACGCCCGTGCCGGCGAGCTGGATCATGCCGAGATCGTTGGCGCCGTCGCCGACGGCAATCACCTCGTCCGAGGAAATCCCGAGCCTTGCGCAGATGTCGACGACGGCATCGACCTTGGCCTGTTTGCCGAGGATGGGTTCGGCCACTTCGCCGGTGAGGATGCCGTCTTCGGCCAGCAGGATGTTGGCGCGGTTCTCGTCGAAGCTAAGGCGGGCAGCGATCGGGTTGGTGAAGACGGTGAAGCCGCCGGAGACAAGCGCGGTGTAGAAGCCCTTTGCCTTCATGGTGGCCACCAGCTCGGGGCCGCCGGAGGTGAGCGTGATGCGCTTGGCGATGACGTCGTCGACCACGGAGAGCGGCAGCCCCTTGAGGAGCGCGACGCGTTCGCGAAGGGCGGGCTCGAAGGCGATCTCGCCGTTCATGGCGCGGGCGGTGATGCTCGACACCTTGTCCTTCAGGCCGACGACATCGGCCAGCTCGTCGATGCATTCCTGGCCGATCATGGTGGAATCCATGTCCGCGATCAGGAATTTCTTGCGGCGGGTGTCGGCATCCTGGATGACGAGGTCGAGCGGCAGGCCGAGGGTGGCGGACCGCAGAGCCACTTCCGCCGCGACGAGATCGGCACCGTCGCGCAGCACGATATCGCAGGCGATCCCATCGGCCAGCCAGTAGAGACCGCTCGCCTCGACGGCCGCCGCGGCAGCTTCTCCGACCGAGGATACGAGGACAGGGTTTGACGGATGGGCGATGAGCGTGGCAACGAAAGCCATATGAGCGACCTTGCAAAACAATATGATGCGATCCTGATAACGGGACCGACCGCCAGCGGCAAGTCGGCACTGGCGCTGCGGCTGGCGCGAGAGAGCGGCGGTGTCGTGATCAATGCCGACAGCATGCAGGTCTACGACACGCTCAGGGTGCTGACGGCGCGTCCGTCAATCGAGGAGATGGCGGGCGTTCCCCATCATCTTTACGGCACGGTGGCGGCGACACGGGCCTATTCGACGGGGGAATGGCTACGCGACGTGGCGGCGCTTCTGCCGCGGCTGACGGCGGAAGGGCGGCTGCCGATCTTCGTCGGCGGCACGGGGCTCTATTTCAAGGCCTTGACCGGTGGGCTGTCAGATATGCCGGAGATCCCCGCCGACGTGCGCCTTCGGCTGCGTGCGCGGCTGAAGGACGAGGGGCCGGACGCGCTGCACCGGGAGCTCTGCGACCGCGACCCGGCCATGGCGGCGGTGCTGGAGCCGATGGACGGACAGAGAATCGTCCGGGCGCTCGAGGTACTGGAGGTGACCGGGAAATCGATCGCCGACCTCCAGGAGAAGCGCGGCCCGATGGTCGTCGATCCGGAGCGCGCCCTGAAACTCGTGGTGCTGCCGGACCGGGCTCTCCTGCGGGAACGGATCGACAGGCGATTCGCAGAGATGTTCGAGGCGGGGGCTGTGGAGGAGGTGAGGGCGCTGCTCGCGCTGCATCCGGGTCCCGACGTGCCGGCGATGCGGGCGATCGGCGTGGCGCAGATCGCCGAGATGCTGGAAGGCAGGATGAGCCCGCAGGAGGTCGTGGAACGGGCATCGGCGCTCACCCGCCAATATGCAAAGCGGCAGATGACGTGGTTTCGCAACCAAATGGACGAGAGCTGGAAGAGGATCGACCCGGCCGATCCTCAGTCCTTGTCGTAGAGGCCGCCGAGCGGCTTCCTCAGAAGACTGTCGCGGAGCGATCCCTCGCGCCTCGGGGGCATGGGCGGACGCAGGCTGCTGTCGCCGCCAAACGGCCTGTAGCCGGGCTGCGTCCGATCCTGAAGCTCCTCGCCGGGAAGGCCGGATGCCGGACGGTCGAATCGGCTCGGCGGGCGCGCAGGTGGACCGACCAAGCGGGCCTGCGGCAGCATGTCGGGCCGATAGGGTTCCGGCCTTGCGGTTGACTCTGCCGTCGCGTGACGGCGCTCCTGCGCGCTGTTGATGGTCTGCGCCCAGCGGTCGAGCTCGGTGCCGTCGGGAGTCGCCGCTGCGGCAGCCACTGGCGGGACTGCGTCCAGACGATCCTCGCTGTCGTCGTAGCGGTCGAAGCTCTGCTTGAAGGCCTGGATATCGGGTCCGTTGACGGAGCGCATGCGGGCCACCACCGTGCGCAGGTCGACCGTGTCGGGGGTATCTTCGGTTCCCTTGTTAGCGACGCCGTTGGCTTTCGGCACGTACCTCTGCTCGACACGGGCAAAGCGCATGCGCATGGGGACCGAGATCGCCTCGCCGAAAGCGATCGCCTCCCCGTTGCCGATCGAGGACAGGAAGCTGGTGGTGGAGACGGACGAGTTGGGAATGGCCGAGCGGATGATGTCCTGATCCCGGTCGTTGGACAGACGCATGGCGAAGATGGTCGAGCACTGTGACAGGATCGTCTGGTCGAGTTCTCCCGGACGCTGGGTGATCACGCCGAGCGAGACGCCGTATTTGCGGCCCTCCTTGGCGATGCGGGCGATCGCCTGCCGGGTCGGGAAGAAGCCGCGTTCCGGATCGGCCGGGACATAGCGATGCGCTTCCTCGCAGACGACCAGCATGTGGATCGCGCCATTGCTCCAGAGCGCCAGCTCGAAGGCCATGCGGCACAGGATCGACGCGACCGAGTTCACGACTTCGGACGGAATGCCGGCCAGCTGGAAGGTGGAAATCGGCCTGTCTCCGCCCGGAATGCGGAAGATGTGCGCGATCGCCTCCATGATCGTGTCCTGGATCGTGTTGTTGGAGAACATGAAGTGATAGCGCGGGTCGTTGATCGCCGAGATCACGCGCATCTTCAGCGTCCGCAGGAGGGGCTTCTCGCCGCGTCCCTCGAGGCGTCCGATACGCTCATCGATCAGCGCCAGCAGGTCGGCCATGCGGTAAGGGACGGGTGTGTCGGCAGTAATCGAGCTCTTTTCGCTTGCACGGCGCATGAGAGCCGAATCGCCGCCTCGGAAGGCGCGTTTTGCCTCGGGGATCAGGTCGCGGAGAATGTCGAGCTCTTCGGCAATCGGCGGGCGGCCGCGGAAGAGAACTTCCGCGAATTCCTCGAGCTTCATCAGCCAGAAGGGCAGGTCGAGCGTGTCGGTATCGATGACGACGGCATGTTCGGGGAAGGCTGCCGCGAACTCGTTGTGCGGATCGAGGATCAGGACCCGAAGCTTCGGGTCGCATTCGATGGCCTTGTGCAGCAGCAGTGATACGGCCGTCGACTTGCCGACGCCGGTGGAGCCGACGATGGCGAAGTGCTTCGACAGCATGGACGGAATATGGATGGCCGCATCGATCGTCTCGTCCTGCGTCAGCTTGCCGATGACGCAGGTCTCGTCCTTGCCGGTATCATAGATGCGCAGGAGATCGGCGGCGCGGATGCGATGCGCGACGGCACCGAGGTAGGGATAGCGCGAAATGCCGCCGGAAAACTCCTCGCGACCGTCGTCGCCGACCCGTACTTCACCCAGAAGCTCCGCTTCGATCCGGAAGCTGTTGTCTTCGCCTTCGCCCCAGGTCTTCTTTTCGGTGCTCATCGAATAGGCGAGCGCCACGACGCGGTTGCGGCCGACGTTGATGGAGATGAGCCTGCCGACGGACCAGAGTTCCGTGAGGTCTGTTTCGCCCAGTTCCGCGGTTGCGGCGATGGTGGCGTGGGCGCCGTTACAGGCGACGACGCGACCCAGCATGCGATTGCCGGCACTCTGGGAGTTGCGGCGATCTTGTTCCCCGGCAGATACGGAACGGTGCAAATCGTTGTTGAGCAAAACGTCTCCCGATCATTGGGTGACGGAATGGTATGTGGGCCAACCGCCTGCATGCAGATTTATTTGCAACCTAAATCAGCGGACTTAATAAGTGGTTTAGCAGGTAAGGGCCCCCAGCGGGTCTCAGAGGAACAACCCCACGTAATTTTTAGTGCGTATCGCGTTGACGCACGGCAATTATCTGTCTAACACTGCCAACCATGAACATTGCAAACGCACTTATCGTGGTGGGAACGCGCATGGGCAGGATGGATTGACCATCCGGCGTTAGCCACCCATGCGCGAAACACAGGCTCCTCAAGGGGCCTTTTTTTATGCCCGATGCACAGCAAGACAATCCAGCCAGACAGCAGCAAATGGACCAGGACATGACGGATAGCAACAATCAGATGACCGGCGCGGAGATCGTTCTGAGAGCGCTGAAAGACAATGGCGTGGAGCACATCTTCGGCTATCCCGGCGGCGCGGTTTTGCCGATCTACGACGAGATCTTCCAGCAGGACGATATCCAGCACATCCTCGTGCGCCACGAGCAGGGCGCCGGCCATGCGGCGGAGGGCTATGCCCGCTCGACCGGCAAGGTCGGCGTCATGCTGGTCACCTCCGGCCCAGGCGCCACCAACGCGGTAACGCCGCTGCAGGATGCGCTGATGGATTCGATCCCGCTGGTGTGTCTCACCGGCCAGGTTCCGACGACGCTGATCGGCTCGGATGCCTTCCAGGAGTGCGATACCGTCGGCATCACGCGCCCCTGCACGAAGCACAACTGGCTGGTCAAGGACGTCAACGATCTCGCGGCGGTCATCCATGAGGCCTTCCGGATCGCCCAGGCCGGCCGCCCGGGTCCGGTCGTCGTCGACATCCCGAAGGACGTCCAGTTCGCGACCGGCACCTATACGCCGCGCGGCGAGATGCCGGCCAACAGCAGCTACAAGCCGAAGATGCAGGGCGATCTGGCCGCCATCCAGGCGGCCGTCGAGCTGATGGCCGGTGCGCGTCGCCCGGTTCTCTATACCGGTGGCGGCGTCATCAATTCGGGTCCGGAGGCCACCCGCCTGCTGCGCGAACTGGTCGAGCTCACCGATTTTCCGGTTACCTCGACGCTCATGGGCCTCGGTGCCTATCCGGCCTCGGGCAAGAACTGGCTCGGCATGCTCGGCATGCACGGTTCCTACGAGGCCAACATGGCCATGCATGACTGCGACGTCATGGTCTGCATCGGCGCGCGCTTCGACGACCGCATCACCGGGCGGCTGAATGCCTTCTCGCCGAACTCGCGCAAGATCCACATCGACATCGATCCCTCGTCGATCAACAAGAACGTCCGCGTCGACGTGCCGATCCTCGGCGATGTCGGCCGCGTGCTGGAAGACATGGTTCGCCTGTGGCGGGCGATGCCGAAGAAGCCGGAGAAGAGCCAGACCCAGGAATGGCACGAGGGCATCGCCCGCTGGCGCGGGCGCAATTCGTTCGCCTACAAGATGTCGAACGACGTCATCATGCCGCAATATGCGGTCCAGCGGCTCTATGAGCTGTCGAAGGGCAGGGACACCTATATCACCACGGAAGTCGGCCAGCACCAGATGTGGGCAGCCCAGTTCTTCGGCTTCGAGGAGCCGCACCACTGGATGACCTCGGGCGGTCTCGGCACGATGGGCTACGGCCTGCCGGCGGCGATCGGCGTGCAGGTCGCGCATCCGGATGCACTCGTCATCGACATTGCCGGCGACGCCTCGATCCAGATGTGCATCCAGGAAATGTCCTGCGCCATCCAGTACGACCTGCCGGTCAAGATCTTCATCCTCAACAACCAGTACATGGGCATGGTGCGCCAGTGGCAGCAGCTCCTGCACGGCAACCGGCTGTCGAACTCTTACACGGAGGCGATGCCGGACTTCGTCAAGCTGGCGGAAGCCTATGGTGCCATCGGCATGTATTGCGACGATCCGAAGGAGCTGGACGGGAAGATCGAGGAGATGATCGCCGTCAAGAAGCCGGTGATCTTCGACTGCCGCGTCGCCAATCTCGCCAACTGCTTCCCGATGATCCCGTCGGGCAAGGCGCACAACGAGATGCTGCTGCCGGACGAGGCCACAGACGACGCGGTCGCCAATGCCATCGATGCCAAGGGACGCCAGCTCGTCTGAGCCGTGTCTCCTAAAGCAATCTCTCATAGAATGGACGCAAGATCATGAATGCGCATCGACAACCGACCGGCTCCGCCTACTTCATCGCGCCGGAGACGGCCAAGGCGGAGAACCACACCCTCTCCGTTCTCGTCAGCAATGAGCCGGGCGTGCTGGCCCGCGTCATCGGCCTGTTTTCCGGGCGCGGCTACAATATCGAGAGCCTGACCGTCTCGGAAACCGAGCATGAGGCGCATCTGTCGCGCATCACCATCGTGACGCGCGGAACGCCCGCCGTGCTGGAGCAGATCAAGGCGCAGCTGGAGCGCATCGTGCCGGTGCACCGGGTCGTCGACCTGACGGTGCGGGCGCAGAGCCTTGGCCAGGAGCGGCCGATCGAGCGGGAGGTGGCGCTGATCAAGGTGGTCGGATCGGGCGAACATCGCGCCGAGACGCTGCGCCTTGCCGATGCCTTCCACGCCAAGGTGGTGGACGCGACGGTGGAGCACTTCATCCTCGAGATGACCGGCAAGTCGTCGAAGATCGACCAGTTCGTGGCCATCCTGAAGCCGCTCGGACTGATCGAGATCTGCCGAACCGGCATAGCCGCGATGAACCGCGGCCCCCAGGGCATGTGATCGGAGGGGATGTGATCAGAGCATGGCGAGGGGCGTCTTCTTAGCCGGCGGCGGGAAGGCGGCGTCGAGCGCCTGCAGATCCTCCTCCGTCAGCTCCAGGCGCGCCGCCTCGCAGTTTTCCGCCACCCGGCTGGTGTTGGCGGATTTCGGGATGGCGATGACGCCGTCCCGTTCCAGCAGGAAGGCAAGCGCCACCTGCGCAGGCGTTGCCTGATAGGCCTTGGCGATCCTGGCCAGCGCCTCGCTGCGGATCAGCCGTCCCTGCTCGATCGGCGAATAGGCCATGACGGCGATGCCGCGTTCCTGGCACCAGGGCAGCAGGTCGTATTCGACGCCGCGCCGCGAGAGATTGTAGAGCACCTGGTTGACGGCGCAGTTCCCGCCACCCGGGACATCCATCAGCTCCTCCATGTCGTCGACGTCGAAATTGGAGACGCCCCAGGCGCCGATCTTCCCCTGATGGCGCAGTTCCTCGAAGGCGGCCACGGTGTCGGCGAGCGGATGGTCGCCGCGCCAGTGGAGGAGGTAGAGGTCGAGCCGGTCGGTGCGCAGGCGCTTCAGGCTCCGCTCGCAGGCGGCAATGGTGCCCTTGTGGCTGG
>JBKBXP010000097.1:0-11290 GCA_046314035.1 Pseudorhizobium sp. | reverse complement strand
CGGACCCTGCGGGCGCTGTCGACAAACAGCAGATATTGTTCGGCCAGCGCCAGCACGGAAATCTTTGCAAGATCGACCTTCTGCGAGCGCGCCAGATGCAGAAGCAGGTCGAGCGGCCCCTCGAAACCGCCGACGTCGATCATCAGCGCCGGCTCGTCTGCCGCCCGCTCCGGCACGTCCTGCCAGAGCTTGTCCATCGGAATGGCGCCTGGTGCGATGTTTAATGCCATTCCCACCTCATGCGTCAAATCAGGAAACGGAGAGAAGCCCCCAGAACTCCTGGCGAAGCGCCGCTTCATCGCCACCGTCGCCGGGCCCAAAGGCTGTCTCGACACGACGGGCGCGTCGGAGAGCCTCGGCCTGCAGCGGACGCGCCTCTTCGACCACGGCTCTCATTTCCTCCATCACTCCGTTGCAATGCAAGATGATATCGCAGCCACCCCCAGCTATTCGCCGCGCCCGCTCGCCAATCGTGCCCTTCAGGGCATTCATGGAGGTATCGTCGGACATCAGAAGACCGTCGAACCCGATGAAGCCGCGGATGATTTCCTCGATCACCTTGGGAGAAGTCGTCGCCGGCTCGTCCGCGTCGATCGCCGTGAAGACGATATGGGCGCTCATCGCCATCAACTCGTCCTTCAGCGCCTTGAACGGCAGGAAGTCGTGGGCTTCCAGTTCGGAGCGGCTGGCCGTCACCACAGGCAGATCGTGGTGGGAGTCGGCCATGCCGCGACCATGACCGGGGATGTGCTTCATCACCGGCAGCACGCCGCC
The DNA here is from genome assembly GCA_046314035.1 of Pseudorhizobium sp. Lineage (GTDB taxonomy): Bacteria > Pseudomonadota > Alphaproteobacteria > Rhizobiales > Rhizobiaceae > Neorhizobium. Next base: position 10,516 of record JBKBXP010000097.1, on the reverse strand, counting down.
GGCGGTAAGGCCGTCGGCCGCGGCCTTGCCCATGTCCGATACCGTGGCCGGATCGAACCCATAGGCGCGGTCACCGATGACATTGCTGGCACCTTCCACGGGAACGTCGAGCACCGGCAGGCAATCGACATTGATCCCGAGCTTCAGGAGGTCGAAGGCATGCAGGCGCGACATCAGCCAGGCAGCCCGCAACCCCATCTCGCGATCCTGTCGATAAAGCGCGCCGAGTGCCGCGGCGGAGGGATATTTCTCGGCCAGCGGCGGGCGGATGCGCTGGACGCGACCGCCTTCCTGGTCGATCAGCACCGGCGCATCTGGGCGGCCGACGGTGTCGCGCATGGCCGCCGCCAGATCGGCGATCTGCGCCGGCTCCTGGATGTTGCGGGCAAAGAGGATGAAGCCCCACGGCCGCTCGTTGCGGTACAGGGCAATTTCGTCGGCGGTCAGGACAGGGCCGCTCGCGCCCAGGATCAGTGCTTTTGATTCGCTCATGCGGTGAGGATAAGCGCCCGCGCAGAAATTGCGAATGCGCAGAGAGGCAAACCTCACATGAAAACGGGGCCTTTCAGCCCCGTTTTCTGATGGTCATGTCCGAGTGGCGCTATTTCGCGACGAGGCAGCTTCCGCCAGCGGCGCGATAGCTCTCGCAAAGCCGCACGGCGTCTTCCTTGCTGCCGGCCGGGATACGGACGCGGTAGAAGGTGCCCTTGCCGGCAATCTCCGCGGCCCGGATATCCACACCACGGCCGCCGATCACGGAAGCAAATTTCGATGAGAGGTTATTGTAGGACCTTTCGGCGTCTGCGGCACTCGGCAGCGAAGCGATCTGGATCACGTAGCCGCCGGGTGCCACGGAGGCGACCTGCGTCTGCGGCGCGGCAGCCGGTGCGGCTGGCGCCGCACTGACTGTGCCCTGGTTGGACACAGCCGCCACAACGTTGGCGGGCTGACGAGCAGGCCTCGCCATCGGAACCGGGGCGGCAATCGAAGGCTGATCAGCCACCGGAGCCTCAAGTGGTATACCAGCCGTGGCGGCAGCCGCGGTGAGATCCGAGGAAACCTCCGCAGACACCGGTACGATTCCGGATGCCGGAGCCTGGTCGACCGCAGCGGCATTGGCGGAGATCGATGCGTCCGGGACGGAGGCGGTCTCGACGCTGCGTACAGAAGCGGCGGCGACCTTCTGGGTCTCGACCGGAAGTGCCGATGGCACAGTCGGCTCAGCCGGAGCCGCGACTTCCTGTTCAACCAGCGTCCCGTCGGGACGAACGATCATCGTCTTGACGCGGCGCGGCATGACCGCCACGGACTGGGAGGTGTCTGCCGGAAGCTCCGCCTGCTGAAGGTCCGGCATCAGGCGATCTTCGCGATAGGGGGAATCAGCGGTCGCATCCGCAAATTCAGCGTTGCCTTCCCCTTCCAGCGGCAGCTGGTCGGTCATCAGCGTCTTCTGCACCACGTCGACCGGCTCCTCGCTGGAGGAGATCAAAGCCTCCTGCATGGGAGCTGCCGGCACTTCGCCTGCGACGCGATCATAGACGGCCTTATCCTGGTTCGGCACCGTCTTGCCGCCGGGATTTGCCGGCAGGACCTTCACCGGAGTGGTGTCCGCCGCAATCACCATCGGTTCGCCGTTGGATGCAACCGAACCGCCGTCACCGCCGAAGAGCGCATAGGCAATGGAGCTGCCAGCGATAACGACGCCGGCGATTGCCAACGGCACGGCATAGGCCGACATCGGACGACGGGCAATCTCCGGGATCGGAAGACGGGTCCGGGCAGAGACCTCTTCCATGCCGGCCTGGGGCGGCAGCGGGGTCGTCAGGCTGCGGCGGAAGTCTTCCTCGAGGGCGCGTTCGAAATCATCCAGATCGAGATAGCTCGCCGGGGCAGCAGACCGCTGCGGCTGCTCGGCAGGCGTCACTTCGACCGGATCGCTAGCCTCGGAGGCCTCGGCCGCCATCGGCTGCAGCAGCGAGGCAAGTTCTGCATCGATGTCGTAGTCGTAGTCGTTGCGGAAGACCGGGGCCGGCTCGTGTTCCTCGACCTGCAGGTCCGGCACGTTGAGGTCGAACACCGGCTCGGGCTGCTCCACGTTCTCGGAAATCAGCGACGGATCGAAGGCCAGGCTCGATGCAGCATCAAGCGCCGGGCCAGCGTCCGGGACCTGTGCTATCGGTTCGACCGGCTGCGCCACGGCAACCGGCGGGATGGGTGCGGCCGCAGCCGCAGCATAGACCGTAGACACAGGCGCGGCAGCTGCCGGCACAACGCGTGCCACCGGAGACCAGGTTGCGGTAAAGCGCTGCGGTTCAACAGGTGCCGGTGCAGCCATGGCAACGGGTGCTGCGGGAGCGGCAGGCGTCGGCTCGTCGAAAACCTGCAATTCCTCGTCGGAGAACATCTCCGTCAGATCCAGTTCAAGATCGTCGAGTGCCAGTTCGAAATCATCGTCGTGCATCGGGTCGACGTGAGCGGTCTGGGCAGCGACATCTGCAGGCCTGCTGGCAGGCAGAGGCACGCGCGCGCTGAAGCCGTCGTCCCGGAGATCGAAGGGCATGTCCCAGCGCGGCTCCGAAATGACCGGAGCCGAATGTCTGCGGTCGTCCCCGGAAAGCGCAAAGGCGCCATCGTCATCGCCAGCCACTTCCGAGACGGAATAGCCGTCGTCGACCGCAACAACGTCCACCTGATCAGCGAAGCTCGGCTCAGCGGCAGCAACGAAGGTCTCCGGCACGTGGGAAACAACCGGCTCCTGTGGCGCCTCGACCAAAACCGCCTCGGACGAAGTCTCCGGCTCGACCACGGCGGTGCCCTGCTCGAACGGCGGGGAGAGATCCATGCTGGGTTCGGTCCGCGAACCAAAAGCGGAGTTCGGCACCGCAGTGCGAGGCCGCTCGCTCTGCGCGTTGAAATTGGCCAGCGGCATCCGGAAGCCCGGTGTGTAGATCGGCTTGCGTCCCATCCGCATCCGCTCATCCTGAGCGCGCGCGTCGAGTGTTTCGGTCGCACCGATCGACAGCTCCACCTCGTCGGAGAGATCGAAGGACGGCTCGGCTCGCGATGCCTCGGGCACCATTTCCACGCTCGGATCAGCATGAGTGGAGACGGTTTCATCCTGCGGGTCTATCGCGACTGAAGGCTCTTCACTCGGTTCGACGCTGCCTTCGAAAGCAGCAGGCTCCATCTGCGCATCGAGGTGCTGCGTCCCCAGCTCCACGGCAGGAAGGGGTGCTTCTTCCTCGCCTGCTTCCAGTTCGAACGAAGGCGTGTCATCGAACGCGTGATCGACACCGAACGAAGGCTCCAGGCTCGACGCCGACGCAACCTCGACCGAAGGCTCATCGTAAGGGACGACAACGTCGGACGGCGCGTCGTCAGCGGGTGAATCGACGGCTGCGTAAACCTGCTCATCCGGCGCAACGACTGCATCATCAAGGCTTGGTGCGGACACGACAGGGGCCGCGTGATCAGCAGGTGCGACCAACGAGTGGTGCGGACGCGGCGCTTCGTAGCGCTCGAACTCCTGCAGCAATTCATCTTCGAGGTTGAAGGCCGGCTCGCGGCGATCCGCGGCGGGAAGCTTGGGAACAAGACGCTCGTCATATCCAACAATCCGGGCGAGTTCCGCCAACGGATCATCGTCGGCGAAGAAATCCGGACGATCATTCCGGTTACGCGCAAGATTGTTGTCTGCCATTGCCTCGTCCACCCACCTACAGTCATTAAGGGCATTGCCAGCGCTTTGTGGGGAAATGGTGGCGTTGCTATCGCATCTCGTCCGGTGCAGCAGTGCCCGTGATGGACAATCCCGACTTCAAAACAGAGGCAACAGCCCGCACCAGCCCAAGTCTGGCAATACTCAATTCTCGGTTCTTATCGTTAACAAACCGTAAGCTCGGCTGATCCTTGCCCTTATTCCAGTGAGCATGGAAGAAGCTTGCCAGATCGTAGAGGTAAAATGCAAGTCTATGGGGCTCCTGAGACAGTGCCGCAGCCTCGACGACGCGCGGATATTCGGCAAGCTTGCCGATCAGCTGAATCTCATGATCGTCGACGATGTCCTTGGACAGCTCCGAAAGATCAATCGAATCAATATCGAGGTCCGGGAACGCCTCCCGGGCCTGGCGGAAGACCGACATGCAGCGGGCATGGGCGTACTGCACGTAGAAGACCGGATTATCTTTCGACTGCTCGGTCACTTTGGCGAAATCGAAATCCAGAGGCTCTGAGCTCTTGCGGTAAAGCATCATGAAGCGAACCGAATCGCGGCCCACTTCATCGACCACCTCGCGCAGCGTGACGAAATCGCCCGAGCGCTTCGACATCTTCACGGGCTCGCCGTTGCGATACAACTTCACCAGCTGGCAGAGCAGAACCGTAAGCTTGGCGCTGCCGCCGGAAATCGCCCGTGCCAGCGCCTCCAGGCGCTTGACGTAGCCGCCATGATCGGCGCCGAGGACATAGATCATCTCGTCGTAGCCGCGGTCGAACTTGTCCTTGAAGTAGGCCACGTCGGCGGCGAAATAGGTGTAGCTGCCATCCGACTTGATCAGCGGCCGGTCGATGTCGTCGCCCACCTCAGTGGACCGGAACAGGGTCTGCTCGCGATCTTCCCAGTCCTCCGGCACCTGCCCCTTCGGCGGCGGCAGCGAGCCACGATAAACGTGCCCCTTGAAGGTCAGGTCGTTGATGGCGGCGCGGATGCGCTGGGCGCCCTCCGCATGCAGGGTCCGCTCCGAGAAGAAGACGTCGTGGCGAACGTTCAGCGCCTCCAGATCCTCGCGGATCATCACCATCATGGCGTCGATCGCCCGGTCCTTGACGAGCGGCATCCACTCGTCTTCCGGCATGTTGTGCAACCGCACGCCGAATTCGTCGGCCAAGGCCTTGCCGACCGGCACCAGGTAGTCGCCGGGGTAGAGCCCCGAGGGGATCTCGCCGATGGTCTCGCCAAGTGCCTCGCGGTAGCGCAGGAAGACCGAGCGCGCCAGGACATCGATCTGGCTGCCAGCGTCGTTGATGTAATATTCCTTGGTGACCTCGTAACCGGCAAACGCCATCAGGTTGGCCAGAGCGTCGCCGACGACGGCGCCGCGGCAGTGGCCGACGTGCATGGGTCCGGTCGGATTGGCGGAGACGTATTCGACGTTCGTCTTGCGGCCAGCGCCAACCGTCGAGCGGCCATAGTCGGTTCCCTGCCGGATGACCGCCGTCAGCAGCCGCTGCCAGTACTCTTTCGACAGCCGAATGTTGATGAAGCCTGGCCCGGCGATCGACAGGTCGACGACGTCGGGGTCTTCTCTCAAACGCGCGACGATCAGTTCAGCCAGCTCCCGCGGATTGGTGCCGAGCGGCTTGGCCAGCACCATGGCGGCATTGGTGGCGATATCGCCATGGCTTGGATCTCGCGGGGGTTCGACGGCGACGCGGGCGAAATCGACCTCGCTGCGCTTCTCCTTGATCAAATCGATGGATTCGAGCGCATTTTCTATTCTTGTCTCGAAGTCGGCAAAGAGATTCATATCATCATTCCCGCACCAGGCGGACCCTTGAAAAGCCGTTGTTGTTGGGGCGCTGCCTAACGCAAATCGGGAGTCCGGTCAAACAACTCGCCATGCGCACGAACCGCGTAGGAATCGGTCATGCCGGCCAGGTAGTCGCCGACGTGGCGGGCTCGCGCCGGCGGCGAAAGCCCGGCCATGTGCTCCACCCAGTAGTGGCTGCGCATCAGCGATGGATCCGCAAGATAGGCACCGAACAGATCGGTGACGATCTGGGCGGCTCCCGTACGGATGCGCATGATCTCCGGGTGCCGGTAGATATGCGAAAACAGCAACTTCTTGATCAGCCGGTCGGTCTGCGCCATCTCCGGCGAGAAACTGGCGATGACCCGGCCGCAGCCGCGAACTTCGGCTGCGGACTGCGGCTTCACCTCGCTCAAACTCTGCTGCGCGTAGCCGATGACGTCCTCGACCATGCGGGTGATCTGGCGACGCATCATCTCGTGGGTGAAGCGGCTGGGCTCCAGATGCGGGTAGCGGTCGCGGACCTCCTTCATCAGGCCAGCGAGGAAGGGCACGTCCTCCAGCATCTCGAAGGTCAGGTAGCCGGCGCGCAGGCCGTCGTCGATGTCATGGGTGTTGTAGGCGATGTCGTCGGCGATCGCGGCCACCTGCGCCTCCAGGCTCGCATAGCTTGAAAGCTCAAGATCGTAGAGCTGGCAGTAGTCGCGGATCGGCTGCGGCACCGGTCCGCGCGTCCCCTCGCCCTTAGGCGTCAGCAAGGGGCCATTGTGCTTCACCAGACCCTCGAGGGTTTCCCACGTGAGGTTGAGCCCATCGAAATCGGCGTAGCGCCGCTCGAGCTTGGTGACGATCCGGAGCGATTGGGCATTGTGGTCGAAGCCGCCATAGGGCTTCAGCGCCTCGTCGAGCGCGTCCTCGCCGGTGTGGCCGAAGGGGGTGTGGCCGAAATCGTGGACGAGCGCCACTCCCTCGGCCAGATCCTCGTCGAGCTTTAGCGCGCGCGCCAGCGCACGGGCAATCTGCGCCACCTCGATGGTATGGGTCAGGCGGGTGCGGAAGTGGTCGCCGTCCGGGCTGATGAAGACCTGGGTCTTGTGCTTCAGCCGCCGGAAGGCCGTTGCGTGGACGATCCGGTCACGATCGCGCTGGAATTCCGAACGGGTGAGACTGCCGCCTTCCGGGAACAGGCGCCCGCGCGACGCCCAGGGATCTGCAGCGAAGGGCGCCTTGTCACCGCTGCCGTAGCCCAGTGCCTGCCTATCAATCGTCATCCGTTCGCCTGGCCTCTCTGCTTGCCTCGCCCATTGACGTGGGTTTTAAGGGTTCATACCTATAGTGCAATCCGGCATCAGCCGAGACTACCAACCTTACCCGAGCCTTAAACTCGGCAGGAGACGACATGACGACACCCAATGTCACCCTTTCGGACGCTGCAGCAAAGCGCATTTCGCAGATCGTCGCAGCCGAAGCCGGCAAGCAGGCGCTGCGGGTCTCGGTGGAAGGCGGCGGCTGCTCCGGCTTCTCCTACAAGTTCGACCTTGCCGGCTCCCCCGACGCCGATGACGTGGTGATCGCCAAGGGTGAAGCCCAGGTGCTCATCGACAGCCTGTCGCTCGTCTACATGGAAGGCTCGGAGATCGACTTCGTCGACAATCTGCTCGGCCAGTCGTTCCAGATCAGGAACCCCAATGCCGTTGCAAGCTGCGGCTGCGGCACAAGCTTCTCCGTCTGATCGTCACCACGCCGTCATGGGCTTCCAAACACCGTGGCGTTCGCTAAAAGGGTGCCGACAACAGGAGCGGACAGCCGATGAAGATCGCCACATGGAACATCAACGGGGTGAAGGCGCGGATCGACAGCCTGCGCCAGTGGCTGAGCGATTCCTCCCCCGACATCGCCTGCCTGCAGGAGATCAAGTCGGTCGACGAGAATTTTCCGCGACTGGAGATCGAAGCCCTCGGATATCATGTGGAGACCCATGGCCAGAAGGGTTTCAACGGCGTGGCGCTTCTCTCCAAGATCCGCCCGGACGAGGTCATCCGTGGTCTGCCGGGGGGCGACGATGACGAGCAGTCCCGCTACATCGAGGGCGTCTATTCGGTCCGCGGCGGTGCGATCCGCGTTGCCTCGATCTATCTGCCGAACGGCAATCCTGCCGATGATCCGGTGAAATATCCCTACAAGCTGAGATGGATGGAGCGTCTGCGCCAGCATGCGGAGAATTGCCTGCTGCTGGAGGAGCCGCTGATCCTGGCGGGCGACTACAACGTCATTCCCGAGCCGCACGACTGCTTCGATCCAGCCGCATGGACCAGCGACGCGCTGTTCCTGCCGCAGACGCGGGCAGCGTTCCGGCGCCTGGAGAACCTGGGGCTCACGGAAGCCGTGCGGGCAACGAATGATGCGACCAAGCTCTATACCTTCTGGGATTATCAGGCGGGCGCCTGGCAGAAGAACAACGGCATCCGCATCGACCACATGCTGCTGTCGCCGGAGGCGGCCGACAAGCTGCGCTCGACGGAGATCGAAAAGCATGTGCGGGGCTGGGAGAAGCCATCGGACCATGTGCCGGTGACGGCAGTGTTCGACTTCGAGGCGGCCTGACCGCGTCAGGCAGCTACTCGATGGTGTGGCTGAATTCCTGCGACAGGGCGACGGCGACGCGGCGCTCTTCTTCGTTCGCAACCGAGAAGGCCTGCTCCTGAAGCTGCTGCATCCAGCCGCAGTCCTTGGGACCGCAACGGTCGAGTGCCGCCGTCAGGAACGCCAGGCCGCGGACCGTATGCCCCTCCTGGAAGAGTACATCGCCGAAAACCGCCATGGCACCGGCGTGACCGCCCTTGCGGGCCTGGTTCAGCCACTTCTTGGCCTGATGGACGTTCTGCGCTCCGCCCTCGCCGGCCAGGATCATCTTGGCAAGCTGGAACTGCGCTTCCGAGACGCCGAAGGCAGACGCCGCCTGGAAATAGAGCTGGCGCGCCTGGGAGAGATCGCGCTTGACCGGGGTGCCGGAAATCCCGTCGCGGTAGTAGCTCGCCAGCGACAGAAGTGCGTTGACGAAGAAGCCCGTGTCTTCCGAGCCCGGCTCAATTCCAGCCGCGGCAATCTCGTTGTAGATCTTGAAAGCCTCGAAGTCGTCCTTGGCGACGCCGTCGCCATAGGCATACATGTTGGCGAGCGCCCAGCGGGAGCCGGTGTGACCCTTTTCGGCCGCATAGCGATAGGCCTCGACGGCCTCTTCCTTCTGGCCGTTCTTGTAGGCCTTGAAGCCGAACTTGAAGAGGTCGAACGGCCCGGATTCCCGCGTTACCCCCGAGTTGATGTCGAAGGCAGCGGCAGAACCGGTCATGATCACGATGGAGGCCAACGATGCCCCCAGAAGCAGTACTCTCATGGATCCCTTACCAGACATCGTTCACACTCTTCCGGTCGTCGGCATCAACAGCCAGCGGCTGTTGGAGGCAGGCCTGTTTCCCGCCTTCGGGTTCAGAACCCGGGCAGGTGGACCGGATAGAAGGCTACACGCAATTTTCGGCGAGACTGGGACGTGGCGCCGCAAGGCCCGCATTCCGTCCTCGTGCAGCTCGCCCACGTCACCGACGCGCTCAAGACCTGGCTTTCGCTGTGAATTCCCGCCCATGATACTCCAACTCAAGGCGCCCCACCCCCGTGGTCCGCCTCTTTCGCCCTCATCGCTGCTCCCCGTTTGTGGCGGGAAGTAGACGTATTTGCCCCTCGATCAGGCGCTGCAGACTCTGCCGGAGATGTGTTGCCAAATCGTCACAAGATTCCGACCAGGGACGACGATCTCGCGCTCATATCCGATAAAAAAAGCCCGGCGCGATGGCCGGGCTTTGTCTGTTGCCTCTTGAGGGCGACTAGAAGCGGACCTTCAGGGACGTCGAGAGACCAGCGGCGATATCGTCGCCGAAGGTGTAGTTCGCGCGCTGGCCGTACCGTTCACCGTCAAGGGTGACAGCGTTAGAGCTACCCCCGGTCAGCAGGGCAAGAGCACCGGCGACCCGGAACTCGACATTCTTCGTCGGGGTGTAGGCAGTGCCGACGCCCAGGGTCCATGTATCCGTCTGGGTTCCGAAGTCCTGCGAAGTTCCACGATCCCAGGTGACGCTGACGGCGCCGCTCCACTGTTCGTTGAACTTGTGGCCGACGCCGCCCGAGACGGTCCAGCCGTCGCGGTAGCCGAGGTCGAGGGAAGTGAGACCATTCGCCGTCGTGCAAGTGCCCGTGACCGCTGCAGAGCAGAACGGAATCTTCTGAAACTGGCTCCAATCCGTCCACTTGACAGACCCGAATGCGAGCCAGTCAGGCGCAATACCCGATTGCACCTTCAACTCAAGAACATCAGGCATGGCCTGAGAGCCGTGCACGTCAACAATGCTTCCAGCCGGAGTTCCAGGTGTTGAAGGAAGCTGAGTGAGATTCAGAGTACCGGTGATGTCGTCAAGCTTTACCTCGCTATTGTAGACGAGGCTAGCGCGAAAGGCGTACTCCGGAATCTCATAAGCTACACCGGCCCGCCAGCCCCATCCATCACCTTCAAGATCTAGTCGTCCGACTCCCGTTAAAGGAACTCCGAGACGGGAGAAATCCTGAACCAGGCGCTCCTGAAAACCGTATACCTCTTGATAGAATGTCCCGCCAATCAGTCGAAGCTGCCCTGGCCCTGCATCAACACGGTAGGAGCATGTAACCGCGTAGTTGCGGCTTTCAACTTTAGTCTCGATATCCTCATTAGCGCCAGCCCAGTTTCTTCCTGGATTTTTATGAGCGCCCCACGGTTCGGAATAATCGAACATGCAATCTGCCGCATCGCCAATCGCAGCCTTGGCACCGACACGGGGAGCCCAATAGTTTTCACTACCGTCCGCACTACCTGGCAGGTAGTTGAGATTGCCACCGCCGGCTGACCGCGTTCCAGTTTGAGCGCCAGTCGGATCGTAAAGCGTCGGATCCACGTCCCTCACATT
>JBKBXP010000096.1:0-11346 GCA_046314035.1 Pseudorhizobium sp. | reverse complement strand
GGTTTCAGTCAAAGAAAAGCTTCCTATATTGGCAATAAGCAAGAACAGACACCGCGCAACGGCAGCGCAACATCTAGGAAACAGGCCTTGAGATTAAAAGCAATCCTCCTTCACTTCCTCGTCATGATGGGCTGTCTCGCCTCGCCGGCCGCATCGCAGCAACAGGCGGTCCAACTGGTCGGCTTCGGCGACAGCCTGATGGCGGGCTACCAGCTGGCGCCGAACGAGGCCTATCCGGTGCAGCTTCAAGAGGCGCTGAGGGCAAGCGGCCTCGAGGTGACCGTGGCAAACGCCGGGGTATCGGGCGACACCACCTCGGGCGGACTGTCGCGCGTCGACTGGTCGGTTCCAGACGGCACGGACGGTGTCATCCTGGAACTCGGCGCCAATGATGCCTTGCGCGGCGTTCCGCCCGAACAGACGGAAAAGAACCTCGATGCGATCATCACGCGGCTCAAGGCGCGCAACATACCGGTGCTGCTCGCCGGCATGATGGCGCCTCCGAACATGGGCGGCGAGTACTCGACGCGCTACAACGACATCTATCCGCGCCTGGCCGAAAAGCATGACTTGCAGCTCTACCCGTTCTTCCTGGATGGCGTGGTGGCAGTGGCCGGGACGCAGCTGGAGGACGGAATGCACCCGAATGCACGGGGCGTGGAGATCATGGTGGAGCGCTCGCTGCCGGCGGTGGAGCGCTTTGTCCGGGAGATCCAGTCCGGCGCCAATTAATTGCTTGCGTGGAACCGACACCCGTGATTCGCTGTTCGCAATCGCAGAAGATTCGAGGAGGTTCGCAATGCCGAGACTTTTCATCGCCCTCGAAATCCCGCGCAATGTTGCCCTCAGCCTTTCCCTCCTGCGAGGCGGCCTCCCGGGAGCGCGGTGGATCGATGTGGAAAACTACCACATCACGCTGCGGTTCATTGGCGATGTGGACGGTCGTACCGCTGACGAGATCGTCGATCGTCTCGATCGGATCGACCGGCCGGAGTTCCAGGTCAGTCTCAACGGGATAGGCTCCTTCGGCTCGAAGAAGCCGCATTCGGTTTGGGCCGGCGTCTCGCCCTCTCAGGAAATGTCGGCACTCCAGGCAGAGATCGAGCGGATCTGCCAGCGTGTCGGCCTACCACCCGATCCGCGCAAGTTCATGCCACATGTCTCGCTCGCCCGGCTGAAGGCCTGTCGCCTGGACGATGTAGTCCGCTACCTCTCGGGGCGTGGCGATTTTCATACGCTGCCATTCAAGGTCTCCCGGTTCGTGCTGATGTCCTCCAAGGATTCGGTCGGAGGCGGGCCCTATCTCACCGAGGAAGGCTTCCCGCTGAGCGAGGTCCGCAGCGGCACCAATCGTTCTTCCATCGAGCCGATGAAGAGCTTCGTGTGACGGGCAAGCCTGCAGCCTACGTCCGCCTCGCGGCCACGGATGTCGAAAACTCTCTCGGCGAGATCGTCGGATGGGTGCTGCGCGAAGACGGTCTGGCGCTGACGAAGACGTTCAAGTTTCGAAACTTCGCAGAAGCCTTCGGTTTCATGAGCGAGTGCGCGCTCGTGGCGGAACGGATGAACCATCATCCCGAGTGGTTCAACGTCTATTCCCGCGTCGAGGTGGTGCTGACGACACACGACGTGTCCGGGCTGACCACGAAGGATTTCCTGCTTGCGAAAGCCATGGATCGCGCAGCCGCAGGGCGGAGCGATTGAAGTCCCGGCTGTAGCGCCCCACATCCTAGCGTCGATGCGACTGGACCGAGGATTTTTCTATGGATGATGTCAAGATCGGCGAGATCCTGCTGCCGGGGGACGAAGAAACCCAGGATCGCCGCGAAAAGCAGGTGCGGGCGAAGTTCTGGCCCAAGCTCATGCGCGTCGCCGGCTATGTGCCATTCAGCAGAGACCTCGTCGCGGCCTATTACTGCGCGCTCGACCCCAAGACACCGACCCGCGTGCGGGGCGTGCTTCTGGCAGCGCTCGCCTATTTCATCCTGCCGTTCGATCTGCTGCCGGATTTCTTCGCCGTCGTCGGCTTCACCGATGACATGGCCGTGTTTGCGGCGGCGCTCAGAATGATCCAGGGGCATATCGGCGACCGTCACTACCAAGCAGCCGACAGGGCTCTCGCAACCGAGGAAGGCCCTGCACCCGCGAAGTGATAGAGCCCACTGCGCCTGGGGCGACCTCGTCTGCTGGACGACAAACTCTCGCCCTAATCCTTGTGTCAGTGGCTGCCGGGAAGAAGCTCCCTGGTCGCAGTCGGTGGATCGGGCAGATGGGATAGTGATGACAATCTCATTCGCCTGCCGTTGACGGTTTGGTAACTGCATTTGAGTCAAATTCGACCGAATCGTGAAGATGCCTGACCAGGCGTGCCTTTTGGGCGCAGATTGAAGAAGCGGCAGGAAACCATGTCTGTAAAAATCGTAACAACCGCATTGGCCCTCATGCTGGCAGCCGCCGGCATCGCATCGGCTCAATCGCCTACCCGCATCCAGCAGTTCAATGCTTGGGGTGCCTATTCCTATAACTCCTCCGGCAGCACTGTCTGCTACGTCCTGTCTGTTCCGACTGCCAAGGAGCCGGCGAGCGTCGATCACGGCGACATCTTCTTCATCGTGTCGCAGCGCCCGGGCCAGAACATCTCCTACGAGCCGCAGGCGATGATGGGCTACCCGCTGCGGGAAAGCTCCAAGGTCAATGTCGCCATCGACGGCAAGACCTTCGTGATGTTCACGAAGGATAGGGCTGCCTGGGTGGAGAACGCGGCGGAAGAGCCGGCACTGGTCGCGGCCATGAAAGGCGGAAGCTCGATGACTGTCAGCGCCACCTCCGGGCGTGGTACGGCCACATCTTATTCCTACTCGCTGTCGGGCATTTCCGCGGCACTGAAGCAGATCGAATCCTGCAAGTAACCCACCCGTTTCCACGTCCTCTTCTAAGGGCCGGTCCGCAGACCGGCCCTTTGTGCGTCTTGAAGAATGGTGACGCCGCACCGATTTGATGGTAAGTGCCGCGCCAAAGTTGATCGTTCGGCCTTTGCCGACGCGAAGTGCTCAAGCCACAACATGCCCGACCAGCCGCCGCCCGCGGTGAGCGCATGCGTTTGAACAGGACAAGATGATGTCAGTTTCCGAAGCCGTTCTCGATCCTGCGATCAAAGCCCCGCTTGTCGCAAGACCCGTGCTTGCCGGCACAAATCCGTCGCTGATCGGACTGACGCGCGAAGAGATGGGTGCGGCGCTTCGCGAACAGGGCGTGCCGGAGAAGCAGGTGCGCATGCGCGTCAGCCAACTCTGGCACTGGCTCTACATCCGCGGCGTTTCCGATTTCGACGCGATGACCAATGTCGCCAAGGACATGCGCGAGATGCTGAAGAGGCATTTCACGATCGCACGTCCGGAGGTGGTGGAGGAGCAGATTTCCGCTGACGGCACCCGCAAGTGGCTGTTGCGGTTTCCGCCGCGCGGCGCCGGTCGCCCGGTCGAAATCGAAACCGTCTATATCCCTGAGGAAGGCCGCGGCACGCTCTGCATTTCCAGCCAGGTCGGCTGCTCGCTCACCTGTTCCTTCTGCCACACGGGCACCCAGAAGCTGGTGCGCAACCTGACGGCCGAGGAAATCCTGGCGCAGCTTTTGCTGGCGCGTGACCGTCTCGGCGACTTCCCGGACCTCGATGTGCCGCAGGGATCGATGATCCCGTCGAGCGACCGCAAGGTAACCAACATCGTGATGATGGGCATGGGCGAGCCGCTCTACAATTTCGAGGCGGTCAAGACGGCGCTGCTGATCGCCACCGACGGCGACGGACTGTCGCTCTCCAAGCGGCGCGTGACGCTCTCGACCTCCGGCGTCGTTCCGGAAATCTACCGGACGGGCAAGGAGATCGGCGTGATGCTGGCGATCTCGCTGCATGCGGTGCGTGACGAGCTGCGCGACATGCTGGTGCCGATCAACAAGAAATACCCGCTGAAGGAGCTGATGGAAGCCTGCCGCGCCTATCCGAGCCTCTCGAACGCGCGCCGTATCACCTTCGAATACGTGATGCTGAAGGATGTGAACGACAGCCTGGAAGACGCCAAGGAGTTGGTGAAGCTTCTGAAGGGCGTGCCGGCCAAGATCAACCTGATACCGTTCAACCCATGGCCGGGCACCAACTACCAGTGTTCCGACTGGGCAACGATCGAGCGGTTCGCCGATTTCGTCAACCAGGCGGGCTTCGCCTCGCCGATCCGCACGCCGCGCGGTCGCGACATCCTGGCGGCCTGCGGCCAGCTGAAGTCGGAATCGGAGCGGATGCGCAAGACCGAGCGTCTGGCCTTCGAGGCGATGATGATCGCCGGCCACGGCGAAGACGATTGATCCGATGACGACGCCGTTCGAGAGCCTGAAGGCGCGCAGCGCCACCGACTGGCAGAGCTATCGCGAGCATCGCTTCGTGCAGGAACTGGCGGCAGGCACGCTGCCGGAGGCGGCCTTCCAGCACTACCTGAAGCAGGACTATCTGTTCCTCGTGCAGTTTGCCCGGGCCTGGGGGCTTGCCGTCTACAAGAGCCGCGACCTCTCGGAGATCCGGCAGGGGCTCGACAGCCTCAAGGCGATCGTCGACGTGGAGATCGGGCTGCATGTCAACTACTGCGCCTCCTGGGGCATCGATGAGAGCGCGCTCTCAAAGCTGACGGCGTCGCGGGCGACGCTTGCCTATACCCGCTACGTGCTGGACGCCGGCATGAGTGGCGATCTGCTTGACCTGCATGTGGCGCTGGCGCCCTGCATCGTTGGCTATGGCGAGATCGCCGGCTGGATCCTGCGCCAGCCGTTCACCCGGCACGACGGCAACCCCTATGCGGAGTGGATCGCCATGTATGGCGGCGACGAGTACCAGGCGCTGGTGGCGTCCGAACTTGAATGGCTGAACCGGCGGCTCGCGGGCGTCGATGCGCAGCGCATGGAGCAGTTGTCGACGGTGTTCGGCGATGCCACCCGTCTGGAGGCGGATTTCTGGCAGATGGGGCTCGACCTCGGCTGAACCGGGGTCCGGCCTCAGCGTGACTGGGTGAGGAAGATCTTCATGGCAAAGACCGAGAACACGCCCGCAAACGTGTAGTCGATGCCGCGCAGGACCTTCGGGTTCGCCTGCAGCCAGCCTGCCAGGCGGTCGGCCAGCAGGATGACGATGACGTTGACCGGCGAGCAGACGACGATGAAGAAGACGCCGAGGAAGATCAGCTTCTCCGTGACGGCCGGATCGCCCGCCGTCACGAACTGCGGCAGGAATGTCATGAAGAAGATGATGACCTTGGGGTTGAGCAGATTGACCCAGAGTCCTGTCGACATGTTGGCGAGCGCCGAGCTTTTCGCGCCTTCGACCCTTTCGATGGAAAGGTTCGAGCCGAAGCGGATGGCCTGGATGGCGAGCCACAGAAGATAGGCGGCGCCGCCCGTCTTCAGGATGAAGAAGGCAGTGGGGGAGGCGGTGATCAGGGCGGAAATCCCAAACGCCACGAGCAGTGTGTGGATCAGGATGCCGGTGGAGGTGCCGACCACGACGTAGAGCGCCTGGCCGCGTCCTTGCGCCAGCGCCCGGCTGATCGAGAGCGTCATGTCGGGGCCGGGCGTCACGGCCAGCAGCAGGCTGGCCGCGGTGAAGGCGAGAAGCGTGGGCAGGTTCGGCAGGAGGTCCATGGATCCCTCGACAGGCTGGTCTGGCCTGCATCCTTATCCGGCTTTTCTGCCCCTGCCAATCAGCCGCGGCTGGCGATGAACGCCTTGGACGCTTCCGCGTGATCCGGGTGCCAGCGCGACAGGGGCGGCCGGTTCTCGACGACGTCACCTGCTGCCCAAAGGATACGCCGTTCGTCGGTGGCGCGATCAACCTCGTTGTCGGGGCAAAGTATGTAGAAATCACCGCGGGCGATCCCTTCGAGCATGAAGTCCACCGTCTGTTCCGGGGTCCAGGCGCCCTCCGGCTTTTCCACGCGTCCGCGCGCCGTCAGTCCGGTGAAGACGAAGCCCGGGATCAAAAGATGGGCGGTGACAGCGCCGTTCGACGTGCTGCGCAGCTCATGCTGCAGCGCTTCCGTAAAGGCCTTCACGCCGGCCTTGGAGACGTTGTAGGCCGGATCTCCGGGCGGCGTGGTGATGCCCTGCTTGGAGCCGGTGTTGACGATCAGCGAAGGCTCGCCGTGGGCGATCATGCCGGGGCCGAAGATGCGGCTGCCGTTGATCACCCCCATCAGGTTGACGCCGAGGACCTTGTCCCAGTTCGCTTGCGGTCCAAAGAGAGTACTGCCCGGCTGGACGCCGGCATTGTTCATCAGGACGTGCACGCGGCCGTATTTCTGCAGCACGGCGCGCTCCAGGGATTCCAGTTGGTCGGGCTGCGAGACATCCGTGCCGATCGGCGTGACGTCCGCCTCGCCGCCCTCGGCGATCGCCGCCACCTCCCGGCATGCGTCTGCCAGCGCATCGCCTTCCAGGTCGGCCAGCACGATGGAGAGGCCGAGTTCGGCAAAGCGCTTGGCAGCCGCGAGGCCGATGCCGGACGCCGCGCCGGTGATGACGGCGACATTGCCTCTTGCGAGCGCAGGATGGTCAATATGCATAAGCGAACTCCTTGGCTGCATCACGTTCTAAAGCCGCAGCGGATATGGTACCCTCGTCGGTATCGTCAACAAGACACGGCTGAGGCCGGAGGTAAGGCATGGGCAGAGTTGCAACGATCAGCGTTGGAGATGACCTTGCAGAATTTATCGCTCACAAGGTGAGCGCGGGAGATTACGCCTCGGAGGCCGAGGTGGTCCAGGCAGCTCTAGAACTTCTACGCGCGCAGGATGAGGGGCTTGCTGCGATCAGGGCGGCAATAGACGAAGGCGATGCGTCGGGAGAGCCGCAGCCTTTTGTTTCGAGCCAGTTTCTCGAAGAAATCCACCGCAAGTATGGCGCCTAGAGAACGCTCCTACAGACTGTCGCCAAAGGCACGCCAAGACCTGGAGCAAATCTGGCTCTACACGTTTGAACGAAATCTGGCTCTACACGTTTGAACGGTGGTCAAAGACACAGGCTGATGACTACTACGGACAACTCACGAAGGCTTTCGAAGAGCTTGCAGACGGCCACCGCAAAGGGAAACCTATAGACGCGGTGAAACAAGGCTATCTAAGTTTGGCCTGCGGATCGCATTTCATCATTTACGTCGATCTGAGCTCGAAGGTCGAAATTATCCGCATCCTCCATAATCGCATGAATACTGGGCGCCATCTGTAGCAGTTTGCCCCACGCCTCACCCTTGCACCTCTTGGCAAACTCGCTAAAAGTGCCTGCCATTCCAAGCCTGTGGCGCCAGCCATTCATCATTGCGGACGGACGAAACCAACATGGTACTTCCCAAAGACGTGAAGAAAGTCGTTCTCGCCTATTCCGGCGGTCTCGATACCTCGATCATTCTCAAGTGGCTGCAGACGGAACTCGGCGCCGAAGTCGTGACCTTCACGGCCGACCTCGGCCAGGGCGAAGAGCTCGAGCCGGCGCGCAAGAAGGCCGAGATGATGGGGATCAAGGAGATCTTCATCGAGGACGTGCGCGAGGAATTCGTCCGCGATTTCGTCTTCCCGATGTTCCGCGCCAACGCCGTCTACGAGGGCGTCTATCTGCTCGGCACCTCGATTGCCCGTCCGCTGATTTCCAAGCACCTCATCGATATCGCGAAGAAGACCGGCGCCGATGCCATCGCCCATGGCGCGACCGGCAAGGGCAACGACCAGGTTCGCTTCGAGCTTTCCGCCTATGCGCTGAACCCGGACATCAAGATCATCGCGCCCTGGCGCGACTGGGCGTTCAAGAGCCGCACGGATCTCCTGAATTTCGCCGAGCAGCACCAGATCCCGGTGGCGAAGGACAAGAAGGGTGAGGCTCCGTTCTCGGTTGACGCCAACCTCCTGCACTCCTCGTCCGAGGGCAAGGTTCTCGAGGATCCGTCGGTCGAGGCGCCGGAATATGTGCACATGCGCACGATCTCGCCGGAAGCTGCTCCGGACAAGGCAACGGTCATCAAGGTCGGCTTCGAAAAGGGCGATGCCGTCTCCATCAACGGCGTGCGCATGAGCCCGGCGACGCTGCTGGCGGCTCTGAACGACTACGGTCGCGACAATGGCATCGGCCGCCTCGATCTCGTGGAAAACCGCTTCGTCGGCATGAAGTCGCGCGGCGTCTACGAGACGCCCGGCGGCACGATCCTCTTGTCGGCGCATCGGGCCATCGAGTCGATCACCCTCGACCGGGGCGCCGCGCACCTCAAGGACGAGCTGATGCCGCGCTATGCGGAACTCATCTACTACGGCTTCTGGTTCTCCCCGGAGCGCGAAATGCTGCAGGCCGCCATCGACCGGAGCCAGGAGCATGTGGAAGGCGAAGTGACGCTGAAGCTCTACAAGGGCAATGTCATGGTCATCGGCCGTGAGTCGCCGAAGTCGCTCTATTCGGATCAGCTGGTCACCTTCGAGGACGATCAGGGTGCCTACGACCAGAAGGATGCGGCGGGCTTCATCAAGCTTAACGCGCTGCGCCTTCGCACGCTCGGCAAGCGCAACCTGTCGAACTAACCGGCTCAAGAACCGGTGAACCATCAGCCCGCCCGTGGACGAACCACCGGCGGGCTTTTCATGTCCGGCGCTTGCGGACGTTGAGAAAACCGAAATAGGCCAGGATCGCCATGAGGTTCATCAGCGGTATCACGGTGCCAAAGGCCAGCAGCGGGTCGCCGATGAGGGCTGCGGCAACGCCACCGAGGAAGCCCGCGCCCATCTGGATGAAACCGAGAAGGGCTGCCGCCGAGCCGGCGATCCTGGGATGGGGCTGTAAACCCGCTGTCGTGATATCGGGAATGACGAAGGCCATGCCGAAGGCGCAGAACGCCACCGGTACCATGATGGACAGGAAGGTCGGCTCGACCAGGTGGACCGAGAGAGCGATCATCGTGCCGCCGAGACCTGCCAGGGTCAGCCCGGTGCGCAGGGCGCCGTTCTGGCCGAGGCGTTTTGCCAAGACCCGAAGACTGACGGAGCCCAGAAAGAAGAAGCCCGATTGCATCAGCATGCCGAGGCCGAACTGGCCGGGGGTCAGCCCGACCCTGTTGATCAGGACGAAGGGCAGCATGGTCGCCTGCGCATAGAGCGCGCCAACCGTGCCGGCCAGCACGAGGGCGGAGAGGAGTACCTGCGGGTCGGCGATCAGCGTTCGGTAGGAGCCGATCAGGCGTGACGGGCGGATGAGGGCGCGATCGGGGATCGTGGTTTCCTTCATCAGCAGGCCGACCACAATGCAACTGACCAGCCCGAAGCCGACCATCAGGAAAAACACCGCTTGCCAGTTGAAGAACGTCAGGGCGAGGCCGCCCAGCGTCGGGCCTGCTGCCGGGCCGATGGCCAGCATGATGCCAATCATGTTGAGGATTCGAGAGGCTTCAGCGCCGGTAAACTGGTCGCGCACGATGGCACGCGACACGGTGATGCCGACGGAGGCGCCAATGCCCTGGATCAGGCGGCCGGCCAGCAACCAGTCGACCGTCGGGGCGAAGGCGGCCACCAGGCTGCCGATCAGGTAGATCATCAGGAAGCCTAGGGTCGCCTTGCGGCGGCCGAAGGCGTCCGATGTCGGGCCGGACAACAGCTGGGTGACGGCAAAGCCACCGAAATAGACCGAGAGGCTGAGCTTGATGGCCGCATCCGTGGTGCCGAAGGCGCGGACCAGTTCCGGCATGGCAGGCGTGTAAATGGCCATGGAAACAGGGCCGAGCGCCGCCAGAAGGGCCCCCAGCAGCGAGGTGCGGCGCGCGGACATGGTCGGGATAGGGAGCTGATTGTCGGTTTTCATTCTTAGCCATGGGGGCAAAGTCGAACCTTGCCGAATAAGCTGCATTGCGTCCGGCCTTGCTCAGCAGCTGACAGCCGGGGTTGGGGAAGACTTACGCCCTTTCCTTTCGCAGACAAGGCTTGCACAGAGACTTTGTGCCGCGGGCGAATTACCGTGCGCTTTATCGCTTGGCTGGTTGCATGGATCGGCTAACGTCCCAGATAGAGATGATACCGCCTTCCGCCATCGCCGGATGGCACCAGAACAAAGGGTTTCGCATGCCGCAGCTTACCATCAATCCCGCGCTCATCGACTGGAACGGACATCAGGGGCTCCCGCGCTTCGACCTGGTGAAGGACGAGGATTTCGCCGCCGCCTTCGATGCGGCCATGGAGAAGCACGACGCGGAGATCGACGCCATTGCCGCCAATCCGGAGGCGCCGACGATGGAGAACACCATCGTCGCGCTGGAGATTGCCGGTGACGAGCTTTCGCGCATCTCGGCCCTGTTCTGGAACAAGGCCGGCGCGCATACCAACGACGTGATCCAGGCGTTGGAGCGGGACATCGCGCCGAAGATGTCGCGCCACTATTCCCGGTTTTCCATGAACGAGGTGCTGTTCAAGCGCATCGACGACCTCTGGGCGGCGCGCGACACGCTGGGACTGTCGGTCGAGGAGGGACGTGTCCTCGAGCGCCACTGGAAGGGCTTTGTCCGCAGCGGGTCGAAGCTTGCCAAGCCGGAGCAGGAAAGGCTTGCCGCCATCAGCGAACGGCTGGCGAGCCTCGGTGCGAAATTCGGCCAGAACGTTCTGGCGGACGAGACGGCCTGGGCGCTGGTCCTGACGGACGAGGCTGATCTGGCCGGACTGCCGCCCTTCCTGCGCGAGGCCATGGTTTCGGCCGCCCGGGACCGCGGGCACGAGAACGGCTATGCCGTGACCCTCTCGCGGTCGATCATCGAGCCGTTCCTGACATTTTCCGAGCGGCGTGACCTGCGGGAGCAGGCCTTCCGCGCGTGGACCGCGCGGGGCGCAAACGGCGGCGAGACGGACAATCTCGCCATCGTTCGGGAAACGCTGGAGCTGCGGGCCGAGCGGGCAAAGCTGCTCGGGTACGACAGCTTCGCCGCCTTCAAGCTCGACAACACCATGGCAAAGACGCCGGAAGCAGTGAACGGGCTGCTGATGGCGGTGTGGGAGAAGGCGCGTAAGCGGGCGCTGGAGGAGGAGGCGAGCCTTGCCGGTCTCATCGCGGAGGAAGGCGGCAGCCATGAGGTCATGCCGTGGGACTGGCGGCACTATGCCGAGAAGCTCCGCCACCGGACTTTCAACTTTTCGGAGTCAGAGCTGAAGCCCTACCTGCAGCTGGAAAAGATCATAGAAGCCTGCTTCGATGTCGCCAGCCGGGTGTTCGGCATCCGTGCCTTCGAGGTCAAGGACGTGCCGGCCTATCATCCGGACGTGCGGGTGTTCGAGATCCACGACGAAGACGGAACGCTGA
>JBKBXP010000095.1:0-11432 GCA_046314035.1 Pseudorhizobium sp. | reverse complement strand
AAGATGCGCAGCTTCGTCGGACCCGATGCCGTACTCGACATCGAGGCGTTTCTGGAGCATGAGGGATCCGGCTATGCCGTCACCAAGACGAAGATCACCTGCGACGGCAAGAAGGTCTGCGACGCGCAGTTGAAGCTTCGCACCATGCCGTTCAGTGAAGTGCCGCTTGCCGACATCGTGCGGAAGCGTGCGGAAGAAGTCGGGCTCATGGACGCGCTTCAAGCTGGCGCGTGACCGCCAGGCAATGAGGACAGAATGAGCAAGTCTGACAATGATGTCGTGATCACCGGGGTTGGGATCGTCACCTGCTACGGCGTCGGCAAGGAGCCGCACGTGGCGCTGTTGTCGTCCGCCGAGGCCGAGCTTCCTCGGGTGGAGACCGAACGTTTCAAACCCTATCCGATCCATCCGATGCCGGAGATCGACTGGTCGCAGCAGATCGCCAAGCGTGGCGACCAGCGCCAGATGGAGAACTGGCAGCGGCTTGGCGTGTTCGCCGCCGGTCTTGCGCTGGATGATGCCGGCCTGAAGACAGATGCCGAGGCCTGCGCCTCGATGGACATGATCGTGGCCGCCGGTGGCGGCGAGCGCGACATCAAGGTCGATTCGCTGATCGTCGACGAAGCTTTGAAGCGCAACGACCGCGAGACCCTGCTCAACGAAAAACTGACGACGGAGCTGCGCCCGACGCTGTTTCTGGCGCAGCTTTCCAACCTGCTCGCCGGCAATATTTCCATCGTCCACAAGGTGACCGGCTCGTCGCGCACCTTCATGGGCGAGGAAGCGGCGGGCATTTCGGCCGTCGAGACGGCCTTTCACCGCATCAAGTCCGGTCAGTCCACCCACTCGCTGGTCGGCGGCGCCTTCGTGGCGGAGCGTGCCGACATCCTGCTGCTGGTCGAGGGCATCCGTGCCCATGCCACGGGCGACTGGCAGCCGCTCTGGCAACGGTCGGCCGATCACGGCGGCGGCATGATCATGGGATCCGTCGGCGCCTTTCTAGTGCTGGAATCGCGCGCGCATGCCGTGGCACGAGGCGCCCACATCTATGCGACGATCGATGCCGTCGAAGGCGATCGCGGCAACCGCGATGACGGACGGCTCGAGCAACGCCTCTCCCGGCTCTCGGGGCTGGCCATGGACTCAGGCGCGTCGGAAACCCTTGTATTTTCAGGGGCGAGCGGCATGGTCGAGACCTCGGCGCGCGAACGCGAGGTGCTGGCGGAACACTTTGCCGGTGCGACGCTCCGTGGCTATGGCGGCATGACCGGACATGGCATGGAGGCGCAGTTCCCGCTCGGGCTGGCGCTGGCCGCCCTGGCCCTTGACGGCAACCTGAAGGTGCCACCTTTCGATCCCAGCGTCGAACAGCCCATGTCCGCCTCTGCCCGGCGCGCGGTGGTGACGACGGTGGGCTATACGCGCGGCGAGGGCCTTGCCGTCCTTTCGGCCGACGCGTGAGGAGACAGACATGAGCGACAACCGTTTCAAAGATCATCTCGGACGACCGATCATCGCGGTCACGGGCATGGGGGTCATCACCTCGCTGGGTCAAGGTCTCCAGGACAACTGGGCAGCGCTGACCTCGGGCACCTCCGGGATCCACAGAATCACCCGCTTTCCGACCGAGGGTTTGTCGACCCGCATCAGCGGCACCGTCGATTTCATCGCTGTTCCCGCCGACAACGCGGTTGAGCGATCCTATGCTTTTGCCCGCGAAACCACCGCCGAAGCCTTGGCCCAGGCCGGAATCTGCGGCGACTTCGAGGGGCCTTTGTTTCTTGCCGCACCGCCGGTCGAGCCGGAATGGTCGGCGCGCTTCGCGTTGGCCGACCGCGCTCCGCCGTCACAGGTCGAGGGCGATGCCTACGACCGTTTCCTCGCGGCGATGCGCGATCGTCCCGATCCTGCCTTCCTGGAAGCCGTCCAGTTCGGGTCGATCTCGGAGCGGCTGTCGGACAGGTTCGGGACCCGCGGTCTGCCGGTGACGCTTTCCACTGCCTGCGCTTCGGGCGCGACGGCCATCCAGCTCGGGGTCGAGGCCATCCGCCAGGGTCGCACCGACCGCTCCCTCGTGGTCGCGACCGATGGTTCGGTCAGCGCCGAGGCGCTGATCCGTTTCTCGCTTCTGTCCGCGCTTTCGACCCAGAACGATCCGCCGGAAAAGGCGTCCAAGCCCTTCAGCAAGGATCGCGACGGCTTTGTCATCGCCGAGGGTGCTGCGACCCTGGTGCTGGAATCGCTGGAGGCGGCCATTGCCCGCGGCGCGAAGGTCCTCGGCATCGTGAAGGGGTGTGGCGAAAAGGCCGACCACTTCCACCGGACGCGCTCCTCGCCGGACGGCGGCCCCGCCATCGCCACGATTCGGGCGGCACTCGAAGATGCAGGCATGGACGAAGGCGGCATCGGCTACATCAACGCCCACGGCACTTCCACGCCGGAGAACGACAAGATGGAGTACGGTTCGATGCTTGCCGTCTTCGGTGGCAGGCTGAAGGACATTCCGGTCTCGTCAAACAAGTCGATGATCGGCCATACGCTGACGGCCGCCGGTGCCGTTGAAGCCGTCTTCTCGATCCAGACGATGCTGACCGGCACGGTGCCGCCGACCATCAATTACCTCAATCCGGATCCGACCATCGTTCTCGACGTCGTGCCGGGCGTGAAACGTGACCAGCAGGTGCAGGCGGTTCTGTCCAACTCCTTCGGCTTTGGAGGGCAAAATGCCAGCCTTGTCATGGCGCTGGAACCGGTCTAAGGCCTGCGCCATCAATTCAGGACGTCATCCTCAGCCTTGTGCCGAGGATCCACGAACGTCGCAACACAACGAAGGTCGGCAGATGCACGGGACAAGCCCGAGCATGACGATGGGAGCGTGACGACGCCTCATCCGCCCCGTAGGCCCTGAAGGAATGTATGTCATGCGCGCATTGCAACTGGTCGAAGACCGCAAACTTGAGACGGTCGACATTCCCGAACCGGAAGCTCCCGGTCCGGGGGAGGTGACGCTGAGGGTCAAGGCCGTGGCGCTCAACCACATCGACGTCTGGGGCTGGCGCGGCATGGCGTTTGCCAAGCGCAAGATGCCGCTGACGATCGGTGCGGAAGCCTCCGGCGTCGTCGAGGCGATCGGTCCCGGTGTCTCGAACGTCCTGCCCGGCCAGCTGGTGTCGATCTACGGCGCGCGCACCTGCGGTCTCTGCAAGGCCTGCCGGGAGAAGCGTGACAATCTCTGCGAAAACGTCTCCGGCGTGCATGGCTTCCATCTGGATGGCTTCGCGCAGGAGAAGGTCAATCTGCCGGCGCGGTTGCTCGTACCGGCTCCTCCGGGTGTCGATGCTATCGCTGCAGCACTGGCGCCAGTCACCTTCGGAACCGTAGAGCACATGCTGTTCGACAACGCCAAGCTGGAGCCGGGCGAGACGATCCTCGTGCATGCGGGCGGTTCGGGCATCGGCTCGGCTGCCATCCAGCTTGCCAAGAAGACCGGTTGCACCGTCATCACCACGGTCGGCTCCGACGACAAGATCGAGCGCGCCAAGGCGCTGGGTGCCGATCACGTCATCAATTACCGCAGCGACCGTTTCGAAGGTGTCGTGCGCAAGCTGACGAAGAAGAAGGGCGTCGACGTGGTCTTCGAGCACGTCGGTGCGGATACCTTCGCCGCCTCGATGTTCTGCCTGAAGCGCGGCGGCCGGCTGGTCACCTGCGGCTCGACCTCCGGCGTCTCCACCAGCGTGAACCTGATGATGCTCTTCCAGCAGCAGCTGAAGCTTTTCGGCTCCTTCGGATGCCGGATGGAAAATATGGCCAATGCGATGCAGAAGATGGCGCGTGGCATCGTGCACCCGGTCATCGACACGGAAGTGACGTTCGACGATATCGACCGGGCCTTGGAGCGGATGGAAACGCGGCAGGTGTTCGGCAAGATCGTCCTGCGAATGGATTGACCTCTTGAAGATGTTCCTGACGAGGATCGTGCTGGCTCTCCGGCGCTTCCAGCAATGGCTGGTGGCGCAGGCGGCCTTCGGCGTTCTCAACCTGCTCAAGCTGTTCCCGGCTGATCCGGCCATGAATTTTGCAGACCGGGCGGCCCGTTGGCTCGGGCCGAAGCTCGGTCGCCACCGGCTGATGCTGACCAACCTGCGCAATGCCTATCCGGACAAGACCGACGCCGAAATCGGGGACATCGCGCTTCGGAGTTGGGGCCACATGGGCCGGCTTGCGGCGGAATACGTCTTCCTCGACCGGCTGTTCGACTTTGCCCCGGAGAATACCGAGCCCGGCCGGGTGGAGGTATCGGGCGTTCCGATCTTCATGGATCTCCTCGAAAAGCCACGACCGTTCATCGTCTTCACGGCCCACTCAGGAAGTTTCGAACTGCTTCCGGTGGCCGCCAAGAGCTTCGGCCTCGACGTCATGGTTCTGTTCCGGCCGCCCAACAATCCCTACATCGCCGAGAAAGTCTTCGATTTCCGAAGCTCCCGCATGGGGAAGCTTGTTCCCTCGCATGCCGGATCCTCCTTTGCGCTGGCACGCCGGCTCGAGGGCGGGGGTGGCGTCGGTGTCCTGGTGGACCAGAAGTTCAAGAAGGGGCTGACCACCACATTCTACGGTCGTCCCGTCCGCACCAATCCTCTGCTTGCAAAGCTCGTGCGACAGTTCGATGCCGAGGTCTATCCGGCGCGGTGCGTGCGCCTTCCCGACAACCGCTACCGTCTGGAGATCGAGCCCAAGATCGAGGTGCCGCGCGACGAGAAGGGCGCTGTCGACGTCCAGGCCACGGCGCAGCTGCTGAACGACAAGGTCGAGAGCTGGGTCAGGGAAAATCCGGAGCAGTGGCTCTGGTATCATGATCGCTGGGACATCAAAAAGCAGTTGAACGACTAGTTGAGTTCTTCCCTTGCGTGTGGAACAACGTTCGCGCAAGCTTGATGTGACACGTTATCGCTATTGTGCGGAAACAAGAGAGAAGGATTGCGGGACTGCAGGGGGAAGGCTTCCCGGCAGGCCCGGGAGTTCGACATGGAAGCTCTTATCGATCTTTTCTGGTCCAAATACAGTGACCTTCAGTTTGCCGTGGAGAAGGACGACCCCGCGTCGGTCCGGGCGCTCGATCGCGAACTCGATCCACTGCTCGAGGCGATCTTCCAGCATCAGGTTTCGGACCCGCAAGGCATCCAGGCCCAGTTCCAGTTTGCCCTCGACCTCCTGAAGGAGGAGGCCGACGACAGCGGATGCGTCCATCGCAACGGTCATCTCCTGCAGATGCTGGTGGAGCGCTATCTTGCCCCGCAGATCGGCCGTGCGGCGACGGCGCGGGTGGCTGGCGAAGCTGCCGACAGTGCCGTCCTTGAAAGCAATTCAGACTCGGTCCTGGACGCCTCGCTGCTTGATCGCATTCCTGAGCGCATCATGGTCGTGGCTCCCGGCTATCGAATTTTCTATTCGAACGAAACGAATGCGCAACGGCTCGGCCAGGCCAAGGAAAAGCTGCTTGGCCGCCACTTCGCGGATCTCATGGGCGTGCATCATTTCCAGCGGGACCTGCGGGTGCCGATCGATCGCTGCCTGCGGGGCGAAAGCCTCTCGCACACCTATGCGGAGGAGCGCGGCGATGGCACTGTCGTCGTCCGCTGCCGCATGTCGCCCTGCTACTCGAACACCGCCACGCAGGTCGGTGCCTTGGTGGTGATCCAGGAGATGCCGGACCGCCGCCGGCCTCGCCTGTCGAACTGACCCATCACGCCTCTGCCCCTCGACACGGGAAATTTCTCAACAGGTGCGAACGCTCGAACGCGATGTGACGGCGCATCCCTTCGAAGAAGCCGCGCAACATGTAGCCGACGGCTTCCATGTTGACCGGTTTTCCGGAGCCCAGAGCGAAGAGAGCCTCGGTCAACTCCTCTGCATAGCCTTCATCCTGCAGGTGCTCGTAGCGCAGTCGTGACAGTGTTTCATCGTCGGCAAGGCGGCCCGTCGATCGGATGACTCGGGGAAACAGATTGGTTTCCTCATAGTGATGAATACCGCGGACAAGAGGCGCGAGTGTCTTGGCCGCGTAAATGCACTTCTGCCGGTTGACATTGCCCGGCAGCGAATCCGCGATCTCCTCCAGTTCGTCGCAGAGCGCCAGTTGCTCGGCCTGGGCGTCCGCCAGCCAGCCGATCATGTCCGCGTCCGCAATCGCTCCTTCGTGCATGGCCGAATGATCGCCCTGTTCCTCTCTCATGCAGCATCTCCCACGGCTCTGACGATATTTGTTGGCAGTGGCCAGAATCGTTGATGGAACTGCCGCTCGCCTTGATCCAAATCAAGGCCGCCTTGCCGCCGCGATGCCAATCCTCCCCCAATCGCGGGATGTCCCGACGAGGGATTCGTTTCGTCGTGAAGCGGACGCGAATTGCAATCAGGCCGTTGGGGGATGTCCAACATGAACCATACTATCCAAACTGTCGCGCTGGGGGCGGGGGCCTTCCTCGCGCTTCTGGGCGTCGCCTTTGCGCACGACAGTCAATTCGCCGCCCACATGTGGGTGCTGTTCTTCGCTCTGTTCGGCGCCACCGCCGTGATGGTGCAGCGGGCGAGTTTTGCCCCGGCCAACGGGGTGCAGAAGTCGTCACAGCAGACGGAGTATTTCGATGAGGTCATCAAGTACGGCGTCATCGCCACCGTCTTCTGGGGTGTTGTCGGCTTCCTGGTGGGGGTTGTGGTGGCGCTGCAACTGGCCTTCCCCGACCTCAACATCGAACCCTATCTCAACTTCGGCCGCACGCGGCCGCTGCACACCTCTGCCGTCGTCTTCGCCTTCGGCGGCAATGCGCTGATCGCGACATCCTTCTACGTCGTGCAGCGCACCTCACGGGCGCGGCTCTTCGGCGGTGACCTCGGATGGTTCGTGTTCTGGGGTTATCAGCTGTTCATTCTGATGGCAGCCACCGGCTATCTCCTCGGAATTACCCAGAGCCGCGAATATGCCGAACCGGAATGGTATGTCGACATCTGGCTGACCATCGTCTGGGTCGCCTATCTCGTGGTCTTCCTCGGCACGATCCTGCGACGCAAGGAGCCGCACATCTACGTGGCGAACTGGTTCTATCTCGCGTTCATCGTGACGATCGCCATGCTGCATGTGGTCAACAATCTGGCGGTTCCCGTCTCCTTCCTCGGCGTGAAGAGCTACTCCGTCTTCTCCGGCGTCCAGGATGCCATGACGCAGTGGTGGTACGGCCACAACGCAGTGGGCTTCTTCCTGACCGCCGGCTTCCTCGGCATGATGTACTACTTCATCCCCAAGCAGGTGAACCGCCCGGTCTATTCCTACCGGCTGTCGATCATTCACTTCTGGGCCCTGATCTTCATGTACATCTGGGCGGGCCCCCACCACCTGCACTACACGGCTCTGCCCGACTGGGCGCAGACGCTCGGCATGGTCTTTTCAATCATGCTCTGGATGCCTTCCTGGGGCGGCATGATTAACGGCCTGATGACGCTGTCCGGCGCCTGGGACAAGATCCGTACCGATCCCATTGTTCGCATGATGGTCGTCGCGGTCGCCTTCTACGGGATGGCGACCTTCGAAGGTCCGATGATGTCGGTGAAGGCGGTCAACTCGCTCAGCCACTATACGGACTGGACCATCGGTCACGTGCATTCCGGTGCGCTCGGCTGGAACGGCATGATCACCTTCGGCGCCATCTACTTCCTCGTGCCGAAGCTCTGGAACCGCAATCGTCTCTACAGCTTGCAACTCGTCAACTGGCACTTCTGGCTCGCCACGCTCGGCATCGTCGTCTACGCGGCCGTGATGTGGGTGGCTGGCGTGCAGCAGGGCCTGATGTGGCGCGAATACGACGACCAGGGCTTCCTCGTCTATTCCTTCGCGGAATCGGTCGCGGCGATGTTCCCCTACTACGTGCTGCGTGCCGTCGGCGGCGGGATGTTCCTCCTGGGGGCACTGATCATGGCCTACAACGTCACAATGACAATCCTTGGCTATGAACGGCGCGAAAACGTCCCGGGTGCTGCACCCGCGACAGCGCTGCAGCCGGCAGAATAGGGGGCAAGACCATGGCTCTTCTGGACAAGCACAAATTCGTCGAACGCAACGCCACGCTCCTTCTCGTCGGCTCCCTGCTGGTGGTGTCAATCGGCGGCATCGTCGAGATCGTGCCGCTCTTCTACCTGGAGAACACGATCGAGAAGGTCGAGGGAATGCGGCCTTACTCGCCGCTGGAACTAGCCGGACGCAACATCTACATCCGCGAGGGTTGTTACGTCTGTCACAGCCAGATGATCCGGCCGTTCCGCGACGAGGTGGAGCGCTACGGCCACTACAGCCTGGCGGCCGAATCCATGTACGACCATCCCTTCCAATGGGGATCGAAGCGAACCGGGCCGGACCTTGCCCGCGTCGGCGATCGCTATTCCAACGAATGGCATGTTCAGCATCTGATGGATCCCCGTTCGGTCGTGCCGGAATCGGTGATGCCGAGCTACTCCTTCCTGACGGAGACGCCGCTGGAGGTGAAGAACGTCCGCATGGAGCTTGCCGCCAACCGGGCGGTGGGCGTCCCCTATTCGGACGAGATGCTCGACAATGCCGCAGCCGACATGGCTGCGCAGGCGGATCCGAATGCCGATGCATCGGGCGTGACGAGCCGCTATCCCAAGGCCAAGATCGGCGATTTCGACGGTAACCCAGCCGCCCTGACCGAGATGGATGCGCTCGTGGCCTACCTGCAGATGCTCGGTACGTTGGTCGATTTCTCGACCTACGACGACGCTGCCGGCTACCGCTGAGGAGGACCCGATGGAAATCTATACCGCACTGAGACAATTCGCCGACAGCTGGGCCCTGCTTGGCATGACCCTGTTCTTTCTGGGCGTCGTCCTTTTCACCCTGCGCCCGGGCGCCAAGTCTCACGCAGATGAGGCCGCCCAGATCCCTCTGAAGGAGGAATGAAAGATGGCGGACAAGCATATCGATGAAGTCAGCGGCGTCGAAACCACCGGCCACGAGTGGGACGGCATCCGCGAGTTGAACAACCCGATGCCGCGCTGGTGGGTCTGGACCTTCTACGCGACCATTGTCTGGGCGATCGGCTACACGATCCTCTACCCGGCCTGGCCGATGGTCACGCAGGCGACCACCGGCGTGTTGAACTATTCCAGTCGCGCCGAGCTTGCCGGCGAAATGGACGGAGCCCGGATTGCGCAGGGCGAGATCCTCGAGAAGGTTTCCAAGGTCTCGCTGGAGGAGATCCTCGCCG
This sequence comes from Pseudorhizobium sp., assembly GCA_046314035.1. Classification (GTDB taxonomy): domain Bacteria; phylum Pseudomonadota; class Alphaproteobacteria; order Rhizobiales; family Rhizobiaceae; genus Neorhizobium. The sequence goes on along the minus strand of JBKBXP010000095.1, from coordinate 2,160 downwards.
ATCCGCAGCTCGCGCAGTACGCGACCGCCGGTGGAGCCTCCGCCTTCCGGGTGAATTGCGTTCAGTGCCATGGCACAGGAGCCGCAGGAGGGCAGGGCTATCCGAACCTCAACGACGACGAGTGGCTCTGGGGTGGCGACATCAATGCGATCTATCACACGATCGCGCATGGCGTTCGCGACAGGGTGGACGAGGATACTCGTTACTCCGAAATGCCTGCCTATATCGACGTCCTGCAGCCGGAAGAAGTTCGTCAGGTCTCTGCCTATGTCGTCAGCCTGAGCGGAACACCGCGGGACCCGTCCATGGTCGAGCCCGGGATGCAGATCTATGCGGACAATTGCGCCGCATGCCACGGTGACAACGCAGAGGGGAACCGGGAATTCGGCGCGCCCAATCTTTCGGATGCGATCTGGCTGAAGGTCAACGGCGAGACAGAAATCGCCCGCCAGGTTCAGGCACCGCGTCATGGCATGATGCCGGCCTGGAACGGCCGTCTCAGCAACGAGACGGTGAAGCAGCTGGCGGTCTACGTCCACTCCCTCGGCGGCGGGGAATAGCTCTGCAGAGATAAACACACCAGGCCGCGTCCGGCGGCCTGGTGCTCACGCAGTTCAGTCGCGTGTCCAGATCGTCCTGTCTATCTTCCCGGCAAGCTCGGGAAAATCGGCAGCCTGGAATACCGGAGCCTTGCCTGCTCTCCGTTGGGCCAGATAATCGGCCGTCAGTTTTGCAACGGTGCCTGACAGCAGCACGATGGCGATCAGGTTGATGGTGGCCATCAACCCCATCGATGCGTCGGCGGTATTGAAGACGGTGGCTACCGTCTCATAGGCTCCCCAAATCACCATCAGAAGCACCGCGCTGCGCAGGATGAAGAGGCCGATCCCGGAGCCTGCGCCGAGGAATGTCATCGCGTTCTCTGCGTAGGAGTAGTTGCCGATGATCGAGGTGAAGGCGAAGAAGAAGATCGCAGTCGCAATGAAATAGGACCCGAAGCTTCCCAGGTGCTCCTCAAGTGCCGCCTGCGTGAGCTGGGCGCCCGTGACACCGCTGTCGGGGACGAGCGCGCTGGACAGAAGGATCATGAGTGCGGTTGCCGTGCAGACGATGATCGTGTCGATGAAGACCCCGAGCGCCTGCACGAAACCCTGCGAGGAGGGGTGGTGCGGCTCTGGTGTGGCGACAGCTGCAATGTTGGGCGCCGATCCCATGCCTGCCTCGTTGGAGAACAGTCCGCGCTTCACTCCGTTCATCATCGCTGCCATGACCCCGCCGGTGACGCCGCCTGCCGCCTCCTGCAATCCGAACGCACTGGCAAAGATGCTGGCGAAAACGCCGGGTATCTCCGACCAGTTGATGATCAGGACGTAGACGGTGGTGATCAGGTAGGCGGCGGCCATGATCGGAACCACCAGTTGCGCCACCCGTGCGATCTGCCGGATGCCGCCGAAGATCACCAAGGCGGCAAGAACGGCAACGGCAAGCCCCACCCAGAGCTTGGGCAGGCCGAAGGCGCCTTCCATGGCGTCGGCGATGGAATTTGCCTGGACCGCGTTGAAGACCAGCCCGAAGGAGAGGATGAGGCAGACCGAAAAGGCGGCGCCGGCCCAAGGCGCCCGCAGTCCCCTGGCGATGTAGAAGGCAGGACCACCTCGATAGCGGCCCTCTGCGTTCTTCACCTTGTAGAGCTGCGCCAGGGTGCTTTCGGAATAGGCCGTCGCCATGCCGACCAGTGCGACCATCCACATCCAGAAAATCGCGCCCGGGCCGCCGAGGTAGAGTGCGACGGCGACGCCGGCGATGTTGCCGGTGCCGACGCGCGAGGCAAGACTGACGCTGAGCGCCTGGAAAGGGCTGATGCCCGCCGCATCCCCGGATCCGCTGCCCTTCAGCACTCGGAACATCTCGGAGAAATGTAGGATCTGAATGAACCGCAGCCGGACGGTGAAATAGAGGCCCACGGCGAGCAGCCCGTAAACGAGCACATACTCCCAAAGGATCAGGTTCAGGAAATCGACGACTGCAGACATTCGGCCCCTCCAGATTCGGCATTGCCCCGTGATGGTAGGGCGATTGTTCCCATTTGGAAGGCGTCGCTTTCACCTGTTGTCGTTCTCTGACAGCGTTTCTTGGTCATTGCCCGCTGTCTGAAAGCGC
>JBKBXP010000094.1:0-11444 GCA_046314035.1 Pseudorhizobium sp. | reverse complement strand
CGGGCATCTCCCCCACAAGGGGGGAGATCGACTCGAGGCGATGTCGGTGTTCTCTCCTGCGTGTCACGTGATGACCGTGGGGCCGTCGCGGCCGGTGCGGCTGGCGATGCCGGCGATCTCGTCGGCGACGGAGATGAGGTCGGCAAGGGCTGCCTGGGTCTCGACATCGTGGCGGGAGGCGTCCGGTTGGTAGCGCTCGACGTAGAGGCGCAGCGTGGCGCCGGAGGTGCCGGTGCCCGACAGGCGGAAGACGACGCGGCTGCCGCCTTCGAAGAGGACGCGGATGCCCTGTTTTGTGCTGACCGAGCCGTCGATCGGGTCGGTATAGGCGAAGTCGTCAGCCGCCTCGACCTTCAGGTCGCCGAAGCTCTGGCCGGGCAGCGACGATAGCTTACCACGCAGCGCGTCCATCAGGCCGTTGGCCGCATCGGTGTCGACTTCCTCGTAGTCGTGGCGGGAGTAATAGTTGCGGCCATATTCGGCCCAGTGCTTGCGCACGATCGAGGCGACGCCTTCCTGGCGGGCGGCGACGATGTTCAGCCAGAAGAGGATCGCCCAGAGGCCGTCCTTCTCGCGCACATGCGAAGAGCCGGTGCCGAAGCTTTCCTCGCCGCAGACGGTCACCTTGCCGGCATCCATCAGGTTGCCGAAGTATTTCCAGCCGGTCGGGGTCTCGTACATGCCGATACCGAGTTTTTCCGCGACGCGATCGGCCGCGGCGCTGGTGGGCATGGAGCGGGCGATGCCGGCGATGCCGTCCTTGTAGCCGGGAGCGCATCGGGCGTTGGCGGCGATGATGGCGAGGCTGTCCGACGGGGTGACGAACATGCCCTTGCCGACGACCATGTTGCGGTCGCCGTCGCCGTCGGAGGCGGCGCCAAAGTCGGGGCCGAGCGCGCTCATGACGTCGTCGTAGAGTTCCTTGGCGTGGACGAGGTTCGGATCCGGGTGGTGGCCGCCGAAATCGGGCAGCGGGGTTGCGTTGCGCACGGAGCCTGCCGGCGCGCCCAGTCGCTTCTCCAGGATCTCCCTGGCATAGGGGCCGGTGACGGCGCCCATGGAATCGATCACGACGCGAAAGCCACCGGAGATCAGGTCGCGGATGGCGGCAAAATCGAAGAGCTCCTCCATCAGCGCGGCGTAATCGGCCACCGGGTCGATGACCTCGACCGTCATGCCGGCGAGGTCGAAGCTGCCGACCGTGTCGAGATCGATGTCGGCGGCGTCGGCAATCCGATATTCCTCGATGGTCTTCGAACGCTCGAAGATCGCTTCGGTGATCTTCTCCGGTGCGGGGCCGCCGTTGCCGATGTTGTACTTGATGCCGAAGTCTTCGGTCGGACCGCCGGGATTGTGACTGGCCGAGAGGATGATGCCGCCGAAGGCCTTGTGCTTGCGGATGACGTGGGAGGCGGCCGGCGTCGAGAGGATGCCCCCCTGGCCGACCATCACCTTGCCGAAGCCGGCGGCGGCCGCCATCTTCAGCACCTTCTGGATGACCTCGCGGTTATAGTAGCGACCGTCGCCGCCGACCACCAGCGCCTGCCCGGCAAAGCCTTCCAAGGAATCGAAGATCGACTGGATGAAGTTCTCGGCGTAGTTCTCCTGCGCGAAGACAGGGACCTTCTTGCGCAGGCCGGAGGTGCCGGGCTTCTGGTCCTTGAAGGGGGTGGTCGCAACGGTCCTGATCATCGTCTTATCGGCCTTTCGTTGTCAGTCGGGCGTAGAGCGCGGCATAGACGCCGGCGCTCTTGTCCCAGGATAGGTCGGATTTCATGCCCTGCTTCTGCATGCCGAGCCAGACCTTCTGATCACCGTAGAGGCGGAAGGTGCGGCGAAGCGCCCGGCGCAGGCCGTCCGCGGTCGTCGGGCCGAAGCTGATACCGGTGGCGACCTTGGCGGCGAGCGCTGCGGGATTGGCGTCGATCACCGTATCGTTCAGGCCGCCGGTGCGGGTCACCACGGGCACGCACCCATAGCGCAGGCCGTAGAGCTGCGTCAGCCCGCAGGGTTCGAAGCGGGAGGGGATGAGGATGGCATCGGCGCCCGCCTGCATCAGATGCGACAGCGGTTCGTCATAGCCGGTGATGATGGCAACCCGGCCGGGATGCCGTGTCGCCGCGTGGCGGAAGGCGTCTTCCAGCCAGGGCTCGCCGGAGCCGAGGACGGCAAGTCGGCCGCCCTGGGCCACGAGGTCGTCGATGCATTCGGCCAGCAGATCCATGCCCTTCTGCCCCGTCAGTCGCGACACGACACAGAACAGCGGTCCGTCACCCTGCTCGAGGCCAAAGCGCTCGGCGACGGCGCGCTTGTTCGTTCCACGGGTCTTGAGGTTGGCTGCACCGTAGTTGGCCTTGAGCAGCGGGTCCCGTTCGGGGTTCCAGACGTCGGCGTCGATGCCGTTGACGATGCCGTGCAGATCGCCGGCGCGGGAGGCCAGCACGCCTTCCATGCCCAAGCCGAATTCTGCGGTCAGGATTTCCTCGGCATAGGTAGGGCTGACCGTGCTGATGGCGGTTGCCGCCTGGGCACCGGCCTTCAGGTAGCCGACGCCGCCCCAATACTCGATGCCATCGATCCCGTAGGCGTCCGGCGGCAGGCCGAGATGGGGGAAGATATCGACGCCATAGCGGCCCTGGAAGGCAATGTTGTGGATCGTCATCAGGCTCGGTGGCACCGGCCTGCCCGCATAGCGCAGATAGGCAGGCAGCAGTCCGGTCTGCCAGTCGTGCACATGCACGAGATCGGGCCGCCAGCCTTCCATCTTTCCGAGCGCGATCTCGGCGCCGGCTTTGGCAAGCGCTGCAAAGCGGCGCCAGTTGTCGGGATGGTCGAGGCCGTCCGTCCCGAGGTAGGGGCCGCCCGGCCGGTCGAACAGCGCAGGCGCATCGAGGACGAAAAGGTCGAGCCCGTCGTGCTCTCCCTCCAGCACCGTCGCCGGGTGCCCCACGAGGTCGTCGAAACGGAGGCAGGGCGTGAGGCCCTTCACCGCCGTCATGACGGCCGGATAGCCGGGAACCAGGGTGCGGGTGCGGATGCCGTGCTGGCGAAGCGCCAGCGGCAGGGCGCCCGCCACGTCGGCGAGCCCCCCGGTCTTGACCAGCGGATAGACTTCGGATGCGACCGAGAGGACGTTCATGCGGCGTTACAGATCCAGTTTGTCGATCATCGGCTGGGTGATCAGGCAGATGCCGCTTTCGGTGCGGCGGAAGCGTTTCGCATCGAGTTCCGGATCCTCGCCGACGACGAGGCCCTCCGGAATTGTTACATTGGAATCGATGACGACATTGCGAAGCTGCGCCCGTCGACCGACCCTGACGTTGGGAAGCACCACCGCACCGTCGAGGCGCGAATAGGAATTGGCGCGGACCCCGGTAAAGAGCAGGCTGCGATGCAGGCTGGAGCCGGAGATGATGCAGTCGCCCGAGACGACGGAGGAAATGGCCGAGCCGCGGCGATCCTCGTCGTCATGGACGAATTTGGCCGGTGGGGTGATTTCCGCGTAGGTCCAGATCGGCCAGGACTTGTCGTAGATGTCGAGCTCCGGCAGCACCGCCGTCAGGTCGACGTTGGCCTGCCAGTAGGCATCGATGGTGCCGACGTCGCGCCAGTAGGATTCGCGCTCGAAATCGGAGCGCACGCAGGAGTTGGCGAAGCGGTGGGCGACGGCTTTGCCGTGCCTGACGATCCAGGGAATGATGTCCTTGCCGAAGTCGCGGCTGGAGGAGGGGTCGGCGGCGTCCCGCCGCAGCGCCTCGAACAGGAACTTCGTGTGGAAGACGTAGATGCCCATGGAGGCGAGCGCGAAGTCCGGCTTGTCGGGCATGCCCGGCGGATCGGCAGGCTTCTCGACGAAATCGATGATCTCGTCCTTCTCGTTGACGTGCATGACTCCGAAGGCGGTCGCTTCCATGCGCGGCACCTCGAGGCAGCCGACGGTGACGTCGGCGCCGGAATCGACATGCTGCTGGAGCATGTATTCGTAGTCCATCTTGTAGACGTGGTCGCCGGCCAGGATGACCATGTATTCCGGGTTGTAGGTCTCGATGATGTCGATGTTCTGGTAGACGGCATCGGCCGTGCCTTCATACCACTGCGTCTCCGAGACGCGCTGCGAGGCGGGCAGGATGTCGAAGCTCTCGTTGCGCTCCGGGCGAAAGAAGCCCCAGCCGCGCTGCATGTGGCGAATCAGCGAATGCGCCTTGTACTGCGTGGCGACGCCGATGCGGCGGATGCCGGAGTTCATGGCGTTGGAGAGCGCGAAGTCGATGATGCGGGCCTTGCCGCCGAAGTAGACGGCGGGCTTGGCGCGCCGGTCGGTCAGTTCCTTCAGCCGGCTGCCGCGGCCGCCTGCCAGTACATAGGCCATGGCATCGCGTGCCAGCGGCTGGTATCTCTTGTCTTCCATAGTCCTCCCCCCTCCTTGTTATGCCTGTTCCAGTTCGAGCATGATGGTCGCCAATGGCGGTAAAGTCATGGTCGCGCTGATGGTTCCTCCCGCGTCGACCGCCTGGACGCGGCCGCCGTTGCCTTTGCCGCTGCCGCCGTAGATCTCGGCATCGGTGTTGAGAATTTCACGCCAACGGCCGGCCGTTGGCAATGGGATGCGATAGTTTTCCCGATAGGCGGGCGTGAAATTGGTGATCACGGCGACCGGCTTCTCGCCCGGCGCCAGCCGCAGCCAGGCGAAGACGGAATTCTCGTCGTCGTCGGCAACCAGCCACTGGAAGCCTTCGGGCTCGCAGTCGCGGGCGTGGAGCGCGGGCTTGGAGCGGTAGGCGCTGTTGAGATCACGCACGAGCCGGCGCATGCCCTCGTGCTGGTGGTAGTGCAAGAGGTTCCAGTCGAGGGATCGCTCCTCGCTCCATTCGCTCCACTGGGCGAATTCCTGCCCCATGAACAGCAGCTTCTTGCCGGGATAGCCCCACATGAAGGCGTAGTAGGCGCGCAGGTTGGCGAACTTCTGCCAGTCGTCGCCAGGCATCTTGGCAATCAGCGAGCCCTTGCCGTGGACCACCTCGTCGTGGCTGAGCGGCAGCACGAAGTTTTCCGAGAAGGCATAGACCAGGCCGAAGGTGATCTCGTTGTGGTGGTGCTTGCGGTGAACCGGGTCGCGGCTCATGTAGCCCAGCGTGTCGTGCATGAAGCCCATGTTCCACTTGAAGCCGAACCCGAGGCCGCCCTCGTGGACCGGATGGGAGACCTTCGGCCAGGAGGTGGATTCCTCGGCAATCGTCATGACGCCCGGATGGTTGCCGTAGGAGAGGGTGTTGAGCTGCTGCAGGAAACGGACGGCTTCGAGGCTCTCGCGGCCGCCGTATTCGTTGGGGATCCACTCGCCGTGCTTGCGGGAGTAGTCGAGGTAGAGCATCGAGGCGACGGCATCGACACGCAGCCCGTCGAGATGGAATTTCTCCGCCCAGTAGAGGGCGTTGTTGATCAGGTAGGACAGCACCTCGAGGCGACCGAAGTTGTAGATCGCCGTGTTCCAGTCGGGGTGGAAACCCTTGCGTGGGTCCTCGTGCTCGTAGAGCGCCGTGCCGTCGAAGAGGCTGAGGCCGTGGGCGTCGGTCGGGAAGTGTGCCGGCACCCAGTCGAGGATGACGCCGACGCCGACCTTGTGGCAGCCGTTGACGAAGCGGGCAAAGCCTTCCGGATCGCCGAAGCGGGCGCTCGGCGCGTAAAGCCCCGTCGCCTGGTAGCCCCAGGACGGATCATAGGGGTGCTCGGTGATCGGCAGAAATTCGATGTGGGTGAAGCCCATGTCGGTGACATAGGGGATGAGCCTCGAAGCGAGCTCGTCCCAGCTGAGGAAAGTGCCGTCGTCGCGGCGCTGCCAGGAGCCGGCGTGGACCTCGTAAATGGAGACCGGCTGGCGGCGGTGATCGGCCTTCTCCCAGTGGCGTCGGTGCGCCTCGTCGTCCCAGTCCTGCTTCAGTTCGGGCGTCGTCACGGAAGCGTTCTTCGGGCGAAACTCGGCGCGGCGGGCGTAGGGATCCGCCTTCAAGGGCAGCAGGTTGCCGTCCTTGCCGACGATCTCGAACTTGTAGGAGGAACCGACCGGCACGTCCGGGGCAAAGATCTCCCAGATGCCGGTGTCGACGCGCAGGCGCATCACATGCAGCCGGCCATCCCAGTTGTTGAAGTCGCCCACGACCGAGACGCGTCGGGCATTCGGGGCCCAGACGGCAAAATGGAAGCCGTCGATGCCTTCGTGACGGATCGGATGGGCGCCCATCTTGTCGAAGAGGCGCAGGTGCGAACCCTCGCGCACGAAGTAATCGTCCATCGGGCCGAGCACCGGGCCGAAGCTGTAGGGGTCGGTGACGGCCCATTCGTCGTCGCCGCGGCGGGCGCGGTAGCGGATCGGACGCAGGTTGTCGGCCGTGACCGGTCCCTCGAAGAAACCGGCCTCGTGACGCTGTTTCAGTTCGCCGAGCAGCGTCCCGTCCAGCGCAAAGGCATCGACGGCCTCGGCACCGGGAATGAAGCAGCGGACATGGTAGCCGCCTGGCAGCTGGTGGATGCCCAGCACGGCGAAGGGATTGGCATGCCGCCCTTCCAGGATCGCCTCGATCTCCGACGACGGAATTTCGCCAGGGGCTCTTCCGTCGTCAACAACCAGCGGCGATCTTGTCATCAGGCTCTCCAGATCTCCGACGCGTACTGGCGAATGGTTCTGTCAGAAGAGAACCATCCCATCCGGGCGGTATTGCGAATCGTCTTTGAATACCAGGATTTAGGGTCGCTCCAGATTTGGTCAACGGTGCGCTGCGCGGCCGCATAGGCGTCGAAGTCGGCGGCGACCATGAACCAGTCGTGATTGTAGATGCCATCCATCAGTTCGGCGAAGCGGGAGCGGTCGTCCGGCGAGAAGACGCCGGTGGCGATGGCGTTGAGGGCCTGCGCCAGTTCCCGGGATTGTTCGATGATCTGGCGGGGCTCGTGGCCGGCGGCGCGGACATTGGAGACCTCTTCGGCGGTCATGCCGAAGATGACGATGTTGTCTTCGCCGACATGGTCGCGCATTTCGACGTTGGCGCCGTCGAGCGTGCCGATGGTCAGCGCGCCGTTCAGCGCAAACTTCATGTTGCCGGTGCCGGAGGCTTCCATGCCGGCCGTCGAAATCTGCTCGGAGAGGTCGGCAGCGGGCACCATGATCTCGGCCAGCGAGACGTTGTAGTTGGGGATGAAGACGATCTTCAAGAGGCCGCGCACGGAGGGGTCGTTGTTGATGACGCGGGCGACATCGTTGGCGAGCTTGATGATCAGCTTGGCGTTGTGATAGCTCGGCGCCGCCTTTCCGGCAAACAGCTTGACGCGCGGCACCCAGTCGAGTTCGGGATGCGAGCGGATCTGGTCATAGAGGGCAACCGCCTCGATGATGTTGAGGAGCTGGCGCTTGTACTCATGGATGCGCTTGATCTGGATGTCGAACATGGCCGAGGGATCGAGGCGCACGCCCATGCGGCTGCCGACGAGATTGGCCAGCTGCTCCTTGTTCGAGCGCTTGATGGCCGCAAACTTCTCCTGGAAGGAGGCGTCATCGGCAAAGGTATCGAGGTCGCGCAGCGCGTCGGTGTCGTCGAGGAATTTCTCGCCGATCGCCTCGCGGATCAGCGAGGTCAGGTCCGGGTTGCACTGCATCAGCCAGCGGCGCGGCGTGATGCCGTTGGTCTTGTTGTTGATGCGGGTGGGATAGAGGGTGTGCAGGTCGGAGAAGACCGTGACCTTCATCAGGTCGGTGTGCAGCGCCGACACGCCGTTCGTCGAATGCGATCCGACGAAGGCGAGGTTGCCCATGCGCACGCGGCGATCGCCGTTCTCGTCGATCAGCGAGATCGAGCGGATCTGCGTTTCGGTGAAGCGCTTCTCCTTGCGGGCCTCGAGCAGGATCTTGGCGTTGATGGCGTAGACGAGCTGCATGTGGCGGGGCAGGAGCCGTTCAAACAGCGGCACCGGCCAGCTTTCCAGCGCCTCGGGCAGAAGCGTGTGGTTGGTGTAGGAGAAGGTGTTGCGGGTGATTTCCCAGGCGGCATCGAACTCCATGCCGTGGACGTCGATCAAGAGGCGCAGCATTTCGCCGATCGAGATCGCCGGGTGGGTGTCGTTGAGCTGGATGGCGACCTTGTCGGCGAGGTTGGTGAAATCCGGATATTGCTGCAGGTGGCGGCGCAGGATGTCCTGCAGCGAGGCGGAGGAGAAGAAATATTCCTGGCGCAGGCGCAGTTCCTGGCCGGCGGCGGTGGCATCGGCCGGGTAGAGAACGCGGGTCAGGCTTTCGGCCTTGTTGCTCTCGCGCAGCGCACCGATGTGGTCGCCGGCATTGAAGGCGTCGAGCAGGATCGGATCGATCGGCTGCGCCGACCAGAGCCGCAGGGTGTTGACGCGATGGGCGCGCCAGCCGACGACCGGGGTGTCGAAGGCGGTGGCGATGACGCGCTCGTTGGGCTTCCAGACGTAGCGCGGCGGGTCGTCGTAGCCGCCGATCGTCTCCACCGAGCCGCCGAAGCCGATCTCGTAGGAGCTTTCGCGGCGCTCGAACTCCCAGGGGTTGCCGTGGGCAAGCCAGGTTTCCGGCAGCTCCACCTGCCAGCCGTCGGCCATCTGCTGGCGGAAGAGGCCGTGGACATAGCGGATGCCGTAGCCATAGGCGGGAATGTCGACAGTTGCCATGCTCTCCATGAAGCAGGCGGCAAGCCGGCCGAGGCCGCCGTTGCCGAGGGCCGCATCCGGCTCGAGGCCGGCAATGACGTTGAGGTCGACGCCGAGCGAGGCGAGAGCTTCCTTCAGCTCGGTCATGACGCCGAGGTTGGAGACTGCATCGCGCAGGAGGCGGCCGATCAGGAACTCCAGCGACAGGTAATAGACCCGCTTGTCGCCCGAGCGGTAGACGCGGCGGGTGGATTCCATCCAGCGGTCGATGATGCGGTCGCGCACCACCAGGATCGCCGCCGTCAGCCAGTCGTGCGGCTTGGCGACCTGCGCATCCTTGCCGATGCGGTAGGTCAGGCGCTCGATGATTTCTGCGGCGAGGATTTCCGGCTGCGTGCTGCGGGGTGTCGGTTGGGGGATGTCGACGTTAGGGCGGGTGTTTTCCATGGATTGCCAACTCTTCTGGTGGGAGCAGGATGGGAGATCCCGGCGGGTCCATCAGTCCTGATTTGCGTCGCCGCCAGTGTACGCATCCTTGGCGGACGCTTGCAACAAACCGATTGCGGCGGTGGAAAAAAGGTCAGGGGAGGCAGGCTGGCGCCTGGCGCGGCAAGGCGGAAAAGGAAAACCCGCCGGTGAGGCGGGTTTTTGCATCCATACTGGCGCTCAGTTGGTCAGACGAGTATCTGCTTTTGTAGCGCTATTCGCAATTGCCTGGAACGCTTCTACCAGCTTGTCCATCGTTTCCACTTCATAGTAGTCGCTACTAGATGAAGCGCAATAACTCAGAAGTTTTTTTCCGTTGTCCGGAGTCTTTAGAGCTACACTGTAGATGTGAATTTTTGCGGCCTTGGCTTCATCACACTTTAGGCGGACCTCTTTATCAATTCTGGAGCTCCACCTTCCCTGTTCGTCCGTCATTTGACCATCCGTCATGAAAACGAGAAACCGATCGATCTCGGTGTTAGTCTTTTTACGGTGCTCGGTTGATTCCCGGTCCGTTCCCGCAGTGTTGGGCTTGATGTCGTCGGTTGCTTCGTCAAGAGCCTCAGTGGCATTAGTTGTGCCTTTGTCATCGTCCTTGATCTTGAGTACTTCTTTTCGTGCGTCGGTTGTGCCCCATGCCGCTGCCGAATGCGACACCATTTTTTGGTCGTAGGTGTATACTGCTGTACGTACCAGCTTCTTGTTGGGGTCCGCGTTATCCAACGCGTCAAACATTGCTTTTGCTGCTGCCTTCAGCGCCGCCATCTTGGTGACCCCCGGTGAATCGTATTCTAAGCATATTCCCCAGAAGCTTCTTACGCACTCGCCAACGGGCTCCGCCATAGAGCCAGACTCGTCGAGGACAAGTGCCATAGTGAGCGCGCGTCTGGTTTCATCTATTCCGCTGGTCGACACGCTGCTCGCAGCAATAGCCATCGTCTGGTAGCCAAGAACACCCATCAGCGGAGTTAGTGGAAGTTGGTAGCTAGAACCAACAGAGACCGCGAATTTTTTGCCTGCACTACTGGTTGTCGTATTGATGTCCACATCAGTGCTCTCAGCCAGCGCGCTTGCGGCGTCCTCGCCCATATAGTTGCCCATCTGGCCGAGAAAAAACTCCTTGGCGATCGCTTTGGCCTGGGCTTCGCTGGTGGCTTCGCCTGAGGCTAACGCCGTGGCGGCGGCGAGGGCTGCGGAGTCGGAGGCTTCCTGGAGCTGGGTCTTCGACATCATCATGTTGGTGAGGTCGAGGGCGAGGCCGCCGGCGCCGAGGAGGACCGGGAGGAGGATCGCGGTCATCATGCCGAAATTGCCGCTGCGGTCGTTGAGCAGGCGCGAGATCTGGTGGCACGTCTTCATTGCGTCTTCCCGTCCATACATCTGAACACTGCGGAAGCCTTAGCAAGAAGTCGTGTAGGAAGGCCTAAACGGTTGCATCGTGTTTTAGCGAATTGCGCAAAAGACCCCGCAGGGGCTGCTATTGCAGCGGGATGACGTCGACGCCCTGGTCGATCTTCTGGCTCCCCGACCCCTTCAGGACGCCGACCACCGGCGCGATGTCGGCGTAGTCGCGGCCGCAGGCGACGACGATGTGATCGGTGCCCGCCGGAATGTTGTTGGTGGGATCGAGCTCGATGTAGCCGACCTCGTCGCCGCACCAGACGCGCACCCAGGCATGCATGGCATCGGCGCCCTCCAGCCGCTCCTTGCCCGGCGGTGGGATGGTGCGAATGAAGCCGCTGACGTAGCCGGCCGGAATGCCGATGCTGCGCAGCGCGACGATCATCACATGGGCGAAATCCTGGCAGACGCCGCGCTTCAGCCGGAACGATTCCCTCGGCATGGTGTCGACGTTGGTGGCGTCCCCGTCATAGGCAAACTCGTGGTAGATCCGCTCGCAAAGGGCGACCGCGATGTCGCGGACCGTTTCGTCCGGGCGTGCAAAATCCTTGGCGAAATCCGCAATCTCCGGAGTGTCGGGCGCGCGCGGGCTCGGGCCGGCGAGATGATGGGGGGAGGCGGCGTCGAGCGACCAGAGCGCCGCCAGCTCCTGCGGTAGCCGTTTCAGCAGGGTGGAGGTGCCGGTGACCGGGCGGTCCTCGACGCTGACGCGCGCCTTCATGCGAATGTCGAGGCGCCGATGCGGCGCCCGCAGCATCACCGAGGTGGTCGGCTGCCCGAAGAAATCGTCGAAGTTGTTTCTTTCCTCGGGCGAGGGCGTGATCTCCAGCGAACCCGCGATCAGCGCCTGGCGGTGGGGCAGGACGATCGGCATGAGACGGATCACGTGCCGGGCATTGGAG
>JBKBXP010000093.1:0-11551 GCA_046314035.1 Pseudorhizobium sp. | reverse complement strand
CGAGGATGGTGATGCCCGAACAGCCGCTGTCCTGATAGAAGTCCGTCAGCCGGTCGAGCGACGCCCTGTCGATCGACCCGTCCGGCAGGAAGGGGGTCGTGGCGATGGCGTAGACGCCCTTGGATGTGACGCTGAATGTCATTCTTCTTGTTCCTCTCAGATGTTGTGCGTGAAGACCCTGCCGCCTCCACATGGACGCCGAAGCGCGCCGGCAGGGTGTTGAAATCTCAGTTCTTGGTCGCCTCTTGCCCCTTGCGGAATTCCTCGACCGTCGGGGTCCGGACCTCGAACTGATCCTGCGTCCGCGTATAGCGGAAGCCGCCGAGCCTTCCAACGGCATCCATCAGGGTCTGGTCGACATGCAGGTTATCGGTGTTGACGGCATCGCGGCGGATGAAGACGCCCAGAACCTCGCCGATGATGATCTCCCGCGCCGGCCCGACCTCGAGCGTCGTATGAAGCCGGCATTCGAGTGCGGCAGGCGCCGCCAGAATGCGAGGGCTCTGCACCATCTGGCCCGGCACGGTCGCCAGCCCCGCCTTCTGCAGCTCGTCGACCTCCGGACCGAACTTGATGGCGCAGATCTCCATCTGGTTCACCAGCCCCGTGTCGATGATGTGGACGGTGAAATCGCCGGTCTCGCGGATGTTGCGGGCGGTATCCTTGAAGCTCCTGTCCGCCTGGTTCTCCACCCCGATCGCCACCATGGCCGGATCATGCGTCAGCACGTTGAAGAAGCTGAACGGACCGGCGTTCGCCTGCCCGGCCCGGCTCACCGTCGTGACGAGAGCGATGGGTCGCGGCACGACGGTGCCGATCAGCAGCTTGTAGCGCTCCCGCTCGTTCAACTGGGCAAAGTCGAAATGGGTGTGACCGATATCATCCTTCATCGCGCAAACTCCCCTCAGAGCCGGTCTGCAGGCCCGAAGCCTGGAAATCCGACAGCGCCCTGCGCATCTCGGAAATGAAGGCATGCTGCAGGCGCGAGCGCGGCACCCCCTTGCGGGTGATCAGCACCGCCGGCACCTCGATCGGCGGCAGAAAGGACCTCTCGACAATCCCGATCGACCGGTTGAAGGCGGCCGTATAGGGATCGATGACGGCGGTGCCGATGCCGGCGGTCACCAGAACCGCAGCCGTGGCGCAGTAGCGCACTTCGACCCGCGGATTGTACGGCGCGCCATCGCGCTCGAAGGCGGTACGCACCATCTGTCCCAGCCGCGATTCGATCTCGAGCCCGATGAAGTCACCCTGGGCAAGCACCTGGGCGCTCACCGTGCTCTCAACGGGCTTTTCCGTCTTCGGCAGGACGGCGACCATATGGGTCCGGGCCAGCACTTCGATGTTGACGGCAAGATGACGGTCGAGCCCGAGCGCCAGGCCGATGTCGGCGTTGCCGCTCTGCACCGCCTCCACCACATGCTCGAGGCGGCGCACGTCGTAGGCGACCGACACGCCCTTGCGGTCCTTGAGAAACCGCCGCATGGCCAGCGGCGCGACCGTGTGGCCGAGCGGCGGGGTCGAGATCACCCGCAGCCGACCGGAAATGCCCTGGCGCATGTCCTGCGCCCGCGAGGCAAAGCCCCGCAGCAGTCCGAACACCGGCTTGATGTCCTCGTGCAGCGCCACCGCCTCTTCCGTCGGCTGCAGGCGCCGGTGCAGCCGCTCGAAGAGCGTCACGCCGGTCTGGGCTTCCAGCTGGCGAATGCCGTTGGAGACGGCAGGCTGCGAGATGCCGAGCTGTTCGGCTGCTTCCACGGTCGTGCCGGAGCGCATCATCGCGTCGAAGATCTCCAGCAAGCGCAGGGAAATCTCCGGCTTGGGAGGTGAACCACTCATGCCGAACCGGTCACCAGATTGCCGAAGGCCATGGCAACCGCTGCCTGCGTCGGATCGATGATGGCGACACCCGTCTCGTCCTCGAGCCGCCGGCGGTGCCCGGACATGCCGGCACATCCCAGCACGATTGCGCCTGCCCCGAGCGTCTTCAGCTTTTCAGCCGCCCGCAGCAGCAGTCCGTAGCTTTCCTCGCCGTGGCCGCTTTCGGCCACGCTGACGGAGCCTTCGAGCGCCACCTCGCCGGCGAGCCGCTGATCGACGCCCAGACGCCGCAGATTGCGCAGGTGCCGGGGAATGGAGCCTTCCGCCACCGCAATCACGCCGAAGAGGTCGGCCAGCGCCAGAGCAGAGAGAACGCCGGCGTCCTGGATGCCATAGACCGGCCGGCGGGTGATGGAGCGGGCAAGATCGAGGCCGGGCTGGGAATAGCAGGCGAGCACATAGGCCGCCGCATCCGGCCGTGCCTCGATCACCGCCGCCGTGTGGAGCGCCGCCTCGTCCACATGCCGTTGGGTGACGACGCCGGGAGGTCCATGCTTGATCGTCACGCATTCGATCGCCGGCCCGCCGGCAAAGGAGAAGCCGGACAGCGCCTGGCGCAGGCCCTCGGTGACACTTTCCGAACTGTTGGGATTGATGACGAGAATGGGACCCGATGCGAAACTGCTCATGGCGCGATCTCCTTGCCGTAGGACGCCGCAACCTCGAACTCGACGGCGCGGTGGCCGGGCATGGCGCCGGTATCGACGGGCTTGCGGGCGATGAAACGGCCCTCGCCCCGGCCGGCCTTCAGTTCACCCTTCTCCACCACGGTGTGGCCGTGGTTCATGACGAGCTCCGGCCACCCGGTGATCTCCATGCCCTCGAAGGGGCTGTAGTCCATGTTGTCGTGCTGCGCCTCGAGTGTGACGGTGCGTCTTTCGTCCGGATTCCAGATCGCGATATCGGCATCGAAGCCCGGCACGATGGCTCCCTTGCGGTCGAGGCCGAAGACGCGGGCAGCGTTGGTGCTGGAGAGACGCACGAAGTCGCCGAGCGTGATCCTGCCCTTCCCCACGCCTTCGGAAAACATATAGGGAAGCCGCATGGCGATCCCCGGCATGCCGTTGGCGATCTTCGGATAGGGGGCATCCGCCCCGTTCATGAACTTGCCGGTGGCATCGGCGCGGTAGGGCGCGTGATCCGACGAGACGCTTTCGAAGGTGCCGGCGCGGATATGCTGCCAAAGCCCCTCCTGCGTCGCGTGATCGCGAAGCGGCGGCGAGCAGATGTATTTCGCGCCCTCCATGCCAGGCCGGTCGAGATCCTCGCGGGTCAGGGCGAGGTATTGCGGGCAGGTCTCGGCAAAGAGCTTGGTTCCGGCAAGCTTCTCCCGGCGCACGATCTCGGCGCCGCCGCGCGTCGAGACATGCACGATGAAGAGTGCCGCATCCACGAGCTTGGCAAGCGAGACGGCGCGATGGATCGCCTCCTCCTCGGCAAGCTCCGGACGGCTGAGCGCGTGATACTTCGGCTCGGTCAGCCCGGCAGCGGCAAACCGCCGGTTCATCCATTTGACCATCTCGTTGTTTTCCGCATGCACCATGGTCAGCGCGCCATGCGTCTTGGCGATCGTCAGGATGTCGAGCATGCCGGCATCGCCGATGTTCATGAGGTCGTAGGTCATGAACACCTTGAAGGAGGTAGTGCCGCGCGCAAAGACGCCGGGCAGTTCGGCCAGCACGGCCGGCGACGGGTCGGAGATGATCAGGTGGTAGGAATAGTCCAGCACCGAGTTCGGCGCCGCGCGGCCATCGTAGGTGGCGATGACATCGGCGATCGACTGCCCGCGATGCTGGGCGGCAAACGGGATGAAGGTCGAGTTGCCGCCGAAGGCTGCCGAGACCGAGCCGGAATAATAGTCGTCCGCCGTCATGACGCCCGAGGAGCTTTCCTGCGCGATATGGCAGTGTCCTTCGATACCGCCCGGCATCACCAGCTTTCCGCCCGCATCGATGCGCCGCTCGCCGCCCGCGATGCGCTCGGCCACGGCGGCGATCACGCCGCCATTGATGCCGATGTCCGCTTTGAAGGTTTCCGAAGGCGTGACGACGGTGCCGTCGTGGATGACTGTCTCGAACTGCATCATGCTTCCCCTGTCTCTCAGACCTCGACCACGGCGCCGGTCTGCGATGTTATGCGACCATAGTGCTCGACGCGACGGTGCCGCGCAAAGTCGAAGATCGTCGTCTTGCCGAAGGCGCATTTCTCGAAGTCGCAATCGGCCCAGATCAGCTCGTCCTCCTCCGTCTGCGCGCGCGCCAGCACGAAGCCGTCCGGATCGACGATGATCGAGCCGCCGATCAGCGGATGGCCGTCCTCCAGCCCCGCCTTGGCGACGCCGACCACATAGGTGGCGTTCTGGTAGGCGCCCGACTGCAGCGAGAGGTCGGAGTGAAACAGCCGCTTCTCCAGGCCCTCGGCGTTCATCTGGCTGTTCACGGCCGGCGTGTTGTAGCCGATGGTGACGAGCTCGACGCCCTGCAGGCCGAGGCAGCGGTAGGTCTCCGGCCAGCGACGGTCGTTGCAGATCGCCATCCCCATGATCGCGCCCTCGTTGCGCCAGACGTTGAAGCCGAGGTCGCCCGGCTCGAAGTAGCGTTTTTCCAGGTGCTGGAACGCCCGCTCCGTATCGTATTCGTCATGCCCCGGCAGATGCACCTTGCGGTATTTGCCGACGATCTCAGCCTTGCGGTTGGTGAGGATCGAGGTGTTGAAGCGGCGGCCTTCCGGGGTCAGTTCCGCGTATCCGAACGTCATCGCCATGCCCAGTTCGCGGGCCCGCTCGAAGAGCGGCATGGTCGCGCCGTTGGGCATTTCACGCTCGAACCAGGTGTCGACCTCGTCCCAGTCTGGCATGTACCAGCGCGGGAAGAAGGTGGTGAGCGCCAGTTCGGGATAGACGATGAGGGTGGCGCCCTTGTCGGCTGCCATGTTCATCAGGTCGATCATCCGCGCCACCACGGTCTCGCGGCTCTCCGCTCTCTGGATGGCGCCAAGCTGCGCCCCGGCAATGATCATTCGCGTCATGGAACTGTCCTTCTGTTGTCCCCCGTCATGCCGAAAGCTTGCGCTGGAAGCGGCTGACGAGCCGCACCACGGGCCAGAGGATGACGAGATAGATGAGTGCCGCCAGAACCAGCGGCGAGGCGTTGTAGGTGATCGAGCGCGCCATGTTGGCGTTGTAGAGGATCTCCGAAAGCGAGACGACGGAGGCGAGCGACGTCAGCTTCACCACCTCGACCGTATTCGACAGGAGGTCCGGCAGGACGTTGCGGACGGCCTGGGGCAGCACCACCGAGGTCAGCGTCTGCGCCTTCGTCAGCCCCGTGGATCGTGCGGCCTCCCACTGACCCTTGCCGACGGAGAGGATGCCTGCACGGTAGACTTCGGCGTAATAGGACGAATTGTTGAGCAGGAAGGCGAGCGCCACGGCGGCGAAGGGCGAGATGTCGAGGCCGGCGAACGGCAGGCCGGAATAGATGAAGATCAACAGCACCAGCGGCGGCAGCGCCCGGAAGATGTCGGTGAAGACGATCGACGGGATCCGGAGCCACGCCCGCGGACTGATGTTGGCGAGCGCCACCAGCAGTCCGCCGACAAGCCCCAGCAGGATGACGGCGGCACAGAGTTTGGCGGTCATCCACAGCCCCGCCAGCATCAGCGGCAGGGTTTTCGCCATGATCGTCAGGTTGAAGAACTGGTCGACGATGCTTTGCATGACTACCGCCCCCGCCGCATTTCCTGCCGGCGTTCGACCATGCGGGCCGCGAACACCAGGGGCAGGAAGAGAATGAGATAGGCGATCGCCGCCATCGACAGCGGCGTGGCGCTGCCCGAGAAGCTCTGCGCGGTGGTTGCCGCCGACAGGATTTCCGAGACGCCGATGACCGAGCCGAGCGCCGTCATCTTGGTGATGGCCAGAACCCGGTTGACGAGCGGCGGCATGGCAAGACGCACCGCCTGCGGCAGTGCCACATAGATCAGCGTCCGGCTGAAGCCGAGCCCCGTGGAGATCCCGGCCTCCCACTGTCCCTTCTCGATCGAGGAGAAGCCGGCCCAGAAGATCTCTTCGGCGAAGGCGGCCAGCGTCAGCGCCAGCACGATGAACAGCACCATGGGGCCGGACAGCCGGATCCCCGCCCCCGGCAAGCCGAAGTAGAGGAGCAGGATCAGCACCAGCGGCGGCAGCGCGCGAAAAATATCGGCAAAGCAGATGATGAAGAAGTTGAGGCCTCGGACCCGATAGGTGCGCAGGCAGGCAAGCGCGAGGCCGCCGGCGATCCCCGCGATGACCACCGCCAGTCCGACCCAGATGGCCACCACCATGCCCGCCAGGATATCGGGCAGATACTGGGCCATGACGGTGGTGTTGAAGAAGGTCTGTAGGAAATTCTGCACCGCCGGTCACCGTCTCACGCGCGACAGGAAGGCACGCGTCCGGTCGGCCTTCGGGGCGCCGAAGATCTCCTCGGGGGCGCCCTCCTCCACGATGAGGCCACCGTCCATGAAGACGACGCGGTCGGCGGTTTCGCGCGCAAACTCCATCTCATGGCTGACGACCAGCATGGTCATGTCCTTGGACTTCAGGTCCTTCATCACCGCCAGCACCGAGCCGACCAGCTCCGGATCAAGCGCCGAGGTCGGTTCGTCGAACAGCATCACGAGCGGATCGAGGGCCAGCGAGCGGGCGATCGCCACCCGCTGCTGCTGCCCGCCGGAGAGTTCCGACGGCATGGCGTTCGCCTTCTCGGAAAGCCCGACCCTGTCGAGCATGTCCATGGCCCGGGCATTCGCCTCGCCGGCCGATCGACCGAGCGCCTTGCGCTGCGCCAGCGTCACGTTCTTCAGGACGCTCATGTGCGGATAGAGGTGGAAGCCCTGGAAGACCATGCCGACCTTGAGGCGCATCTGGTCGAGGTCGCGGCTGGTGCCGCTCATGATGTTGCGGCCGTCGAGGATGATGTCGCCCTCGGACGGCTCCTCCAGGCGGTTGCAGCATCGCAGCAGGGTGCTCTTCCCGGATCCCGAGGGCCCGATGATGAAGACGAGTTCGCCGCGGGCGACCTTGAGGTTGATGTCGCGCAGGATGAGATTGTCGCCGAAGCGCTTCTGCAGCGAAACGATCTCCAGCATGGGCCGGTTTTTCATGAGGTACTCCTGCAGACGCCGGTAGCAGAGGAGTTACCCCCTGCCGCCGGCACCCCTGCTCAGTTCAGTTCGCAGGATGGCTCGTGGTCGTCTTCGACGTACCCTTCCATTCCGGGAACGCCATAGCCTTTGGACGGCGTCACGATGGTCGTGCCGGCAGCCGGTACGACGCCGAACCACTTCTCCGAGAGCATGGCCATGGAGCCGTCGATCTTCAGGCATTCGAGCGCCTTGTCGATCAGATTGCGGCCTTCCACGTCGTCCTTGCGGAAGGCGAGGCCCCAGACGAGCCCGGTCTCGATCTCGTAGGACAGCTTGATCTGTGGGTTCTGCTTGGCAGCCCAGGCTGCCACGGTCGCACCAGCAAGGTTGGCGTCGGCACGGCCTGCCGCGACGGCAGCAACCGCATCCGTGTTGGTGCCGTAGCTTTCGACGGTCCAGCCGTATTCCGCCTCACGCTCGCGCAGGTAACTGTCGTAGGCGGAGCCCTGGTTGACCGAGATGGTCTTGCCCTTGAGGTCTTCGAGCGACGTGTATTCCGGCGCATCGGCCGGCACGACGAAGGCGAAGTTGGTGTCCATGAAGCCTTCGGTGAACAGCAGGTTGGCTGCCCGTTCGGCATTCACGGTGACGGGTGCGGCGAGGAAGTCATAGGTCTTGGCCTGCAGCGCGGGGATCAGGCCGGAAAACTGCGCCGAGGTCAGATCGACTTCCTTGCCGAGCCGCTCGCCGATCAGGTTGACGAGGTCGACGTTAAATCCTTCGACACCACCGGAAAGGGTCGGCATGGCGTGGGGTGCAAAGGTTCCGTCCAGAGCAGTCTTGATGGTGCCTTCGGCATAGGCGCCTGAGACAGCAATACAAAGCGATAGTCCGGCAATACCGGATTTCAACAGGGTCTTCATGTTCCGTTCTCCACTGGAAGTGCCGGTTTTCCGGCTTGTTATTCGGGGAATGATTTCACGCCCGACGCTGCACCGCAATATAATCTCGTATTATAAAACGTATTGAATTATTCGTTTTGCGAATTCCACACCGGCGCTCGAAAGGCGCCATGGACAGAGACAGTCGTTGGAAAACCAATGCGTTAGCCAGAATCTCTCGCGCGCCTTGCCCGCCGCGCGCTCCGCTGGTCGAAGTTGCAACTTCGCCTCCTGCTCTTGCTTCAGTCCGAGCGCAGTGCAAAAACAGCGCCATGCACAGCGATAACAAGGACATGCACACATGGTGGATCGGACCGTCTATCTGAACGGCGAATGGCTTGCGGAAGCGGATGCCAAGGTCTCGGTCTTCGACCGGGGCTTCCTGTTTGCCGATGCGATCTACGAGGTGACCGCCGTGATCGACGGCAAGCTCATCGCCTATCCCGGTCATGCCGCCCGGCTGCGCCGGTCGCTCGATGCGTTGGGCATTCCCATGCCGGTCAGTGACGACGAATTGCTGGCGCTGCACAAGGAGATCGCGCGGCGCAACGCCATCCAGGAAGGCCTGATCTACCTGCAGATCTCCCGCGGCGCACAGGACCGCGACTTCGTCTACCCGCAGGACCTTGCACCGACACTGGTGATGTTCACCCAGGCCAAGAGGGTCCTGGACAATCCGAAGTGGAAGACGGGCCTCTCCCTCCAGACCGTGCCGGAAGGCCGCTGGGAGCACCGCCAGATCAAGACGGTGCAGCTCCTCTACTCGTCGCTGATGAAGACGGAGGCGGCCCGCAAGGGCTTCGACGACGTTCTCTTCGTCGAAGACGGCTACATCACCGAAGCGAGTTCGGCCAACTTCCACATCGTCACCACGGACGGCACTCTCGTCACCCGCGACCTGTCGAACGCGCTGCTGCACGGCATCACCCGCGGCTCCATTCTCGACCTTGCACAGCGGGCCGGACTGAAGGCAGAGGAACGGTCCTTTACGGTGAACGAGACCCTGTCGGCTGCGGAAGCCTTCATCACTTCGGCCTCGAGCTTCGTCATGCCGGTGGTCAGCCTCGATGGCCAAAAGATCGGCGACGGCACCGTCGGTCCCGCCAGCCGCCGTCTGCTGGAAATCTACATCGAAGACCAGCTGCAGCACGGCGACCCCATCACGGCCGCCTGAACGGCAGCATCGGCCCCAGGCAACACCAGGATGGAAACGAAACGCCGGCCGGCACCCATGGAGGTGGCGGCTGGCGTTTTCGTATCGGCGGCGCCTGACCGGCGATGCATTGCCGACACCCTCCCCTCAGCATGGTGCGCGCTTCTTCTCCCTTGCCGACGGCGACGCAAGCCCACGGGGCCGGCCTGCAGCACAAGGCTCATTGCGTCCAAAAGCACTCTACCGACGCCAAAGTTTTACCGTTTGATAAATTTTTGGCTTGTGCTAGCCTGCCTGCAATAGTTGTCCATAAAGCCATAAAAGAGGGAACTCAGATGGAACGACTGGGAAGCGGGATTCGGGCTGGACGCCTGTCTCCGGAGCACTACGCATCCAATTTTTCCGATCTTCATCCGCGCCTCGACAAGCACGAGGCGCTGGTGGCCGCCGACCGCTGCTACTTCTGCTACGATGCGCCCTGCATGACGGCCTGTCCCACCGCCATCGATATTCCGCTGTTCATCCGGCAGATATCGACGGGCAATCCGATCGGTTCGGCCAAGACCATCTTCGACCAGAACATCCTCGGCGGCATGTGCGCCCGCGTCTGTCCCACCGAAACGCTCTGCGAGCAGGCCTGCGTGCGCAACACCGCCGAAGACCGGCCTGTCGAGATCGGCAATCTGCAGCGCTATGCCACAGACATCGCCATGGAGGCCGGACGGCAGTTCTACACGCGGCCTGCCTCCACCGGCCGCCGCATCGCCGTCATCGGCGCCGGCCCCGCTGGCCTTGCCTGCGCCCACCGGCTTGCGATGCACGGCCACGACGTGGTGATCTTCGACGCCCGCGAAAAACCGGGCGGTCTCAACGAATACGGCATCGCCACCTACAAGGCGACCGACGACTTCGCGCAGCGCGAGGTCGATTATGTCACCGCGATCGGCGGCATCGAGATCCGCACCGGCCAGATGCTGGGCCGCAACTTCACGCTGCCGGACCTGACGGGCGAATTCGATGCCGTCTTCCTCGGCATCGGCCTATCGGGCGTCAACAACCTCGGCATCGAGGGCGAGGAACTGGCGGGCGTCGACGACGCCGTCGAGTTTATTGCCGCCCTGCGCCAGGCTGTCGACAAGGCAACGGTTCCGGTCGGTCGTCGGGTCGTGGTTCTCGGTGGCGGCATGACCGCCATCGATGCCGCCATCCAGGCAAAGCTGCTCGGCGCCGAGGAGGTGACCATCTGCTACCGCCGCGGCAAGGAGAACATGAACGCGTCGGGCTACGAGCAGGATCTGGCCGCCGCCAAAGGCGTCATCATCCGCCACTGGCTGGCACCCAGGCGCATCGTCGGCAAGGACGGCACGGTTGCCGGCATCGAGCTGGAATACACGGCAATGGTCGACGGCAGGCTCACCGGCACCGGCGAAACCGGCGTCATCGCCGCCGATCAGGTGATGAAGGCGATCGGCCAGACCTTTGCCGCCAGTGGTCTCGGCACTCTGCGCATCGAGGCCGGCAGGATCGTCACCGATGCGGCGGGCCGCACCTCCATGGCCGGCGTCTGGGCCGGCGGCGACTGCGTCGGCATCGGCGAGGACCTGACCGTCACGGCCGTCGCGCAGGGTCGCGACGCCGCCGAAAGCATCAACACGCTGCTGGTCGCCGGGGTTTCCCCCGCCGCCGCCGTCGCCTGAGGGAGAACGGACATGGCTGATATCCGCAACGACTTCGTCGGCATCAAGTCGCCCAACCCCTTTTGGCTGGCCTCCGCACCGCCGACCGACAAGGCCTACAACGTCGAGCGCGCCTTCCGGGCTGGCTGGGGCGGCGTCGTCTGGAAGACGCTCGGCGAGGAAGGCCCGCCGGTCGTCAACGTCAACGGCCCGCGCTACGGTGCCATCTGGGGCGCCGACCGCCGGCTGCTCGGCTTGAACAACATCGAGCTGATCACCGACCGCGATCTCTACGTGAACCTGCGCGAGATGAAGGAGGTCAAGAAGAACTGGCCCGACCGCGCCATCGTCGCCTCCATCATGGTGCCCTGCGAGGAGGAAGCCTGGAAGGCGATCCTGCCGCTGGTCGAGGAGACCGAAGTGGACGGCATCGAGCTTAACTTCGGCTGTCCGCACGGCATGTCGGAGCGCGGCATGGGGTCCGCCGTCGGTCAGGTGCCGGAATACATCGAGATGGTGGTGCGCTGGTGCAAGCAGTATACCCGCATGCCGGTGATCACCAAGCTGACCCCCAACATCACCGACGTCCGCTATCCGGCCCGCGCGGCCAAGCGCGGCGGCACCGATGCGGTCTCGCTCATCAACACCATCTCATCGATCGTCTCGGTGGATCTCGACAGCTTCTCACCCAACCCTTCGATCGGCGGCAAGGGCAGCCATGGCGGCTACTGCGGCCCGGCGGTCAAGCCCATTGCCCTCAACATGGTGGC
>JBKBXP010000092.1:0-11554 GCA_046314035.1 Pseudorhizobium sp. | reverse complement strand
CCTCGATCTCGACGGATTCAAGCCGGTCAACGATGTCTTCGGACATGTCGTCGGAGACCAGCTTCTGCAGGAGGTTGCCCTGCGGCTGTCGGACGGCCTGCCGCCGGACACGCTGGTGGCGCGCCTCGGCGGCGATGAATTCGCGCTGATCCTGCCGCCGGCCGGCGCGCAAGAGCTGCAGGAGATCTGCCGCGGCGCGCTGGCGGCACTCGCACAGTCCTTCGTCTTCGCGGAAGGCAGCGTGACGATTTCTGCAACCTGCGGCATTGCCTGCTTCTCGGGACTTGCAGACACGGGGCGCGAGCTCTTCGAGAAGGCGGATTTCGCGCTATGCTATTCCAAGCAGCACGACCGGGGAAGCGTGACCGTCTTCTCCGAGGTGCACGAAG
Organism: Pseudorhizobium sp.; assembly: GCA_046314035.1. Taxonomy (GTDB): domain Bacteria; phylum Pseudomonadota; class Alphaproteobacteria; order Rhizobiales; family Rhizobiaceae; genus Neorhizobium. Next base: position 11,165 of record JBKBXP010000092.1, on the reverse strand, counting down.
CGGAGATCAGGAAGGCGGCGGCGGTGGCGCAGCGCCTTCGCAGCGTGGTGGTGGAGCAGGCCTTCCATCTGGAGTACCAGCCGATCGTCGATCGCAACGGCATCCCCCTCGGCTTCGAGGCGCTGGCACGCTGGCACGACCCAGTTCTCGGCAACGTCAGGCCGGATGTCTTCATTCGCGTCGCCGAACAGGCGGGCCTGATCGGCAAGATCACGGTGCCGCTGTTCCGCAGTGCCCTTCGCGCCGCATCGTCATGGCCCGCGGACATGTGCCTGTCCTTCAACCTTTCGGCCTTCGACGTCTGCAGCGACGACACGATGAAGGCTATCCTGGCGGAGATCGACGCGGCCTGCTTTCCGCCGCAGCGCCTGATGTTCGAGATCACAGAATCGGCGATCATGCAGGATTTTTCGCGCGCGGTGGATGCGTTGAGCCTGCTGCGGTCGCGAGGGGCGGCGGTGGCGCTCGACGATTTCGGGACCGGGTATTCCAGCCTCAGCTACATGCGGCGGCTGCCGATCGACCGGATCAAGGTGGACCGTTCCTTCATCCTCGATCTCGAGAACGAAGCGGCCGCCCGCGACATCGTGCGGGCCATCGCGACGATGTGCCAGAGCCTCGGGTTGCAGTGCATCGTTGAGGGCGTGGAGACGCATTCGCAGTTGCAGTTCCTCGCCACCAGCGGCTGCACCGGCTACCAGGGTTATCTGTTCTCCAGGCCGATGCCGCAGTCTGCAATCCCCGGATACCTCGGCGAGCAGGAGCAACATCGCAGGACGGCGTGACGCAGCATTGCCGCGTCAGGCTGCCGGGTCCCGCCACAGGCGCTTGTCGTAGGGAAGCGGCGAGTAATCATGCAGCCTGGCCAGCGCGTCGATGTAGCGCTGCCGATAGGCCTCTTCGTCCTCGAACTCGACATGCTGCTGCAGAAGCTCGGCGCCGATCTCGTAATACACGTCGAGATTGGTCATGTCGGGCAGGGGCGTCTCGCCGCGCTCGCGCTCGCCCTGCATCTGCCAGAAGAGCTCCTCCAGCCGGCGGACGAAGGCCGGTGTGTCCTGCAGTACGCTGGTGGTGCGCTGGTTCTCCAGCGACGCGCGGACCGCGGCGAGGCTCTCGCGGTCCCGCTCGAAGGCGATCGCCCGCTGTACGTATTCATCGGGCGTGGTGCAGATGAGCTGCGGAATGCCGGCCGCAGCCACGATGCTGGTGCAGACGCGTGGCGCAAAGCCGGCGCCCGAGATGGTCAGCACCGGCAGGCCGGCGGAAAGCGCATCGGTTGCCGTGGCATGGGCGCCGTAGGGCGAGGTGTCGAGAAAGAGATCGGCCAGCGCCATCCGGGCGATGTGTCCGGAGTGGTCGGCGACCGGGGTTGCAAAGATCAGCCGGTCCGCATCGACGCCGCTTTGCGCCGCCAGCGTGCGCAGGCGATCCTGGGCAATGGCATCGCCGCTGCGAAGCCAGAGGACGCTGCCCGGGGTGGCCGAAAGGATCTGCATCCAGCGGTCGAAGCAATCGGCGTTGATCTTCTGCATGCCGTTGAAGCAGGCGTAGACGAAGGCATCTTCCGGGAGGCCGCTCTCGGCGCGGCTCGGTGGCGCGGGCAACTGCCGGGTGCGGTCGATGGCGAGATAGCAGGAGAGCCGCAGCACCTTCTCGGTGAAATAGATCTCCTGCTCTGGCGGGATGATGTGACCGTCGGCAATGATATACTGGTGCGCGGCGCTCCCCATCGATCCGGGAAAGCCGCAGAAGTTCACGATCACCGGTGCCGGGCGGTAGACGAAGATCTTCGTGCGGGCATTCTTGGTGTAGCCGTTGAGGTCGATCAGGATGTCGATCTCATCGGCGGAAATCTGCTTGGCGGCATCGACGTCGGTCAGCGCCGTGATGTCGCGCCAGCAGTCGACGGCGGCGCGGATGCGGCCCTGCGTTTGGTCGTCCGGACGGATCGCGCCGGAGTAATAGGCGAAGATCTCGACACTCGTCTTGTCGTGCAGTTCGAAGGCCTCGCTCAGCGCAAAGCCGACGGCGTGTTCGCGGAAATCTGAGGAGACATAGCCGACGCGCAGGCGTTCTCCCGTTCCCACCTTCTTCTTCGGCTGCTTGCGCGGAAAGGCGCTCAGATCCGGTCGTCCGGCCTGCGTCTTGCTGAAGCGATAGGCCTTGGCCAGCTGGAACATCGGATCGTCGGCGTGGAAGGCGAGCGTCAGCGGCGACATGGAATCGAGCAACTGGCGGTAGGTCACATGCTCCGAGGGGGCGAGAACCGGCCATTTGCATTGCCGCTGGCGCACCGCCGTCCAGTGCTGGCCTGCCTCCGTCCGGTCCGGCTGAAGCTCTATGGCCTGCCACAATGCCGCCTCGGCTTCTTCCAGGACACCCGCGCCTTCCAGAACGCGGCCGATATGCTGGAGGCTCATCAGCCGATGGCCGATCCTTTCTGGGGTAATCTCCGACGTCGTCTCGAGGAAAGCGCGCCATTGCTGGATCGCCTGACCCGGCAGGCCGCTGTCTTCCAGGGCTCGGCCGAGGTTGATGTAGCCGGCGCCAAACCGGGGGTCTGCCTTGATGCAGGCGCGCAAGGCCTGCACCGCCCCTGCCGTATCGCCCATCTGCCCCAGGGTGACGCCGTAGTTGAAGTAGGCGATGTGGAGGAGCGGGCTCGTGTCGTTGTAGGCGATCCAGGTCTTGAAGAATTGCGCCGCCTGGGCGTGCTGTCCGCTGGAGTTGAAGCTCTCGGTGATCCGGAAGAGATCGACCAGCGGCAGGGTCCCGGTGCGGGCCTGGTCGAGCACGCCGATCAGCGGGGAGGCGGGGTCTGAGGCAAGCGCGGTGTTGATGAGCATGGCGATCCCAGGAGCAGGTGGACGGTGTTCGGACGCAGGTGCGCCAGACCTCCTGTAGCCCTGCTAGCTTGTGTTGGACTTGCCCGGTTCTCCCGCGGCGCCGGCCGCTCCGCCTTCGAAGCAGGCCGGCCCGGCGTCCCTGCGGGTGCGGTTCAGTCGTCCGTCGGCAGCAGCTGCGGGTTCCAGACCACTTCCCAGAGATGCCCGTCGAAATCCTGGAAATATCCGGCGTAGCCGCCATAGAAGGTGTCCTGCGAGGGCTTGACGATCCGCGCACCGGCGCGCCGCGCGGCCTCCAGTACCGCATCGACCTCGTGCCTCTGCATGACGTTGTGGCCCAGCGTGAAGCCCGTCGGTCCGTGCGGGCTCCTTGCCAGGCCGCTGTCGTGGGCGATGTCGTCCTCGGCCCAGAGCGCGAGCTTCAGCCCGCCCGCGAGATCGAAGAAGGCGACGGCGCCGTGCTCGAACTCACGGCCGACGATGCCGTCGGTCGGCAGGCCGAGGCCGTCACGGTAGAAGGCAAGCGACCGCTCGAGATCGGCAACACCGAGCGTCACGACGGAAATCCGGGGTTTCATATCCATACCCTTCCTATGGGCGCCCGCACCATGCAGACGCCGCGATAGTCATGGGCCGCTGCCACTCACAACGGAAGGACCCACACCGTGGGGGCGGGGCCAACCGTCCCGCGCCTAACCTGTTTCAGACGGGCACAGGGTAGTTTTAGAGATGCGGCTGGTCAACGGGGATCCGCCACAGGGTCCTCGGTCTTCCCTGCGCCGCCGGCCATGGCGAACAAGCCCGAGGAGGAGAACGCAGGCTTACCATCACTGTGGCGCCGGACGGGCGTGGCGGGCGCCATCCCCGGCTGCACGAAGTCTCCGCCGGTGTGTGATTTCAACGCGGGCGGTGTTTGAAACGACGGGCGCAGACACCATATCGGCGTGCATGTTCTTCCTCTTTGGTCGCTGTCGTGAATCTCGTCCCTAACCTTCTGGCGCTTCCGGACGCCGCGCTCCTCGCAGACCCCGTCGTCCTTGCCGCCACATGGTTCGGCACGGGGCTCGTCGATCCGTTGCGGGCGGGTCTCAGCGTTGCCACGGTCTGGCTGATCGTTGCCTGCCTGGGACTGTCGAGGCCTGCGTTGCTGGCCATGGCTGCCGTCGCCGCGTCCGTCTTCGGCATCTGGTCGGCCAACGCCTGGGAGGTGCAGTTCGAGATGTCGGACGATCGCCGGATCGTCATCGACGAGGTGGCAGGCTATCTCGCCTGCCTGGCCGTCGCCGGCCGCGTCGGCCGGCTCGGCGCCGGCGGCATCGCGGCCCTGTTCCTTGCCCTCGACCGCCTGAAGCCCTGGCCCGTCTCCACGCTCGAAGCCATCCCCGGCGGCCTCGGCGTCGTCGCCGACGACGTCATCCTCGGCCTGGCGCTGGGTCTGGCGGTGCGCGTGGGCGTGGCGCTGCTGCAGCGGGGGGTGAGGGGGTAGGAGGCGGTGCGGTCGTGGGTGAGCACCCGCTCGGATGAGTGCGAGGTCGTCCAACAGCTAACGTGATAGTCACGAAAAGACGATGCCGTGACGGCTGAGCACGCTGCCAACGAATCGTGGTCACCGCACAGGGAGTGAATGGCTACGATATGTGCGGGCATTTTTCAGGGAGAAACCCGCTCCTCCAAGCGCCGTAGGAGCACCGACGCGAAGCTCAGATGATCGAGGCATCGGTCAATCGGATCCGCATTTATCTCGTGCCCTCGCGGATTTCGGATTGCAGACATCGCGCCGGCAAATATGTTTCGGTACCCGGCTTGTTCATCGATCTCGCTCTGCGTCGTCATCTCGGTCAGCTTGATCTTGGTGTTTTTGTCGCCGAACGCCTTCATCATCAAGCTGTACCCGCTGTCGTCGACGCCCGAGATGACCTTCACTTCCCGGTCGACGAACTTGAATACCTCGAACGTTGCCTGCGAGTAGTGACCGTCATCGAAAAGCGCTTGCGCAACCTTACCGATCGACGGGTGAATGTTGCGTTCGTCGAAAGGGTGTAAGGCCTTGCCCTCGGACTGCGGTTCATCTGCACCAAAGTTCACCGATTTCCGTGCAATGTCCTCAAAACGCCTGAAGTTATCAATCATTCAGAAGGTTTGCCCTGATGCTGCGGAAGATGTTGTCGTACGTCTCCTGCGAGCCTTCGGCCGGAAGGTTTATCTCGATCCGGACGGTCAGTGCCATGTCTTTCCTGGATGACGCCTCGCGCGTCGGCAATGGCACTTCGATCTGAGGGGACGGTTCCTTTACTTTAGCCGGTTTCGACTTGACTTGCTTGGCCCCGTTCGATGCTGGCTTCGCCTTTGCTCCGTTGGCCTGTTTTGTCTGCGCCTGCTCGAAGCCGGCTAGCACGGCAAAGGCTTGGAACACGGAAGCCTGACGGTTGCCAATCGCTTCGCTGGTCTTGTCGGCTGTCCGAAAGTAGCCCACGAGCTTCTGCTTTGGCAGCGACCAGGCCTCCTCTCCATACATTTCGAACAATTCGCCGTAGGCCTCCTTTACGAGGCCTTTCAATCCGTCTTCGAACTCCCCGTCAGGCAGTACGAAGACGTCGTGGCCGGCAACTGTCCGCTTGCCTTCTTCGTCGATGACCTTGATGTGCTGCAGCGCGTTGATAACATAAGATTCGTTATTCGGAGCGATCTGGTACTTTTTTACCGTCTCCGACGTCACTGTCGCAGGGAAGTTCTTACGAAGAAAGCCGATCATCTGAGTGATGTTGCCACTTCCCGAGATATAGGGATGCGATGCCATATAGCTTCTCCAACGACTCGTGATGAAGCACGATCCGTGTAGCAACCTATTCTTGTCAATCCTAACAATATGTGGAGCTGTGGTTGTCCCCAAAGCATTCGGTGCGGTTCATCTCGTCCGCGCTCATGTGCCGATGCAGATCAAGAAAAATGGCGCACCCGGCAGGATTCGAACCTGCGACCTTTGGAATCGGAATCCAACACTCTATCCAACTGAGCTACGGGTGCTAACCGATGGGCGAAGGCTCATTCGCCGCTCCGATGGCAGGTACTTACCTCAGGATGAAGGCCGCTTCAATGGCAATCACGGTGCGGTTGGCGGAAAGTTGTGGGGGGTGGCTGAACTGGGGTGGCGGCTGCGGCGTAGATCCTTGCAACAATGGGTGGGAGGATCGCGATGCAGTCTTTGAGGCAGGGATATCGGGCGCTGGTGATCGGCGCGAGCGGCGGCATCGGCGGGGCGCTGGCGGCGCAGCTGCGCGGCGATCCGGGCTGCGGGTCGGTCGAGACGCTGTCGCGGACGGCGACGCCGGAGTTCGATCTCACCGACGAGGCATCGGTTCAGGCGGTGGCGGCGGCGCTGGGGGAGGGCGGGTCGTTCGACCTCGTCTTCGACGCGACCGGCGCGCTGACGATCGAGGGTGTCGGGCCGGAGAAGACGATCCGGACGCTCGATCCTGCCGCCATGGCGCGGCAGTTTGCCGTCAATGCCATCGGGCCGGCGCTCCTCCTCAAGCATTTCCTGCCGCTTCTCAACCGCAGCGAGAGGGCGGTCTTCGCGACGCTCTCGGCCCGGGTCGGGTCGATCGGTGACAACCGGCTGGGTGGCTGGATCTCCTACCGGGCCGCCAAGGCGGCGCTCAACCAGATCGTCCGGACGGTCGCCGTCGAGGCGGCGCGCACGCGGCCGCAGGCGGTGATCGCGGCGCTGCATCCGGGAACCGTGGCGACCGCGCTGTCGGAGGCCTATGGCGCGGGGCACGAGCGGCTTTCGCCGGCACAGTCGGCGCAGATGCTGCTCGAGGTGCTCGACCGGCTGCAGCCGGATCAGACCGGCGGCTTCTTTGCCTATGACGGCAGTCCGATCGTATGGTGAACCTGACGCAGGTGTGATCTCAGCAAAAAGGGCCCAGAAGGGCCCTTTTTCGTCGTCGTCGTGGTCCTGCTCAGGCCGGCAGCATGGCGCCGGGGCCGGGTATCGCGCCGGGCGGGCATTTGCCGAGGATGATCATGCCCAGCACCTCGTCCTTCGTCACGTCGCTGGTCCTGGCGTGGCCGACGACCTGGCCGTTCTTCATCACGAAGACGCGGTCGGCGAGGTCGAAGACGTCGTGGATGTCGTGGCTGATCAGGAAGATGCCGATGCCGTCGAGCTTCAGCTGCTTGATGAGGTCGCCGACCTGCGCCGTCTCCTGGGGGCCGAGTGCTGCGGTCGGCTCGTCCATGATCAGGATGCGGGCGTCGAAGAGGATGGCGCGAGCGATCGCCACCGATTGCCGCTGGCCGCCCGACAGCGCCTTCACCGGCTCCTTGAAGCGCTTGAAGTTGGGGTTCAGCCGGCCCATGACCTTGCGGGCATTGGCCTCCATGGCGACGTCGTCGAGCGTGCCCCAGGGGGTCTGCAGCTCGCGGCCGAGGTAGAGATTGGCGGCGGCGTCGACGTTGTCGGCGACGGCGAGCGTCTGGTAGATCGTCTCGATGCCATGGCCCTTGGCGTCGCGCGGGTTGCGGATGTCGGCCGGTTCGCCGTTGATCAGGATGTCTCCGGCGTCGCGGCGGTAGGCGCCTGAGAGGATCTTGATCAGCGTCGACTTGCCGGCGCCGTTGTGGCCCAGCAGCGCCACGACTTCTCCGGGGAAGAGGTCGATGCTGGCGTTCTCGACCGCGTGGATGCCGCCGAAGGAGATGGAAATATTCTTCATTTCCACGAGCGGAGTGTTTTGGTCCGTCACGATGAAAACTCCTTTTACTTGGCGCGGGCGCGGTAGACCGTGTCGAGCCATACGGCCAACACGAGAACCGCCCCGACGACGATGCGCTGCAGCGGCGTGTCGATGCCCAGCAGCACCATGCCCGACTGCAGCGACTGCATGACGAGCGCACCGAGCATGGCCCCGGCAATGGTGCCGACGCCGCCGGCAAGCGACGTGCCGCCGATCACGGCGGCGGCGATGGTGTAGAGCTCGTCGAGCTCGCCCTGCGCATTGGTGGCGGCGTTGAGGCGGGCGGTGGAGATCGCCGCGGCGATGGCGCAGAGCATGCCCATCAGCGCGAAGATGCGCACCGTCACCCAGCGGGTCTTGATGCCGGCAAGCTCGGCAGCCTCCGGGTTGCCGCCGATGGCGAAGACATAGCGGCCGAAGCGCAACCGGGTGGCGATGAAGGTCATGATGATGCCGGCACCGATGGCGATCAGCACCGGAATGGCGATGCCGTGGGCGATCTGCAGGCCGCCGTCGGGCCAGGCGATGTTGTTGGCCTCGGCGTAGCGGCGGGCGATGGCGACCGGCCAGTAGTAGCTGTTGGCGACCAGCACGAAGCCGAGCACCGCGGCGCAGCCGATGCCGCCGATGACATATTCCGCCCAGATCGGCTTGCGGGGAAAGGCGAAACGCTTGCGCTGGCGGCGCGCGTTGATGATGGCGCCGACGATGGCGAGGCAGGCGACGAGGCCGACGACCCAGCTCCAGGTGGCGCCGATCGAGCCCACCGTGCCGCCGCCCATCAGGCGGAAGGTCGCATCCATGGGCGCGACCGTCTGGCCGCTGGTCACGAACCAGGTGGCGCCGCGCCAGATGAGCAGGCCGCCAAGCGTCACGATGAAGGAGGGCACGCCGAGGAAGGCGATGACGACCCCGTGCAGCGCGCCGACCATGGCGCCGACGACGAGGCCGCCGGCAAGCGCCAGCGCCCAGATCGCCGGATGGCCGAAGCCGAGCAGCTCGGGCAGGATCTGCGCCTGCATGACGCCCATCAGCATGCCGGTGAAGCCGAGGATCGAGCCCACCGACAGATCGATGTTGCGGGTGACGATGACCAGCACCATGCCCGTTGCCATGACGGCCACGGAGGATGTCTGGACGGTCAGGTTCCAGAGGTTGCGGGGCGTCAGGAACAGCCCGTTGGTCAGGATGTTGAAGCCGACCCAGATGATCAGCAGGGCGCCGATCATGCCGAGAAGGCGCGTATCGACTTCGGTGGCGCGGAAGAAGCGCTTCACCGGATTGCTGTCCGCCTGCCGCGGGGTGGTGGTCGTCGTGGTCTGTATCGTATCGGCCATTCCCGCCGTTCCTAACTCTTGGACGCGCCTGTGGGTCGGTCACCGTGCAGTGACCAGCGCGCCGGATCAGGCAGAAAGCCGCAGCGCATGCGACCCTGCCTCTTCATCGTCGAACCCGACGCTGCAACCGCCATGCGGCGCAGCGTCGGGATCTCGGGCTGTCAGTGCCGTACTAGTTGCAGGCTGCGACCGAGCCGGCTGCGGCACCCTGGCAGGCTTCGTCCTTGCTGATCCAGCCGGCATCGATGACCACGTCAAGGTTGTCCTTGGTGATGGGCAGCGGGGCCAGGAAGACGGACTTCATCTCGGCGCCCTTGGGACCGCCGCTGAAGGTCTGCATGTTCGGGATTTCGTCCATGCTGGTGCCGCCGGCAAGGGCGAGGGCGATTTCGGCAGCAGTCTTGCCGAGTTCGCGGCTGTCCTTCCAGACGGAGACCGTCTGCGTGCCGCGGGCAACGCGGTTCAGCGCCGCCTTGTCGGCATCCTGGCCGGAGACCGGTACGGAACCGGCAAGGCCCTGGGCGTCGAGGGCGGCGATCGCGCCACCGGCGGTGCCGTCATTGGAAGCGACCACGGCAGCCACGTCGTTGTTGTTGGCCGTCAGGAACTGCTCCATGTTGCGCTGGGCATTTTCGGGCTTCCAGCCGTCGGTATAGGCTTCGCCGACGTTCTTGATCTTGCCGGAGTCCATGGCTTCCTTCAGGACTTCGATCTGGCCGGAAAACAGGAAGTCCGCGTTCGGATCGGACGAGGAGCCCTTGATGAAGACGTAGTTGCCTTCCGGGGCGACCTTCAGCACTTCGGCGGCCTGCATGCGGCCGACTTCCTTGTTGTCGAAGGTGATGTAGAAGGCTTCGGGGTTCTCGATCAGGCGGTCGTAACCGACGACGGGAATGCCTTCAGCCGTGGCCTTTTCGATGGCCGGGCCGATGGCATCGCTGTCCTGGGCGAGAACGATCAGCGCGTTGGCGCCTTGCGAAATCAGCGATTCGACGTCGGTCAGCTGCTTGGCAGCCGACGACTGGGCGTCGGCGGAAATGTATTTTGCGCCGGCGGCTTCGAGCGCCGTCTTGATGGCGGCCTCGTCCGTCTTCCAGCGCTCTTCCTGGAAGTTTGACCAGGAAACGCCGACGACGAGTTCCTGCGCCAGGGCAGCGGTCTGCATGGATACGATGACGGCTGCGCCAGCCATCAGCTTGATGATAGACTTCATGGTGTCCTCCCGATTGACGGCGGATGGCCAAAGCCTCCGTGCTCTCCCCCCCGCCAGATATGCTGTCGGTCAAGCCCGGAGGCTTTTTTCTCGACAGTCGAGAAATTAAATGTCAGAGATTTTTAACAGAGTCAATCAGGCTGTTTGAGCATCCTTTGCAGCTGGACTATGAAGGAAAGATCCACGGGAGGAACGGGCGAACAATGCTGGCCAAGTCGAGCACGGAGCTGGTCCGGCAGCAAAACAGCTCGCTCGTCCTCTCGGCGCTGCGGCGCCACGGCCCGCTGTCGCACACGCAGCTGTCGGAGGCGACGCGCCTGTCGTCGGCAACCGTTTCAGCGATCACCGCAGACCTCGAGCGCCATGCCGTGATAGGCAAGAGCGAGCAGCAGGCGGCGACCGGCCGCGGGCGGCCGCGCGTGCTGTTCAGCCAGCGGCGCGACTGCGGATTCCTGATCATCGTGATCGTCTCGTCCGATGCCATCCAGTATTCGCTGGTGGATTACGCCGGCACGCTGCTCGACCGGTTTTCCGAGGAGCGGCGCGAGGACGGGGCGGCGGCCTTCATGGCGCGGATATCGGCTGGGCTGGAGCGCGTGGTCGCCCGGGCCGGCATCGGCAAGGACCAGGTGCTGCTCGTCTCCTTCAGCAGCAAGGGGCTGGTCAGCCCGACCGAACCGAAGCTCGTCTGGTCTCCGATGTTGGGCTCGGAGCCCGTCGATGTCCGGATCGTGCTGGGGCAGGGGTGGCGCGCCAGGGCGATCCTCAACAACGAGACGCTGCTGGTCGCCCAGGCCTTGCAGCAGCGGCAGCCGGAGGCGACGGCCACCCTTGCCGCCGTGTCGCTCGGCCACAGCATCGGGCTGGGCATCGCCAAGGCAAGGCCGGGCAACGAGCCGGAGATCTCGGCGCCGAACTTCGGGCACATGCTGCATATCCCCGGGGGTGCGCTGTGCCGCTGCGGCGCGCGCGGCTGCATCGAGGCCTATGCCGGCTTCTATGCGGTGCTGCGGACGGCCTTCGAGGT
>JBKBXP010000091.1:7124-11622 GCA_046314035.1 Pseudorhizobium sp. | reverse complement strand
GGAGATCCCATGTCATGACGCTGCCCATCCGTATCGCACCCTCCATTCTCGCCGCCGACTTTGCCAAGCTCGGACAGGAAGTCCGCGACGTGACCGAAGCGGGTGCCGACTGGATCCACCTCGACGTCATGGACGGGCACTTCGTTCCCAACATTTCCTACGGTCCGGACGTGATCAAGGCACTGCGCCCGCACACGGCAGCCTTCTTCGACTGCCACCTGATGATCACGCCGGCCGATCCGTATCTGGAGGCCTTCGCCAAGGCCGGCTGCGACGGGATCACGGTTCACGCCGAATCGGGACCACACCTGCATCGCTCGCTGCAGACCATCCGCAGCCTCGGCAAGAAGGTCGGCGTCACGCTCAATCCTGCAACCCCGCTGTCGCTGATCGAAAACGTCCTCGACGATATCGACCTGATCCTGATCATGAGCGTCAACCCGGGCTTCGGCGGGCAGAAGTTCATTCCGACGATGATCGACAAGATCGCGGCCGCGAAGGCCATGATCGGCGGACGCCCGATCGAGCTCGAGGTGGACGGCGGTATCACCACCGAGACGATCGGCGCGGCGACGGCTGCCGGCGCCAATGTCTTCGTCGCCGGCTCCGCGGTCTTCCAGGGCAGTGGCGTGGATAGCTATCGGCAGCGTATCGACGCGCTACGTGCCGCAGCCGGATAGCCAAATGCGACACTACATTGAGCTTTTCGCCGCTTCTTGATAAAGCCGCCCCAACTCCTTGTATCGATGGAAGGCCTAAGCCCATGATCCCCCGTTATTCGCGGCCCGAGATGGTTTCAATCTGGTCGCCGGAAACCAAGTATCGCATCTGGTTCGAGATCGAGGCGCATGCCTGCGACGCGCTGGCCGCGATCGGCGTTATCCCGAAGTCAGCCGCCGAGACGATCTGGGAAAAGGGCGGTTCGGCGACGTTCGACGTCGACCGCATCGACGAGATCGAGGCCGTCACCAAGCATGACGTGATTGCCTTCCTGACCCATCTTGCCGAGTTCGTCGGCCCGGACAGTCGCTTCATCCACCAGGGCATGACGTCTTCCGACGTCCTCGACACCTGCTTCAACGTTCAGCTCGTGCGCGCCACCGACCTGCTGCTGGCCGGCATGGACAAGCTCCTGGAAGCCCTGAAGCGCCGCGCCTACGAGCACAAGGACACCGTCACCATCGGCCGCAGCCATGGCATCCACGCGGAGCCGACCACCTTCGGCATCAAGCTCGCTCTCGCCTATGCGGAATTCGACCGCAACAAGACCCGTCTGATGACGGCGCGCGAAGAGGTCGCCACCTGCGCCATCTCCGGTGCCGTCGGCACGTTCGCCAACATCGACCCGCGGGTCGAGGAACATGTCGCGGCGGCCATGGGCCTGAAGGCCGAGCCGGTGTCGACGCAGGTGATCCCGCGCGACCGCCACGCGATGTTCTTCTCGACGCTGGCCGTCATCGCCTCCTCGGTCGAGCGCCTCTCCATCGAGATCCGCCACCTGCAGCGCACCGAAGTGCTGGAGGCGGAGGAATATTTTTCGCCGGGCCAGAAGGGTTCGTCGGCCATGCCGCACAAGCGCAACCCGGTGCTCACCGAAAACCTGACGGGCCTCGCCCGCATGGTGCGCTCCTACGCGCTGCCGGCCATGGAGAACGTCGCGCTCTGGCACGAGCGGGATATCTCGCACTCCTCCGTCGAGCGTATGATCGGCCCGGACGCCACCGTGACGCTCGATTTCGCTTTGGCACGGCTGACCACGGTCATCGACAAGCTGCTGGTCTATCCGGACACGATGATGAAGAATATGAACAAGTTCCGCGGGCTTGTTCACAGCCAGCGCGTGCTGCTGGCGCTGACGCAGGCCGGACTGTCGCGGGAGGACAGCTACCGTCTCGTGCAACGCAATGCGATGAAGGTCTGGGAAGAGGGCAAGGACTTCCTCGAAGAGTTGCTGGCCGACGAAGAGGTTCGGGCAGCGCTGCCGGAGGAAGAGCTCCGCGAGAAGTTCGACCTTGCCTACCATACCAAGCACGTCGACACGATCTTCAACCGCGTTTTCGGCTGAGCGGGTCCCAAGCACACCGGCGCCGCCATGACTGCGGCGGCGCCTCACCCTGCCTGCTACCGGATCTCTGGAGCAACCAGCTTGCGGTAGAGATGCCAGGTCGAATGGCCGAGGATCGGCATCACGACCACGAGGCCCGCGAAGATCGGGATCGTGCCGATCGCCAGCAGCGCCGCAACGATCAGTCCCCACAGGGCAACCGGCAGCGGATTGGCCAGCGTCGCCCGGATGCTGGCATCCACGGCAGCGCCGGCTCCCACGTCACGGTCGAGCAGCAGGGGGAACGCGACGACCGACGTCGCCAGCACGATCACCGCAAAGACGAACCCAGCCAGATTTCCCCAGAGCATCATCTGCCGCCCCTCCTGCGTCGTCAGGACGTCGGACACGAAGGCCGAGAGCGACGCCGGCGCCGCTTCCCCGAAGTGGGATGTGTAGATCGCTTGCGCCACCAAAAGCCATGCCGTGAAAAGCGCCAGCAGCAGGAGGCCGACGGCGAGGATGGACGGCAGCGCCGGCGATCGGAAGACCTTCAGGGCGTCTCGCCACGAAGGGCGCTCGCCCCGCTCCTCGCGGCGGCTGATTTCGTAGAGGCCGAGGGCCGCCAGCGGCCCCAGCAATGCGAAACCCGACATCAGCGGAAAGAGCAGCGGCAGCAGATTTGCGCCAGCGCTCCAGACGGCCAGGAAAATGCCGGCGACCGGATAGATCAGACACAGGAATGCGTAGTGCGACGGTCTTCGGTTGAAATCGGCGATCCCAAGCCTCAACGCGTCGATGACGTCGCTTACGTCTATCTTGCGGACGACCGGGCGGACGAGGTGGTTCTCGGCGCCGGCGATGACATGAAATCCAGCCATGGCATTCTCCTCATCGACTGACTGCGGCGCCTCATGCAGGAGGTCCTGATGTCGAGGGGACGCAGCGGCGGCTTTGGCCGCCTGGGCAAAAGCAGAGCGAAGTTCGGCAGGTGCGGACGACGGCTACGGCATTTGGCTCACAAGCTATGCTCGGGGCGGCGCCACAGACTATATTACCAATTATTGGCGTAACTGTCTCGTCTTTCCTTGACATCGGCGGCGGGGTTTTCCAAATCCGGCCATCATGAAAATATCCGACGCCGAAATCCTCATCATTCCCGGTTACACCAACTCGGGCCCCGAACATTGGCAGAGCCGATGGGAGGCCAAGCTTTCCTCTGCGCGCCGTGTCGAGCAGGCGGAATGGTCCAAGCCCCTGCGTGAGGACTGGGTGGCAAGAGTGACCGAAGAGGTCAATGCCTCCACCCGTCCCGTCGTCTTCGTGGCCCATTCGCTTGGCATTCCGTCGGTCTTGCACGCCATTCCGCATTTCCGGAAGCCGGTGGCAGGCGCCTTCTTCGTGGCTCCACCCGAGCTCGATAATCCGGCGATCCGGCCGCGCCACCTGATGAGCTTCGGACCCTATCCTCGCGCGCCCCTGCCCTTCCCGACCTTGACCGTCGCCAGTCGCAACGATCCCTTCGGCTCCTACGAGCATGCCGAAGAGATGGCCAATGCCTGGGGATCAACGCTGTTGGATGCCGGTGAATCCGGCCACCTCAATGCGGAGGCAGGGTTCGGTCCGTGGCCGGAGGGCACGATGGTCTTTGCGCAGTTCCTGTCGCGCCTGCAGGTTTAGACGCTGCGGGATCGCGCACAAAAAAACCCGCGTCCAGGACGCGGGCTTTGAGCACCGTCATGCCGGGATGTTACCTTGCCAGTTCGGCAACCGCATCCTGCAGGAACGCAAACATCTTCTGGCGGATTTCCTCGTCGGACACCGCGACGCCGGCGGCATCGAGATCGCGGCGCAGCTTGCGGAAGACATCCTCGTCGCCCGCCTCTTCGAAATCGGCCTCAACCACTTCCGTGGCGTAGGCTTCCGCTTCGCGACCGATCAGGCCGGCCACCCAACGGCCGAGTGCCTTGTTGCGGCGAACGAGAGCCTTGAACTTCTGCTCCTCGTCGAGCGCGAACCTGTTTTCGAACGCGCGCTCGCGATCACCCATGTTGCTCATGTCACATCTCCCGATATCGATAATTGCCGATCATAAAGCAAAATGCCCCTCGATGTGCAATGCGATTTGTCAGACCTGCGTGCGGGACAAAACGGGCGGGATGATGACTGAGGCGGTTGCGGCATTCGATGCCGGCATCAGCGGCATCACTCGACAAAAGCGACATGACGCTATGGCCGCCACATCCTGTATAGTCGACCGGTATGATTCTGTTCTCGCCATCCCTCTGTGACCAGGGACCGTTGTCATTGTGAAATCCGTTCATTTCCTTTATGGGACCGCTCAACTGATATTCCACTGCGCTCCATGGCGCCAACAACGAGACATTTGATATGAACCGTCGCCGCCGTATCTACGAAGGCAAGGCCAAGATCCTGTATGAAGGCCCCGAGCCC
>JBKBXP010000091.1:0-7114 GCA_046314035.1 Pseudorhizobium sp. | reverse complement strand
GCTGATCCAGTTCTTCAAGGACGATGCGACAGCCTTCAACAAGAAGAAGCATGATGTCATCGACGGCAAGGGGGTGTTGAACAACCGTATCTCCGAATACGTGTTCACGCACCTCAACAAGATCGGCATCCCGACCCACTTCATCCGCCGCCTCAACATGCGCGAGCAGTTGATCAAGGAAGTCGAGATGATTCCGCTGGAGATCGTCGTGCGCAATGTCGCCGCCGGCTCCCTGTCGACGCGGCTCGGCATCGAGGAAGGCACGGTCCTTCCCCGGTCGATCATCGAGTTCTATTACAAGTCGGACCAGCTGAACGATCCGATGGTCTCCGAAGAGCACATCACCGCCTTCGGCTGGGCCAATCCGGCAGAGCTCGACGACATCATGGCGCTCGCCATCCGCGTCAACGATTTCCTGTCGGGCCTCTTCCTCGGCGTCGGCATCCAGCTCGTCGACTTCAAGATCGAGTGCGGCCGCCTCTACGAAGGCGACATGATGCGCATCATCCTCGCCGACGAGATTTCCCCCGACAGCTGCCGTCTCTGGGACATCGAGACCAAGGAAAAGATGGACAAGGACCGTTTCCGGCGCGATCTGGGCGGTTTGGTCGAAGCCTATTCGGAAGTGGCCCGCAGGCTTGGCATCATCAATGAGAACGAACCACTCCGCGGCACCGGCCCGGTACTGGTGAAGTAAGACAAGGGGACTGAAGTGATCAAGGCACGGGTAACGGTGACGTTGAAGAACGGCGTTCTCGATCCGCAGGGGAAGGCGATCGAAGGCGCGCTGTCCAGCCTCGGTTTCGACGGCGTCGGCCATGTCCGTCAGGGCAAGGTCTTCGACATCGAAGTGGACGGCGCCGACAAGGCCAAGGCCGAATCGGACATCAAGGCGATGTGCGAGAAGCTGCTGGCGAATACGGTGATCGAGAACTATACTGTCGCCATCGACTGACTGTTGCGGAGCCGGTGATGGCCGAAGTGACGAACGAGCTGATGTATGAACTGCTGAAGAAAATGCAGAACGACATCTCGTCTCTGAAGTTCGAGACTATCGGCACCAGAACCGAGCTGAGCAGTGTTCGCGGCACCCTTGCCGCAATGCAGATGGACGTTCACCAAATCTACAGTCGGCTGGACCGTGTCGATCAGCGTCAGGACCGCATAGAAAATCGACTGGAGCTGCGGGAGCTCCAGGACGCCCAATCAAGGTTTGAGCCACACCCATGAAATCTGCCGTTGTCCAGCTTCCAGGCCTCAATCGCGACCGCGACATGGTCGATGCCCTGACCAAGATCTCCGGCCACGCCCCGATCACCGTCTGGCAGACGGAGACCGAGATTCCCGATGTCGATCTGATCGTCATTCCTGGCGGCTTCTCCTACGGCGACTATCTCCGCTGCGGCGCCATCGCTGCGCGGATGCCGGTGATGCAGGCCATTCGCGAAAAGGCCGAACAGGGCGTCAGGGTATTGGGTGTCTGCAACGGCTTCCAGATCCTGGTGGAAGCCGGACTGCTGCCGGGCGCCCTGATGCGCAATACCTCGCTGCGCTTCGTCTGCAAGGAAGTGCTGCTCGAAGTGGTCAATGCCGATACGGATTTCACCCGCGCCTATGGCGAGGGCCAGATCATCCGCTGCCCGGTGGCGCACCATGACGGCAACTACTTCGTCGACGACGCGACGCTGGCAACGATGGAAGACAATCGTCAGATCGTCTTCCGCTATGCCGGCGGCACGAACCCCAACGGTTCGCTGAGTGATATTGCGGGCGTCATCAATGCGAGAGGCAATGTCCTCGGCATGATGCCGCATCCGGAGAACCTCATCGAAGCTGCCCATGGCGGCACCGACGGTCGTGCTCTCTTTGCCTCGGCCCTCGACGTCATCGCCGCCTAACCTCAACCCGCAAGCGACGCCGACGTGCGGCGAACAGCCCAGGAACCATCACATGGCGTTTACTCGCATCAGCCGCGGCCCCGTAGGGCTTGCCGCAGCGGCAGCCCTGTTGTCCGCATGCCAATCCGCCCCGGTTTCCGCTCCTGCCCCCAACGGGGCGGCGCTCCCGACGATGGAGCGCGTGGCCCTGAGCGCGAACGCCTGCTGGTTCAAGTCGGGCGACCCGATGTTTGCGGCCTATCGGCTCGCACCGGAACTCAACTCCTTCTCCGGCCGTCCGCGCATTCTCGCCGTTCCGCGCAATAGCCCCGAATCCCGCCCGGCCCTCGTCGTCCAGGCCGAGGGCAGCCCCGCCAAGGTGGATGCCTTCGGTCCGATGATGGCCGGTGCGTCCGGCGAGCGGATCCGCCGCGATGTCCTGAAATGGTCGTCAGGCGGGTCCGGCTGCTGATACCTGGGGCAGCGATGTTGTGAAACCGCACGTTGAGACGCTGTAATAGTCCGTGCTCCTTCGCGATTGAATCTCGACGTCAACGATGGCGGAGACGCCCACATCAAGCATCCCTCTTAAGCTCAACTCTACGACAGTCCCAACAACGGCCTCTCGCGCGCTGGCGTGATGGTAGGCTACACGTTCTAGTGCCAGAACCGGTCAGTCAGCGGATCCGTTTGCATCGGGAATTTTCCTGTCGCGCCATTTGCATGCTTAGGCTAAGAGACTGGAAAACGCCGTCCTCAGCCAGAGCAGATCATGAACATTCCAAACAGCGTCGCGATCACACCCGAACTCATCGCGAGCCACGGCCTGAAGCCTGATGAATACCAGCGTATCCTAGACCTGATCGGGCGCGAACCGAGCTTTACGGAGCTGGGCATCTTCTCGGCCATGTGGAACGAGCATTGCTCG
Source organism: Pseudorhizobium sp. (assembly GCA_046314035.1). Classification (GTDB taxonomy): domain Bacteria; phylum Pseudomonadota; class Alphaproteobacteria; order Rhizobiales; family Rhizobiaceae; genus Neorhizobium. The sequence continues at coordinate 4,309 of JBKBXP010000091.1, read as the reverse complement.
TACAAGTCTTCCAAACGCTGGCTGCGGACGTTGCCGACCACGGGCCCGCGGGTCATCCAGGGCCCGGGCGAAAACGCCGGCGTGGTCGACATCGACGATGGCGATGTCGTGGTCTTCAAGATGGAAAGCCACAACCACCCCTCCTACATCGAACCCTATCAGGGTGCCGCGACCGGCGTTGGCGGCATCCTGCGCGACGTCTTCACCATGGGCGCGCGTCCGATCGCAGCAATGAACGCCTTGCGCTTCGGATCACCGGATCATCCCAAGACCAGGCACCTGGTCTCCGGTGTGGTGGCCGGTGTGGGCGGTTACGGCAACTCCTTCGGTGTGCCGACGGTCGGTGGCGAAGTAGAATTCGACGAACGCTACAACGGCAACATCCTCGTCAACGCATTTGCAGCGGGCCTGGCCAAATCCGACGGGATCTTCCTGTCGGAGGCAAAGGGCGTCGGACTGCCGGTGGTCTATCTCGGAGCGAAGACCGGTCGTGACGGCGTCGGCGGCGCGACCATGGCCTCTGCCGAATTCGACGAATCCATCGAGGAAAAGCGCCCGACGGTTCAGGTCGGCGACCCCTTCACGGAAAAATGCCTGCTCGAAGCCTGCTTGGAGCTGATGAAGACCGGCGCGGTGATCGCGATCCAGGACATGGGTGCGGCCGGCCTCACCTGCTCGGCGGTCGAAATGGGCGCCAAAGGCGACCTCGGCATCGAACTTGATCTCGACAAGGTCCCCGTCCGCGAGGAGCGGATGACCGCCTATGAAATGATGCTGTCGGAAAGCCAGGAGCGCATGCTCATGGTGCTGGAGCCCTCGAAGGAAGATGTGGCCAAAGCCATTTTCGTCAAATGGGGCCTCGACTTCGCCATCGTCGGCAAGACCACCGACGACCTGCGCTTTCGCGTCCTGCATCAGGGCGAGGAAGTCGCCAATCTGCCGATCAAGGAGCTCGGCGACGAGGCTCCGGAATATGACCGTCCCTGGGTAGCAACCGTCCCCCGCCCGCCGCTTGCCGCATCGGATGTGGCGGAGCCGGACGACTACAACGCTGCTATGCTGACCCTCGTCGGATCGCCCAACCAGTCCAGCCGCCGCTGGGTCTGGGAGCAGTATGACACCATCATCCAGGGCAATTCCCTGCAACGCCCCGGCGGCGATGCGGGCGTGGTGCGTGTCGAGGGACACCGCAGCAAGGCGCTGGCCTTTTCGTCCGACGTGACGCCGCGTTACGTGGAAGCAGACCCCTTCGAGGGGGGCAAGCAGGCGGTCGCAGAATGCTGGCGCAACATCACCGCCACCGGCGCCGAACCGCTCGCGGCGACCGACAACCTCAACTTCGGAAACCCTGAAAAGCCCGAAATCATGGGCCAGCTGGTCGGCGCGATCCAGGGCATCGGCGAGGCCTGCAAGGCTCTCGATTTCCCTATCGTGTCCGGCAATGTGTCGCTCTACAACGAGACCAACGGCCTGGCGATCCTGCCGACGCCGACGATCGCCGGCGTTGGACTGCTCCCCGACTGGTCGAAGATGGCGCGCATCGGCGGCATGCAGGATGGCGACGAGCTGATCATGATCGGCGTCGACGGAAGCCATCTCGGCCAATCGATCTATCTGCGCGACGTCCTGGGCTCGGCGGAAGGTCCGCCACCTTCCGTCGACCTCGCTGCCGAGCGCCGCCATGGCGATTTCGTCCGCGGCCTCATCCGCAACGGTAATGTTACGGCTTGCCACGACATTTCGTCCGGCGGGCTGGTGCTGGCTCTGGCAGAAATGGCGATGGCGGCCACCAAGGGCGTGTCGGTCAGCCTCGGCGACCAACGCGGGCCGACGCATGCGCTGCTGTTTGGTGAGGATCAAGCCCGTTACATCATCGCCGTGCCGGCCGATCTTGCCGATTTCCTCCGTGCCAGCGCCGAAAGCGCGGCCGTGCCGTTCCGCCGGCTCGGTACGGTTGGGGGCGATCTGCTGGTGGTGGATGACATCGTCAGCATCGCCGTCGTTGATCTTGTCAATGCGAGCGAAAGCTGGTTCCCCGCCTTCATGTCGTAGCATTTACCCCCTAGTGCGCCACATTTCGCGCTCTGTAGGATGAAATAGCATGTCGAATTTACTGCTGGCTTGGCTCACCTCCGATGGGCCGCGTTGGTATTACAAGCGTATCTGGCTGCACGCCCTGCTGGTCGCTCTTGCTCTCACCGCTCTGATCTGGGTGTCATGCAGCGCATTGGGGATCTCGCGATCCGAGACCTTCGCGGAAAATGCGGCGCATGAAATGGCTCAGTCGATTCTTCTCGGGTTGGCGGTCATCGTCGGTGGTCTTGCCACCGTTCGATGCGGCGGCGTCAGCCGCTACGCCGCACTCGTCACGGCCTTGATCAGCTACATAGGCTTTGTCCGTGAAACGCCAGCTTGCCGGGGAGATATAGTGCACTTCTGCATGAGCTCCGATACCCACGGCACCCTGATTACCATCGGCGTAGTCCTCATTCTTATCGCAACGCTTGTCGTGGAGCTGCGTGCCCGCGGAACGGTCCTGAACGCAATCCACCCGCGCGTATCATGGCCGCTCGCGTTGGTCGCCCTCTTGATCGGAGGGAGCCAGATTTCCGATGGACTGCATCTGGTGGTGCTGGAAGAGACACTCGAGCTCTACAGTTACGTGATCTTGCTTTTTGGGGCCGCCTGGCTCTTGCTGGCGCGGCCGCCAATGCCGCGCGACGTCTCGGTCAAGGTGGACCGCTGGCGTGAACCGGACGGTGGATCATCCTTGACGATCAGGCCAGACCCTTTGACCAGGTAACGCCTTTGAGGCAAGCTCGACAGCACCAAAGCCATGCGTTTGACAGAAGGAAGACACCATGCCCATGAACCCCGGCGACATCGAAGACATGATCAAGTCCGGAATTCCGGGCGCCCGGGTGACCATCCGCGATCTGGCAGGCGACGGTGATCATTACGCGGCAGAGGTCGTCGCAGAGGCTTTCCGCGGCAAGACGCGGGTGCAGCAGCACCAGATGGTCTACGAGGCCCTGAAGGGCAACATGGGGGGCGTGCTGCACGCCCTGGCGCTGCAGACCTCTGCGCCCCCCGAGTAAGGGCAAGTCCTTTGCATTCGCCGTGTGGATGCAGATGCATCAGCGAAATTGATCCTCACATGTCTCGGCAACGCTGGATATTCGACGATCACATGCTATCTAAGCACTAAGCAATCTGGACCTTGAACCCGGATCTCAAAGGATATGGATATGAGCGGAATCAATGAACTGATCGACAACGAGGTGAAGACCAACGACGTGGTGGTTTTCATGAAGGGGACGCCGCAGTTTCCGCAGTGTGGCTTTTCGGGCCAAGTGGTGCAGATCCTGGATCACCTCGGTCTGGACTACAAGGGTGTCAATGTTCTCGATGATCAGGAAATCCGTCAGGGCATCAAGGACTATTCGAACTGGCCGACCATTCCGCAGCTCTACGTCAAGGGCGAGTTCATTGGCGGATGTGACATCATCCGCGAGATGTTCCAGTCCGGCGAGCTTCAGAGCCATCTGACGGAAAAGGGCATCACGGTTCGCGGCGCGGCCTGACTCAACGGTCTTCACCTAAGCATTTTCGCAAGGCGCCGCGTTCCGGCGCCTTTTCGTTCTTTGGGAATTTTATCGTGACCGAACATTCTAAAGCCACTGCCGACCGCCTTGGCGGGATGGGCAAGGTCGAATTCATTGCCTTGATGGCGGCCCTGATGGCGCTCAATGCGCTTGCCATTGACATCATGCTTCCGGGACTTCAGCAGATCGGTGCCGCTCTCGGCGTCGCAGACGAAAACCAGCGTCAATACGTGGTCTCGGCCTACCTCTTCGGCTTCGGGCTGGCGCAGCTTGCCTATGGTCCGATTTCCGACCGGTTCGGCCGCCGCAAACCCATGCTCTTCGGCCTTGCCGTCTATGTCCTGGCGTCCTTGGCCGCTGTCGCCGTCCCCACCTTTGCCGGGCTGCTTGCTCTTCGCTTCATCCAGGGCATCGGCTCCGCCGCCATGCGCGTCATCACCATCTCGATCGTCCGCGACATCTACGGCGGTCGTGCCATGGCAGAAGTCATGTCGCTGATCATGATGGTTTTCATGGTCGTTCCGGTCATTGCGCCGGGCACGGGTCAGGTCATCCTGTTCTTCGGCGATTGGCATCTGATCTTCCTCTTCATGGCCGTGATTGCCGTTGCGATCGGCATCTGGATGTACATCCGGATCCCCGAGACCCTCAAGCCCGAGGACGTCAGACCCTTTACCCTGCGATCGGTTCTGGATGGCTTCCGG
>JBKBXP010000090.1:0-11677 GCA_046314035.1 Pseudorhizobium sp. | reverse complement strand
AACCAGCATCATATTATCTGAAAAGGGGGTCCCTCTTCGACGCCGATCGGGGGTCCCTTTTGAACGCCGTTTGACAATATCCGGCGCTGGGCGACATGGGACCTGCTGTTCGGGCGCGTACGGCGCGGTCATCCGCTGTGGCGGCGCATGGCCGCGCACGGGCTGGAGCACAGGCTGGAGGCCATTGCGGCCGATCCCTGTCCGCCAGACATCATCGGCATCAACCATTATCTGACCAGCGAGCGGTTCCTCGACCATCGCATGCAGCGCTATCCCGCCCATGCGCATGGCGGCAATGACGGGCAGCGCTATGCCGATGTCGAGGCGATCCGGGTGCTGGAGCCGCCCCCGCCCGGTCTGAGGGGCGTGATAGAGGAGGCGTGGGACCGCTATGCGACCCCGATCGCGGTCACCGAAGTCCATAATGGCTGCACGCGCGAGGAGCAGCTGCGCTGGCTGGCGGAGGCGTGGGATTGCGCCGAGGATCTGCGCAATGAGGGCGTGGACGTGCGAGCGATCACGCTCTGGTCGCTGCTCGGCAGTAGCGGATGGAACACGCTGCTGACCGCCCCCGGCATCTATGAGCCGGGCATATTCGACGTCAGTAGCGGAACGCCGCGCGCGACCGCTCTCGCAGCGCTCGGCACGGCTCTGGCCACTGGCGCTGCACGGCATCCGCTTGCAGCGCAGCCGGGCTGGTGGCGTCGGCCGATCCGGCTTGAATATCCCGCCGTCCGCCGTCCTGCCCCGGCCGTGCAGCACCGGGCGGACAGTTGCAGGGAGCGTGCGCCCATGGGTCGGCCCCTCCTGATCATGGGCGCGACAGGAACCCTGGGGCAAGCGTTCGCGCGGGCCTGTACGCTCCGCAACATACCGCATGTGCTGACGGCGCGGCACGCGCTCGACATCACCAGCGAGGCCAGCATCGGGGCTGCGCTGGACCGGCACGATCCCTGGGCAGTGGTGAACGCCGCCGGCTGGGTACGGGTCGACGAGGCGGAAAGCCATGCCGCCCGTTGTTTTGCGGCGAACAGCGACGGCCCGGTCCGCCTTGCGCGGATGGCGGAGGAGCGGGGGCTTGCCACCCTCAATGTCTCAAGCGACCTCGTCTTCGGGGGCAAGGCGGAAGGGGCCTATGTCGAAACCGACGCGCCCGACCCGCGCAACGTCTATGGCGAGAGCAAGGCGCGCATGGAGGAGGGACTTCTCGCCCTGGCGGGGACGCATCTCATCGTTCGCACCGCAGCCTTCTTCTCTCCCCATGACGAGTTCAACTTTGCCGTCGCGGTCGCTCGCGCCCTGACGGCGGGGCAGCCGTTCGAGGCCGCGGCGGACCAGCGGATCACGCCGACCTATGTGCCGCATCTCGTCAGGGTCGCGCTCGACCTCCTGATCGACGGTGAGCAGGGCCTCTGGCACCTCACCAATGAGACGGAGCTATCATGGGCAGAGTTCGCGGAAGCCGTCGCGGACAGCCTGAACCTGCCCCGGCATCTGATCCGCGCCGTGCCGGGCGCCCGCCTGAACCAAATGGCGCCACGCCCCTCCCGCGTACCGCTCGCGACGGGGCGCGGGGCGCACCTGCCGTCTCTTGCGGATGCCCTCGGCGAGTTTGCGCGGCATGAGAAGAGGCAGCAAGCGGTGCGCGAGCTTGCATGACATGCAAACGGCCATGGATCCGAAGACCCATGGCCGCCGAACATTCAGCCGTCTTACATCCAGCCGTCGAGATCGTCGGGGATGTTGCTCAGCGTACCCTTGCCGGTGATGGCGTTCAGATCGAACGGCTGCGCCTCCAGGAAAAATTCCAGCTGGTCACGCGATGTCACAAGCGAATTGATCACGCGGACTTTCAGGCCTTTGAAGTTCGGGCCGTCGATGCGCAGCGCCTTCAGCGTGACTTTCGATCCATGCGGTATCTTCACGAAGCGCGGATAGTTCAGCAGGCGAAAGTCCGGCTGAACGATCTCAAGCTCGACGTCGATCGGGCCAGCATTCGCGATCTCCATCTCGCCTGAGTTTCCGATCAGAAACTCTGACGGCGAATATTTGGTGAACGACATCTTCAGGACCGCGTTCATCACCGTTTGAACATTCTCGCGCGTGCCGAAGAAAGTGTCGCGGAAGAGGCCGACCGTACGACGCTTTTCCAGCGCATCCTTGAAGGCCGCTTCATCCTCTCCCTGCGTCAGGAACAGGGTGGCGACGCGGTGATCCATCCCCGCCGCCTCCTGCTCCAACGCGGTCCCGAGATGAGCGTCCGTAGTCGCCGCGATATAGAGGTTATATTTCAGGGCCACGTCCATCGCGCTGGGGTGGATGAAATCGCTTTGCGCAACCTCAATCCCCGACAGCAGACCCTCTGAAAACATCCGTTCGAGGAACGGCGTCACCACTGCCTCACCAGGGGAGGAGGAGGGGATGGTCGGATGATTCCACTGGCAGATGGCGCCCTGCCGCTTCGCTTCGCGGAACCGTGCTTCCAGATCTTTCTCGTCCGCGCTGGTCCGGTTCCAGTCGACCCGGAGCTGCCCGCCCGTCTGCTTGAAGGTGCTGTAATGGACTTTCCCCGGGTTCAGCGCATTTGCATCCTTGAGGAAGTGACAATTGAAATGCCCGATCGCGCGCGTGATCTCCGACCCGAGCGAGAGTTTCATGCCGCCGAGGCCAAGCATGCCCGAAGAGATGAACGCGCGGCCGATTTCATAGCTGCGGTTCTTGTTGGTGCCGGTGTCGCGGATCTTTGGCGTGATGATGTCATGTTCCGTGAAGGACACGAACTTAAGCCCGTCATGCGCCGCTTCTGCGAGGCGAAGCGTCGGCCAGGCCGAGCCGTCCGAGAATACGGTGTGCAGGTGCAGGTCGCCGGCGAAAATATGATGTCCGTCCTTCGTATCGGGGAAGATCAGACGCGCGGGCGACGGCGGCCGCTGATCGGATTGCGTCACGAACTCGGCGGAAGCTTCTCCGGCGGTGAACAGCCCTGCGAGCATAGCGAGAGCGGAAACCATTGCGCGGAAGTTTCTATGCTTAACCATAAGATCTCCTGATGAAGGTGGTGTTTGATGAATGGGCTTTGATATCGGTCGTGAAATCAGATTCACCGCACCCACATTGCGCTGGGTTCAGAACTTGTATCCAAGCGTGATGCCATAGGTGCGCGGGGCCGCCGGGAGGTCGGTGCTGGTCGTGGCGGAGTTGAATCGGGAGAGCGGATAGTATGTGTCGGTCAGGTTGCGGACCCAGGCCGTGGCGGAGATATTGTTCTGATACCGTAGTTCTACGCGCGCATTGCCTATGAAGCGCGACTTGGTCACGGCGAAGTTGTCGATGTCGAAATAATATTTGGACAGATACTGACCGTCGGACGCGAGGATGACATCCATCGTATCCGAGGCATGGATGGTATATTCGAAAGCACCGTTCAGGCTAACGCCCGGTGTGAACGGAAGCCGCGCATCCGCACGACGCAGGCGTTCGACGGGATTGGTCGAGATGACCTTCTTGATCTCATTGCCGAGATAGGCGCCGGAGATTTCCAGCTTCAGATCGTCGGTCGGCCTGATGGTCGCGGACAGTTCCGCGCCCCAGCTCTGGGCGTCGCCCGCATTGACACGCGTGCCGCCGGACAGGACGCCCGCGGCAGTGGTGATCTGCGTGACCGCCGTCGTCTGAATATCCTTGTAGTCGTTGAAGAAGATCGCACCTTCAAGCTGAAGGAAGGCACGGCGGGGAAGGATCTTGAAGCCCAGCTCATAGGACCAGACCGTCTCGGCACCGAACGGCGCGGATTCGAGGTCGTTGCTGGGCGTGGTGGCATCGAAGCCACCGCCCTTATACCCGCGCCTGATGGACGCATAGATCGACGAGGAAGGGCCGAAATTCTTGCTGCCGTAGATACGGCCGGACACCTGGGACTTTCGGATGTTACGATCGAACTTATAGGGCAAAAGCGGGAAGATGGCCGGGAGAAGCGATACGCCATAGGGATCGAGGCCCTGCGTCAGGCCATTGAAGTCGACCTTGTCATGCGTGTAGCGGAGGCCGCCGCCGATCTTGAATCCGGAGTCGAACGCCCAGGTTCCATCCCCGAAGACGCCGAAGCTTGTCCGCTTTTGCGTGTAATCGCCCTGGATGATGCCGCGCGTCGTGTCGAGCATCGTAAAGGTCTGGTCGATGCGAACGTCGTCGTGAAATGCCGTCGCGCCCACGATCCAGCTGAACCGCGACGTGTCGTTCTTCTGGAACCGAATCTCGGCATATTCCTGATCGTCTTTGTCGCCGTAGAGGATATTGATCAAACGGATAGGCACCCCGTCCCCATTGTAGATCGCGAGGTGCGAGACATGGCTGTATCCGCCTGTCAGGACGAAGGTGTAATCGTCACCGACGCTCTGCTGCAGACTGCCGGTGATACCATAGCCGGAAACGTTCAGCTTTGTCGGCACGTCCGAATCGACTTCATATCGCGCGTTCGGGGCGAAGCCGTTCTGGGTGACGTTGCGGCTGGGCTGCAATGCCCCGCCGGTCTGCTTCGTACCGTTGACCTTCAGGAATATTTCGGTCCGGTCGGACGGGTTGATCTCTATGATGGCGCGGCCGGCGATGCTTTCGGATCGTGCGACGTCACGGTTCATGCCGGTAACGGGCAGCGGCGGGATGCCGGCAGGCGGCCTGAAGGTCGCGACGGCATTGGCATTGCCGATGTCCGTCATGTAGCCGTCCGTCCTGGTGTATAGCGCGGCGATACGGGCGCTGACGATCGGCGAGATCGGGCCGCCGACCGCGCCCTCCATGCGGGCCGTGCCGAAGGTCGCCAGTTCGGTGCTGACATAGCCGTTCAGCTTGTCGCCCGGACGGCGGGACAGGATGTTGATCGCACCTGCGGTCGAATTCTGTCCATAGAGGGTTCCCTGCGGCCCCTTCAGGATCTCCACCCGCTCGATATCGAAAAATTGGCCGGTCGCGAGGATGGCCGACCCCTGGTAGATGCCGTCGATGTTGAGCGAAGTTGCAGGATTGCCGTTGGGGCGCAAATCGTCAAAGCCAACGCCGCGGATGGTGAAGGTCGGCATGTCACCACCCGACACCTGCACCGTGGCGAGGACGCCGGGCGTCTGGCTCGCCAGGTCGACAAGGCGGTCGGCGCCGCGATTGCGGAGCTGCTCGCCGCCGAAGGCCGACAGGGCGACGGGGACGTCGACCAGGCGCTGCTCGCGACGCTCCGCCGTGACGATGATGTCCCGATCGCCTTCCGCCGCTTCGCTCTCGTCAGCGTCGGGGCGGGACGTGCCGGCGCCGCCGGCGCTCTGCAGGGCGATCGGCATCGCGCGCGGCGACGCCGTGGCCTGCTGCAGAACGACCATGTCGCCGACCAGGCTGGCGGTGTAGCCCGACTTGGCGAGGAGGCGGGCGATGGCATCGGACGCCTTGTACTTGCCCGATATGCCGGCGCTCATATGGGAGCCGACGTCCCCGGACGAGGCGACGACCTGAAGCCCGGTCGTTGCGGAAAACGCCGACAGGGCGGCGGACAGATTTCCGGGCGGAATGGCGAACTGGAAGCTTTTGGCAAAGCTCCCCGCTTCCGCATGCGCTGAACAGGGCGCCGCCGTGGCGGCAATGGCGATGGCGACGTGCAATGCACGGTGAGAAATGTGAGACCCCATGTCGTATCCCCTTGCGAGCACCATCATGTGCTCTCCTTCGAAAGACGCGGGGATCGCCAAAGCCGGACACTGTTTTTTCAGCCCATAGTCTGGCAGGCAGAATTTTCTTATAATGCCTTGTGGAAGCGCAAGATTCCCTGATCGGCCCGTACATCGAAGCCGTTCGCCTTGCCGATGACGGAGAGGAGTGCGGCCGGCCGATCCGTTCGAAAGCGCCCCATGATCGGGATCGCCGCCAGCGCCGCTGGCGGAGCACTGATGACGATCCCGCCCTGCCGGTTCAGAATTTCGACCAGCGTGCCGAGCGTCATGCCGTCAGTATCGATCCATCCTTCCCGCCAGTCGGGACGGGAGGCGTCGAACGGCTTGGGGCGGTCGACGGTGGTGTCGTGGACGAGGCTCTGCCAACCGGCACGCACAGTGACCGCCTGGGGCGACCCGACCGGCTTCAACAGAACCGCTCCGCGCGCCACGGCGAGACTGGTGCTGGCGGATGTTACGTTAAGGTCGAACACCGTCCCAGCACCTGCGCCTCGGCTCGGCCGGCATGGGCGATGAAGGGGCGGCTGGCATCGTGCGCGATGTCGAACCGCGCTTCCCCTGCGATCAGACGGGCGTAGCGGCCCCGGCTCGTTATGGTGACAGTCAGATGGCTTGCGCCGCTGAGTTGCACGAACGACCCGTCTTCCAGCCGGACGTCACGCCGCTCTCCGGGCTTCGTGCTGAACTCCGCGGCCGTATTGACCGGCGACCGAAAGATGGTGAGGCCGGTGATGGCCAGAACGACCGCGCCGAGGCCGCCCGCTATGGCTGCCTTCCGGCTGGCGCGCATCTTGCGGATATCATCATTGGACAGGCGCCCGCCGTCATGGACGCGCGTTAGCGCTTCCTTGAGCGCCAATTCATCGATGGGGGCGTCGCTTCGCGATAGGCTGTCGTCACGCATGGCTAGATCCTGCTCCAACCGGTCAGTTTCCGCTTGGCGAGACCCTGTCTTATGTCGCTGTGCGCACGGAAGACATGCTTTTCCACCGCCGATTGCCGCATGTCTAGGTCGGTGGCGATAACCGCGGGTGGATGATCGTCCAGTCGACGGCGGAGGAAGATTTCCCGTCTGAGCGGCGGCATGTTCTTCAGGATGGCGACGATCGCCTCCACCCGCTCGCGATGAAGCAAGGCCTCATCAATGCGCGGCACGGGGCAGATAAAATCTTCCTCTATGGGGCAAGTGGCAGGCATGCGCGAAAGACGGCGGAAATGATCGTTGATCAGGTTCTGCGCGACAGAAAAACAAAAAGCCTTGAGATTGGCGATCGTGCCGGTCTGCCGGTACCGGTAGATGCGCAGATATGTCTCCTGCACGATATCTTCTTCGTCATTGCCATTGCGCAGTAGCCGGGCGACAAAGCGGGTCAACTCATCGCGGATGTCATCTTCCTGGGCCAGCTCATAGCGAGCTCTGACGGTGGTACGCACGATGCACTCCTCAGAATGCGAAATCTGAAGGGAAATGGCGCGCGCATTTACGCTGCACCGCGGTGCGCCGTTAGACCGGGACCATGACGTCTGAGTGACTACGGTCGCAGACCTGCGATGGATGAAGCCTGATGCGTAGACGGCGGTGCCGACTTGCACATCGCGATCTCGCCCTTTGCCAAGCCCCTTTTTATCAGTGTGCGGACTGGCTGATGAACAGCCCCGCTGAACGCACGGTCGGAGGCACCTTCACGCGCGGAAGGCGGTTCTAAGAGTCATATCATCACGGTATCGAAATAAATTGACCATCACCGATCCACGGATCCTGCCTGATGCCTTGGAGATAGAGAAGGCGGACATCGTGCGCTGGACTTCCGGTTGAAAGCCATTTGGAGCGCTAAGCCATGGCGCGCAAGCTGGGTGCATTACCCGCAGCGCGCAGGCCGTATAGCGCCGCTGCCCTTATCGCTGTTCGACATTTTCGTATGAACCGTGGATCCGGGACCATGCGGCTTCCAGCGTTGAGACCGTCCCATGGTCGGCTGACAAGATGCAAGGACCAATGATGACATCCACATCGCATCTCATTGTCAGAGCGGACGGTCAGGACGCATCCACTTGTTCGGCCTCGTTGCGGGTGGGGTTTCTATCGGAGGGAAGCGGAGACTTTGGCTCCACAGCGATGCCGAGAGCGGAAAGGATCATGGCCCGCACAGCAGTACTCTGGATGACTTCCCTCGAAGCGTCGCTCGCCTCTCCCGGCCGGTGCCAAAGGAGGATGCCGCGGGGCTGGTGATATCCCGTGCCGACGTCGCGCTTGAATCGCTTGATCCCGGCCTCCGCAAAGGAAATCCTCTCCTTCACGCCGCCGCCGGAGGGGCGTTCCACATAATTGTCCATGCCTTCCGGCGGCTGCGCCAATCCGAAATTCAGGGTCCTGTTTACAAGGTTGACCTTGTAACAGAGGCGTCTTCCTCCGGCGAATGTCGCAGCTTCCACCAGCGACGCGAAACGCCCCGCATCCTCCGGCGTGTCGAACTCGAAATTGAAATCCGGGTGCATTGCGAGGTTCGAACGATAATCTCCGCTAAACCCGATTGCCCGGACGAAGGCTGGAACGTCGATGATGCGGGCCTGATCGCCGCCGGAGCGGAAAACGGCTTCCTGTCCCATGCTGCTCGCGACGATCAAGGTTCCATCAGTCCGGGTGATATAGTCAAGCAGATAACCTAGCTGATAATCCGCGACATCCATCGCCCGCTGTATATTCTTCGCCTTCAACCTGTCTTCATCGGAGGTCAAAGTGTATTGGAATTCCTCCGGGAAAGCATGCTTCCAATATCGATGCATCATGCCCGCGACATGATTGGTGAAGAACGTCGTGAACTCCGGTTTGGTCCGATGCAGAAGATGCTTAAAGACATCAAAGGCGATCGGCGCCTGCATGATCGAGCGACGCGACTTGTAAAGTGGATTGATCTTTTCAAGAATGACCTGCCGCGCGAGAGCGAGAACGGTCGACAAAGACAAGCCGATCCGAACCAGGCCGAGCATCAGTGTTGCGAGCTCTCTGCTCGGTTTCACGTCGGAGACGATCCCCCCATCCAGTGCTGTCTGGCGAAGGTTGAGCATCTGGAACGGCCTGCATTCGGGCGGGATCGTGCCCGGCTGCGGCGCGAAAGTGTCGGGGATGTAGAAGGCGTACGCGTCGTCGGGCGGGGGAGGATAGGATTGCAGGCTTGCAAAAACACCGACCCGCTTCCCGGCTTTGGCGGCGGTCTCCCACACAGGCGGGAATTCGCTCGCTCTCGTCAGATCCTGATTAAGGAACTCAATTCCATGGCTGCGATTGTCCACCCCCCGATGCAATGTCGGCCACGTTACCCAGGGATGAAGTTCCCCCACATCTGTCGTAACAGTGGTGTAGGATCTCGACATGCCTAAAATATTCGCGAAGTTCCCATGAGGATTTCTTCCAATGTACCAATCAACAACTTGCCAGGATACCTCATTTAGCTCGTATAGAATGACGGGCGTTCCTGTAACAGGTACATCAAAATTCCCGTCTGTCATGAGACGCGTACCTTCTGCCAAGGTGCATTCATGTTCTTTGTATCAAAAGAAAAACATCTCAGCAATCATTTGTTAAATTTGGTCGCATTTCACTTAATTCCTGCCCTAGCTTGCCGGGAGAGTATGGCTTCGGACGGAAGGAATAACTTTCGATTTCAGGGAGGTTGATGCCAATGCGAACTCCCTCGCCGTTCGGACTGCCGCCTCCCACCCAATCCACAGAACGACGCTTGCCGACATTCCGAATAGCCACATGCCGAACCCACCTTGGGCGGTGACATGCATGATGTCCTCGTAAATCTCGAAGAAGAAGCGGTGCCAGAGAAAGATATGGAGGTTTGCCATGGCGACGATCGTGATGAGCTTGTGCAGGATGGCGGGGACTGCGATGTCCCTTACAAAGAGGAAAATAAGGGTCCCCGCAATGAGGCAGTAGGCAGGTAGTTTGGCGGCCCCGTAAACGAGGAAGCTGCTGGCAATCGCCAGGGCAGCCATCGCGACCCTGTTTCCTTTCGGAGTCCTTGAGGGATCGGCAAAGAAGTAGAAGCACCAGCCGAGGCAAAAATTCCAGAACCGGGAGTAGGGCAGTGTAGGATGGTCCAGACCATCTGAATAGTTGTCCAGATAAAATCGTAGCAACACGGATGCGACAAACAGCAAAACGACGGAATAAGGGAGTAGCTTCCGACCGAAATTCCGGATGAGACCGATGTAGGACAGGATGTAGACGACGATCAGGATCTGCATCATGACCTGCGGATACCAGGTCGGAAACTTGGATATTCGACCGTCCGTGAAGAGGTTTCGGATAAACAATAATTCTAAAACATCGAATTTACGTAAGATGATGAAGAAGAATAAGACCATGAAGAAGCTGGGTAGCAGGATGGATCGCCCGAAGCCGATCAATCGATGCCGCATCTGTGGGAGCGAGGGAGCGTCAAGCACGAACTTCGCAAAAAAATAGCCGGAGAGCGCCATCAGGACGCTCATGCCACCCGAGAAGTTAAATCCCAAAACCTGGTCGATATCGGGGTTGGCATGGTTCAGCGCCACGAGGGATATCGCCGCCGCACGCAGGACGACTCCTGCCTCCATGCGCCGCGTCTTAAACATGGGCGACATGTTTGAGTTCCTCCAGTTCGGCAAGCGAGAGTTGATCCCAGCGCGGGGGGATGAAGCCGAGATATCCTTCCAGTGCGATGCTGGCATTAACGAACGAGAGCGAGTCCGTTGAGATGTCGATAAACCTTGTCTCTCGCCCGATCCTATCTGGGCTCTCCGTGCCAAACTCCTCGAAGATTTCGAAGATGCTGGTGGCCGCGACGTCGAGAAGGAGAATGTCCGCGCAATGGTGCGCAATCCGTCGCGAGGCGAGGCCCAGGAAGGCGGTTAGCTTACGGAGGCTGAACGGTTCGTTGTTGAACCCTTCGAACATCGCCTCGAATGACGGCGCTTTTTCGCGGGATGGCGCGAGACCGTCCATCGCCTTAAAATCATATTTGCCGTTCGACAGGCGCGGCAGGGCTTGGACCTGAACAACGGTGCATGCATGGGGGGGCAGGTGGATCTCGCCCTGCAGAACCTGATCAATGATGGCGAGTTCATCAGTCCGTGCCGTGGTCAGCGTGGTCTGGTGACACGCCTCGAAGAGGAGACCCGGATCGGCAAAGGCGGGACCCTGGCGGCGCAGCTGTCGCGGCTCGACCTGATCGTTCTCGACGAGCTCGGTTATCTGCCGTTCGCCCGCTCGGGAGGGCAGTTGCTGTTCCACCTCATCAGCAAGCTTTATGAGCGGACCAGCGTCATCATCACCACGAACCTCGCCTTCGGCGAATGGCCGACCGTGTTCGGCGATCCCAAGATGACCACGGCGCTGCTCGACCGCGTCACCCACCACTGCGATATCGTCGAGACGGGCAACGACAGCTGGCGCTTCAAAAACCGCAGCTGACAGCCACCTTCGGCGCCTTCAAAAATCTATCTTGCGCTGCGCGCGCCTCCGGTCGGGCTACGCCCGCCCTCCGCCGCACGCAGCGCAAGGCCATCTTCAACAAACCAGCATCATATTATCTGAAAAGGGGGTCCCTCTTCGACGCCGATCGGGGGTCCCTTTTGAACGCCGTTTGACAAGCGAACAGGCGGGCGTTATTTGGCGGTGCGGCTTGGCCTGCGAGTAATCCGCGGCCTATCGAACGCTGACGGAGCGAAAATCGTCTCGGCGCGCAGCACCACCGCATATGACTGCGTCGAGGACGTGTGGCGCCGATCCGGCGCGCAGCGTGCCGCGATCGAGAAGCTGGCGGACGGCGATGCCTTTCACAGCTTCGGTGCCGATCGCCGGCAGGGTCTATGGAAGGTGAGGGGGCTCGGCGAGGCTCCGCTGCCGCTCTTTGCCGCGGCTGACCGCGCGGCCGAGACACTGAGCGCGGAAGGCATTGAGCCAGAGGTGCAGCTGC
>JBKBXP010000089.1:0-11696 GCA_046314035.1 Pseudorhizobium sp. | reverse complement strand
TTTCCCGGTTTAGACCTGCGAGGTCCCCGAGCTTCGTCGCCATGCCTCAGAAGTACCGGGGCGCAAAACCCTCAGGAGCGGCTGGTGGGTGACAGGCCGGAGAAATCGAAGAGAGCGGGATCGAGCAGATGCGACGGGTTGACGTGCGAGAGCGCGCGCAGCATCGCCTCCTTGCGGCCCGGCATGCGGGTCTCGATGTCGGCGAGCATCGTCTTCATCGCATTGCGCTGGAGACCGTCCTGCGAGCCGCAGAGGTCGCAGGGGATGATCGGGAAGGCCATGGCTGAGGAGAACCGCGCCAGATCGTCCTCGGCGCAGTAGGCGAGCGGCCGCAGCACGAAGAGGTCGCCCTCGTCGTTGAGCAGTTTTGCCGGCATGGCAGCAAGCCGGCCGCCGTGGAAAAAGTTCATGAAGAAGGTTTCGAGGATGTCCTCGCGATGGTGCCCGAGAACGAGCGCATCGCAGCCTTCCTCGCGGGCCACACGGTAGAGATTGCCGCGCCGCAGCCGCGAACAGAGTGCGCAATAGGTGGCACCCTCCGGCACCTTTTCCTTCACGATCGAATAGGTGTCGCGGTATTCGATGCGGTGCTTGATGCCGATCGACGAGAGATATTCGGGCAGCACGTGCTTGGGGAAGTTGGGCTGCCCCTGATCGAGATTGCAGGCGATCAGTTCCACCGGCAACAGCCCCCGCCATTGCAGGTCCATCAGAATCGCCAGAAGTGAATAGGAATCCTTGCCGCCGGACACGCCGATCAGCCAGCGCTTCTGGTCCTTCAGCATCTGGAAGTCGTCGAGCGCCTGGCGAACCTGCCGCAGCAAACGCTTTCTCAGCTTGTTGAAACCGACCGACTGGGGTGCATCGGCAAAGAGCGAGGGACGCTGCCCCTCGCCTTCCAGATCCAACGTATCGTCTATCGGTCCAACCAGTCCCATGCCATCTCCTAGCGTTGCTGGCAGTCCGCGCCCTTGATCAGGCGCCGAGCGCTTCTGCGACGGCATCGACGGCCGCCTGCGCCTTTGTGCCATCCGGTCCGCCGGCCTGCGCCATGTCCGGGCGGCCACCGCCACCCTTGCCGCCGAGCGCCACCGAGGCGATGCGCACGAGATCAACGGCGCTGAAGCGGTCCGTCAGGTCTTGGGTCACCGCCACGACGGCACTGGCCTTGCCGTCGGCGGAGA
This sequence comes from Pseudorhizobium sp., assembly GCA_046314035.1. Classification (GTDB taxonomy): domain Bacteria; phylum Pseudomonadota; class Alphaproteobacteria; order Rhizobiales; family Rhizobiaceae; genus Neorhizobium. The sequence continues at coordinate 10,512 of JBKBXP010000089.1, read as the reverse complement.
CGCCGATGAGGCTGACGACGCCCGAACCGAGGGTGGCCTTGCTGTCGTCGGCCAGTCCCTTCAGGTCCTTGGCGTCGATGCCTTCGAGCACCTTGCCGAGATACTTGATGCCGGAGACCTCGCGGATGTCGCTTGCGCCGCCGTCCTGGCTGGCGCCGCCCATGGCAAGGCGGCGCTTGGCGTCGCCGAGTTCGCGCTCCAGCTTGCGGCGCTCGTCCATCAGCGCCTCGACACGCGACACGACCTCGGCCGGCTGCACCTTGAGGGTGGAGGCCAGCGTCTTCACCCGCTCGTCCTGTTCCGAGAGATAAGCCAGGGCTGCAGCTCCGGTAACGGCCTCGACGCGGCGCACGCCGGCGCCAACCGCACTTTCGGACAGCACCCGGACAAGACCGATGTCGCCGGTCGCATTCACATGCGTGCCGCCGCAGAGTTCGATCGAATAGGCCTTGCCGGCCTTGTCACCATCCGTGGACACGCCCATCGACACGACGCGAACCTCGTCGCCGTATTTCTCGCCGAAGAGCGCCATGGCACCTTCCGCGATCGCATCGTCGACGCTCATCAGGCGGGTTGTCACCGGGGCGTTCTGCAGCACGATGGCGTTGGCCATCTCCTCGACCTTCTGCATTTCCTCCACCGTCAGCGGCTTCGGGTGCGAGATGTCGAAGCGCAGGCGTTCGGGCGCCACCAGCGAGCCCTTCTGGGCGACATGCGTGCCCAGCACCTCGCGAAGCGCCTCATGCAGGAGGTGCGTGGCGGAGTGGTTGGAGCGCAGGCGCGAGCGGCGGGCGTGATCCACGGTCAGCGCGACCGGATCACTCGTTTTCAGCGTGCCGGAAATAACCTTGGCGATATGGACGAAGACGCCCTCGCCCTTCTTCTGGGTGTCGGTGACCTCGAGCCGGGCGTGGTCGGTGCTGATCACACCGGTGTCGCCCATCTGGCCGCCAGACTCGCCGTAGAATGGCGTCTGGCTGACGACCACCTGAACCGTTTCGCCGGCATTGACCGAATCGACCACGGCGCCATCGCGCACGAGCGCCTGCACCACGCCTTCGGCCGATTCGGTGTCATAGCCTAGGAATTCGGTGGCGCCGTGCTTCTCGCGCAGCTCGAACCAGATCGTCTCCGTGGCCGTGTCGCCGGATCCGGCCCAATGGGAGCGGGCTTCGGCCTTCTGGCGCTGCATGGCATCGTTGAAGCTGGTGAGATCGACGCCGATGTTGCGGGCACGCAGGGCGTCCTGCGTCAGGTCGAGCGGGAAGCCGTAGGTGTCGTAGAGCTTGAAGGCGGTCTCGCCGTCGAGGCTGTCGCCTTCCGAAAGATCGGCGGTCGCATCGGAGAGCAGCGTCAGGCCGCGGTCCAGCGTCTTGCGGAAGCGGGTTTCCTCAAGCTTCAGCGTTTCGGAGGTTAGCGCCTCTGCGCGCACGAGCTCCGGATAGGCGCGGCCCATCTCTTGCACCAGCGTCGGCAGCAGCGTGTACATCAGCGGCTCGCGGGCACCGAGAAGCTGCATGTGGCGCATGGCGCGGCGCATGATGCGGCGCAGCACATAACCGCGGCCTTCATTGGATGGCAGCACGCCGTCGGCGATCAGGAAGGCGGAGGAGCGCAGATGATCGGCGATGACGCGGAAGCTCGCCGCCTGGTCACCTTCCGCCTTCGCACCGACCACCTCTTCGGTCGCCGCGATCAGCGTCTTGAACAGGTCTGTCTCGAAGACGCTCGAAACGCCCTGCAGGATGCAGGCCATGCGCTCCAGGCCCATGCCGGTATCGATCGACGGGCGCGGTAGCGGCGTGCGTTCGCCGGGCGCCGTCTGGTCGAACTGCATGAAGACGAGGTTCCAGAACTCCAGGAAGCGGTCGCCATCCTCTTCCGGCGTGCCGGGCGGTCCGCCCCAGACGTGCTCGCCCTGGTCGATGAAGATTTCCGAGCAGGGGCCGCAGGGCCCGGTATCGCCCATCTGCCAGAAGTTGTCGGAGGTCGGGATGCGAATGATCTTGTCGTCGGAAAAGCCGGCGATCTTCTTCCACAGGTCGGCCGCTTCCTCGTCCTCGGAATAGACGGTGACCAGCAGCCGGTGCTTGGGCAGGTCGAAACCCTTGGTGACGAGGTCCCAGGCGTATTCGATTGCCTGTTCCTTGAAGTAGTCGCCGAAGGAGAAGTTTCCGAGCATCTCGAAGAAGGTCAGGTGCCGGGCGGTGTAGCCGACATTGTCGAGATCATTGTGCTTGCCGCCGGCGCGCACGCATTTCTGCGAGGTCGTGGCGGTGGAATAGGGACGGCTCTCGAGGCCCGTGAAGACATTCTTGAACTGCACCATGCCGGCGTTCGTGAACATCAGCGTCGGGTCGTTGCGCGGCACGAGCGGGCTCGAGGACACCACCTCGTGGCCGTTCTTGCGATAATAGTCGAGGAAGGTCGACCGGATGTCATTCACGCCGCTCATGCTACGCCCTTTGTTCCGCCGAATGCGGGTCCGTCACTGAAAACCACTGGCTTTTATCGCCCGTGCCGGTGACTGTCCAGCCAAACGCGGAACCGGCCGCGCATCTTTCCAGATGGCGGCCGGCCAGAACGTGCAAACGATGAGATGCCGGACCTAGTTTTCGGCCGCTTCATCTGCGTCATCGCCACCATCACCCGCATCCGGGCCGGCGTTCTGCAGAAAACGGTCGGCAATCAGGCCGGCGTTCTGGCGCAGCGACAGCTCGATTTCGCGCGCCATCTCCGGATTGTCCCGCAGGAAGGTCTTGGCGTTCTCACGCCCCTGCCCGAGCCGCTGACTATTGTAGGAGAACCAGGCACCGGCCTTCTCGACGATGCCGGCCTTGACGCCGAGATCGACCAGTTCGCCTGTCTTGGAAACGCCTTCGCCATACATGATGTCGAATTCGACCTGCTTGAAAGGCGGGGCCATCTTGTTCTTGACGACCTTGACGCGCGTCTGGTTGCCGACGACCTCTTCGCGCTCCTTCACAGCACCGATGCGGCGGATGTCGAGGCGAACGGAGGCATAGAACTTCAGTGCGTTGCCGCCGGTGGTGGTTTCCGGCGAACCGAACATGACGCCGATCTTCATGCGGATCTGGTTGATGAAGATGACCATGGTGTTGGAGCGCGAGATCGAGGCGGTCAGCTTGCGCAGCGCCTGGCTCATCAGGCGCGCCTGAAGGCCCGGCAGGCTGTCGCCCATCTCGCCTTCGATTTCGGCACGTGGCGTCAGAGCGGCAACCGAATCGATGACCAGCACGTCGATGGCGCCGGAGCGCACCAGCGTATCGGTGATCTCGAGCGCCTGCTCGCCGGTGTCCGGCTGCGAGATCAGAAGGTTCTGGAGATCGACGCCGAGCTTGCGGGCATAGACCGGATCGAGGGCGTGTTCGGCATCGACGAAGGCGCAGATGCCGCCCTTCTTCTGGGCTTCGGCAATGGTCTGCAGCGCCAGCGTGGTCTTGCCGGAGCTTTCCGGACCATAGATCTCGATGATGCGTCCCTTCGGCAGGCCGCCGATGCCCAGGGCGATATCGAGGCTGAGGGAGCCGGTGGAAACCGTCTCGACCTCGACCACGCTATCGTTCGCGCCGAGCTTCATGATCGAGCCCTTGCCGAAGGATCTCTCGATCTGCGAAAGTGCTGCGTCCAGCGCCTTGCTCTTGTCCACTGTTTTATCCTCTACGAGCCGCAACGAATTTTGTGCCATCTGATCCACCTTTAGGTTATTGACGCCCGGCAGGCAACGAAGCAGCCGATAAAGATTATGTACCCTTTTTGTTCCCATTGCGCAAGTAGCGGCATCTCAGTTGAATTGACTTCGTTTTTCCGTCCAAGTTCGTATTCCGTTCACGCCTCTGGCGGTGTGGATAAAGCACTGACAACGTTCACCCTTGCACTCCCCCCAAACCTCGAATCGGACCCGCTATGATGCCCGCAAAGGCAACCCTATGAGCCGGCGCGTTCTCGTCCTCGGTGGCGCCCATCTCGACCGCCGCGGCCGCATCTCCGGCGACACCGCCATGGGCGCCAGCAATCCCGGCGTCTGGATCGAGGAGATCGGCGGCGGCGCCTTCAACGTCGCTCGCAACCTCGCGCTCCTTGGCCATCAGGTCACCATGGTTTCGCCGCGCGGTGGCGACATGACCGCCGACAAGATCGGCGCCGCCGCGGAGGCGACCGGCGTCATCGATCGCCCCTTCGTCTTTCTCGACCGGGCAACACCGAGCTACACTGCCATCCTCGAACGCGACGGCAACCTGGTCGTGGCGCTGGCCGACATGGATCTCTACCGCCTGTTCAGCCCGCGGCGCCTGCAGGTTCGCGCACTGCGGCAGTCCATCGAAGAGGCGGAACTGATCGTCTGCGACGCCAACCTTCCGGCAGAGACACTGACGGCGCTTTGCGCGGCGGCAAGTGAGGCCGGCGTTCCTGTCGCCGGCATTGCCATTTCCCCCGCCAAGATCGTCCGCTTCTCCGCGTCGCTCCCCGCCCTCGGCTACCTGTTCATGAACGCGGCCGAGGCTGCCGCGCTGTGCGGCACCCAGTCGGCAACGGCCGCAACCTGGCCGGTGCATCTGCGGCGCAAGGGTCTGCGGGCGGGCGTAGTGACGGACGGCGGCCACAAGCTTGCAGTGTACGATGCCAGCGAGAGCCTCACCATGGCGCCGCCACCGCTCACCTATACCGCCGATGTCACCGGTGCCGGCGATGCGCTGGCCGCCGGCACCCTGGACGCGATGCTGCGCCACAAGGGCCTGGCGGAAGCGATCCGCTGCGGCATTGCCGCGTCCCGGATCACGCTACGCTCGCCGCATGCGGTGGCCCCGGACCTGACGCCCGATGGCTTGGATTATGAAACGACCCTTGTCGGCGCGCCTCAAAAGGTGTTCTGAGGGGCGATCATTCCGGAGACAGACATGACCCAGACCGTCACGACCCAGCCCCCCGCCCCTGCCCTGCCCCTCGTCTTCTCGCGCGAGGTCGAAGCAGCCCGCGCCGGAGGCCTGCCGCTCGTGGCGCTCGAATCGACCATCATCACCCATGGCATGCCCTACCCCGGCAACATCGAGATGGCCCGCAGCGTCGAGGCGATCATCCGCGATGGCGGCGTCGTGCCGGCGACGATCGCAGTGCTGAACGGCACGCTGCATGTCGGCCTGGAAGAGGACCAGCTCGAGCAGCTTGCCCAGGCAAAGAACGTCATGAAGCTCTCCCGGGCGGACTTCGCCTACGCACTTGCCACCGGACGCACCGGCGCAACCACGGTCGCCGCCACGATGATCGCCGCGGCTCTTGCCGGCATCCGCGTGTTTGCGACCGGCGGCATCGGCGGCGTCCACCGCGGTGCCGAAGACAGCTTCGACATCTCCGCTGATCTCGAGGAACTGGCCAAGACGGACGTGATCGTCGTCTGCGCCGGTGCCAAAGCGATCCTCGATATCCCGAAGACACTGGAAGTGCTGGAAACCCGCGGCGTGCCGGTGGTGACCTATGGATCGACGGATTTCCCGGCCTTCTGGTCGCGCGTCTCCGGCCTGCCAAGCCCGCTCTCCGTCAATACCGCCGAAGACATCGCCAGCTTCGAAGCCTGCCGTCAGGCGCTCGGCGTGCGCGGCGGCATTCTGGTCGCCAATCCCGTCCCGGCAGAGGACGAGATTTCACGCGAGGAGATGGAAGGCTACATCCAGATCGCGCTTCGGGCGGCAGCCGAGCAGCAGGTGGCGGCGAAAGCCGTGACGCCCTTCCTGCTCGACCACATCTTCCACCAGACCGGTGGGCGCAGCCTGAAGACCAATATCGCGCTGGTCGAAAACAATGCGCGGCTGGCCGCCGGGATCGCCGTGGCGCTCACGCGCTGACGCGCGGGCCGCTCACCACCGTCGGTTTTCCGGGAGTAAGATCTTGCCTGCCATTCAGAACCTCGTGCGGGCGCCAGAGCACCGCACAGCCCTTGTCGCGCTGGTGCTCGGCGGCATCGCCATCGGCGCCTCGCCGATCTTCGTGCGGCTGTCGGAGGTCGGACCGATCTCTACCGGCTTTTGGCGCCTGGCACTCGCCCTGATCCCCCTGTCGCTGTGGAGCCTGCTGCGGCCGCAGTCGGGAGCGAAGGTGGCGATCACCCGTCGCGACTGGCCGCTGCTCGTCCTGCCGGGCCTAGCGCTCGCCATCGATCTGGTGGCCTGGCACCTGTCACTGCACATGACATCGGTTGCCAATGCGACGCTGCTCGCCAATCTGGCGCCGGTCTTCGTGACGTTGATCGGCTTCCTGCTGTTTCGGACAGCGGTGACCCGCATCTTCCTTCTCGGCCTCGGGCTTGCCATCGCCGGCGTCATCACGCTGAAAGGCGGACCCGCAGCCTTGGGGGACGGCAATCTCGCCGGCGATGCCATCGCCACGCTCGCGGCCGTCTTCTACGCCTGCTACATCCTGGCGATCGGCAGGCTGCGCAGCCGCTTCGATACGGTGCGGATCATGATCTGGTCGACGGCCACGGCCGCTGCGGCGATCCTGCCCTTCGCGCTGTATTTCGAGGGCAATATCCTTCCGCCGAGCCTGCATGGCTGGGCGATCCTCTTCGGCCTTGCCTTCATCAGCCATGCTGGCGGGCAGGTGGCGATCACCTATGCGCTGGCCTTCCTGCCGGCTGCCTTCTCGTCGCTGACGCTTCTGCTGCAGCCGGTGGTGGCGGCGATCCTCGCCTGGTCCATTCTGGCGGAAGCGATCGGCCCGCTACAGGCGATCGGCGGCGCCATCGTGCTTGCCGGCATCCTCGTCGCGCGCCGCGGCGGCTAGCAATCGGTGACAGTCACCGCCGCCCAGCCGGGCGGCGAGCTGCCTCAGTTGTCCAGCATTTCCCGCACAGCGACCGCCAGCTGCTTCAGCGAGAAAGGCTTCGGCAGGAAGCCGAACTTTGCATCCGCCGGCAGGTTGCGGGCGAAGGCATCTTCCGCGTAGCCCGAGACGAAGATGAACTTCAGGTCCGGATAGGTCTTGCGCAGCTCGCCCAGGAGGGTCGGGCCATCCATCTCCGGCATGACGACGTCTGATACAACGATATCGACCTTGCCCTCGAGCTCTTCCATGATCTCCAGCGCCTCGACGCCGGAGCCGGCCTCGTGGACGGTATAGCCGCGGGTTTCGAGCATCCGCTTGCCGCCGCGGCGCACCGCTTCCTCGTCCTCGACGAGCAGCACGACTGCGGAATTACCGGTGAGGTCGACCGGCTCCTTGGACGCCTCTGCCGGCGGCGCCACGTCCGGCGTCGGCTGCATTTCCTGCAGCACCTGCGCCTCGGGGATATGGCGCGGCAGGAACAGGCGGAAGGTCGTTCCGCGGCCGACTTCCGATTCGGGATAGATGTGACCGCCCGACTGTTTGACGATGCCATAGACCATCGACAGGCCAAGGCCCGTCCCCTTGCCGACTTCCTTGGTGGTGAAGAAGGGTTCGAAGATCTTGTCCATGATCTCCGGCGGGATGCCTGTGCCGCTGTCGGACACCTCCACCATGACGAAATCCTCCGCCGGCAGATCGGCCTGCGGGAAGTTTACCGTGTCGCCGGCGTCGACATTGCGCGTCTTGATCAGCAGCGTGCCGCCCTGCGGCATGGCATCGCGCGCGTTGACGCAAAGGTTGATCAGCACCTGCTCGAACTGCGACAGGTCGGTGCGAACCGTCCAAAGGTCGCGACCGTAATCCACCTCCAGCTTTACGTTGGTGCCGGAAATCAGCCGGTCCACCAGCATGCGCAGATCACCCACGACGTCGGTCAGGTTGAGCACCACCGGTCGCATCGTCTGCTTGCGCGAGAAGGCGAGCAGCTGGCGCACCAGCACGGCAGCACGGTTGGCGTTGCGCTTGATCTCCATCAGGTCCGCAAAGCTTGCATCCGAGGGGCGCGCCTGGAGCAGCAGATGATCGGACGACAGCAGGATCGCCGTCAGCACGTTGTTGAAGTCGTGGGCGATGCCGCCGGCGAGTGTCCCGACCGCGTTCATCTTCTGCGTCTGCGCCATCTGCGTCTCGAGCGCCTTCTGCTCGGTCGTCTCGACGGCGTAGACGATCGCCACTTCCTCCGGCGCCTCGTCGCTCTCGTCGATGACGGCGTTGACGTAGAAGCGGACGTAGCGGCTCTCGTCGCCCGGATGGCGGCAGTCGATCGGGGCGATGTCGCCCTGTTTGTCGGTCGCCGCCGCCAGCGCCTGCATCAGCTGCGGTCGCGCCGTCTCGTGGACGATGGCTTCCAGATGGGCGCCCGCATCGACCTCGTCGCGCGACACGACGCCGGCAAACAGGCGCAGGAAGGGCGCGTTGATGCGCAGGATCTTGCCGTCGCCATCGACCGAAGCAATCGCCATAGGGGTGTTGTTGAAGAAGCGGGTGAAGCGCATGGCCGACGCCGACTGGTCGCCCTCGCCGCCCTTCGGACGGTTTAGCACGATGGTGCGGCTCTCCCCCGGCGCGCCGTCGCGCATGGAGGTGACGGAATGGACGAGCCGGACCGGCAGGCTCTGGCCATTGGTGCGGCGAAGGTCGAGGTCGAGCGTTTCCGTGCGCTTCAGGCCCGGCGCCGCCTGCACCGACTGAATCAGCGCCATGCCTTCACCGGCCACGAAATCGGCAATCGTCATCGACCGCGGCACGAACTTCGTGAGATCTACGCCAAGCCATTCGGCAAGCGTCGCATTGATGTAGAAGACCTCGCCCTTGCGGCCTGCCGAGAAGAAACCCGCCGGCGCATGGTCGAGGTAGTCGATGGCGTTCTGCAGTTCGCGGAAGAACCGCTCCTGATCATCCCGCTCGGAGGTGATGTCGGTCAGCTGCCAGATGTCCAGCTGACCGCTCGTGCTGCTTCCCGGCCGCAGGTGACGGGCCTTCAGCCGGTACCAGTGCGCACCCGAACCCGTGGCGGTGCCGCGGCCAAGCGGCTGCGGCAGACGGAACTCTTCGTGGCCTTCGCGTCCATCGCGGAGGCCGTTGGTCAGGCGATAAAGGGCCTCGCTCGATTCGCGGTTGCGCGACAGAAGCGGCTCCAGGGCCTGGACGTTGCTGCTCTTGCTGGCACCCGTCAGGCGTCCGTAAGCCGCATTCGCATAGACGATCCGTCCGCGCGAATCGGTGACCAGAATGCCGTCCGGATGCGTGCCCAGATAACCGCGCGCCAATTGATCCGACCGGGACTGCGGCATGATTTCAACGAAGCCGATGATCGAGGACACCAGAAAGAAGATGCCGACCATCGCCAGGATGCCGAGCAGCCCGAGCACGATCTCGTTGTCCAGCGCCTGCTGGAAAAAGACAAAGCCGATCGCCACGCCTATCAGCACGAGCGCCAGCAGGAGGATCCGGATCACGGTACCTCCGCGGGCTCCGCGGTCGACCAGTGGCTCCTCGTAGTTGCCGCCCTGCTGCAACCTCGTCATCAAGTCCTCACTATTCGGCCGCCCGAAGACAGCGCAACGCTAAACTCTCGGTTCATCACCGCGATTCTTTCTTAGCAAGTTGCGGATGATGCAAAAAGCGCCGAAGTGCAGAAATCCCGGGATAGCGCAGCCTTAGCTGCCGGGAGCAGCATCTGCATCTTGCCGCGGGCAAAAAAAGACGCACTTCTAGCGTCACAATCTGTCAGGAGTACAAGAACGATGATCGACGAACTGATGGGCGCCTATGGCGGTCGGCTGGTGATCGCAATCCTCGGCGTCGGCGTCGGCTTTCTCTGCCTGATCGGCGTACTCTGGATCATGCGCGGGCGCAGAGGCCCCTCGCCCTTCATCCGCGGCGGCCGCAATCGCCAGCCGCGCCTGCAGGTGCTCGACGCGGCGGCAGTGGATGCGCGACGGCGTCTGGTGCTGGTGCGCCGCGACAACGTCGAGCATCTGATCATGATCGGCGGACCGACCGACATCGTCATCGAGAGCGGTATCTCCCCGACGGCGGAGACAGTTCAGGAGCCGGCGGACGAACCTGCTCCAAGGCCTCGGGTGCAGCGCGAGACGGCGGAGGTTGCATCTCCGGTCCCGGCGGCGGAACCACGTCGCGAACCGGTGAAGCCCCGGCCGGTGGCGGCGGCCGCGCCGCTACCGACACCAACCCGGCAGCCGCCGCCGTCCATTCCAGCCGCGCCTGCACCTGCGGTATCGCCCGCCTCGAAAGCGCCCGTGGCCGGACCGGTCATGGCCGCCACTACGATCGCACAGCCGCCGGCCGAGCCGACGCCGGTCCGGGACATGCCAGTCTTCGACGAAGCTGCCGACATTCTGGAAGCGGCCCGTGGGCGCGTGTTCCAGGGACCGACACAGCCGGTGCGTCAGAACCCTATGGATGCCGGCGCAGTTGAGCCGGCGCCGCAGAAGTCACTGGGAAGCGATTTCGAGCGCATTCTCGAGGAGGAGATGGCGACCAATCTCGCGAGCCGAGATCCGGATCCGAAATTTGCAGGAGTTGCCGCGACGGAAAAGCCGCGTGTCACCGGCGCCACACCGGAACCATCGCTACAGGACGAGATGG
>JBKBXP010000088.1:0-11732 GCA_046314035.1 Pseudorhizobium sp. | reverse complement strand
CAGGCTTTCGTCATCAACCCGGACCTCACTGTCGGCGCAGCCATCAAGGAAGCCGAGAAGGACGTCGGAGCACCGATCGAAGTCACCGGCATGGTCCGTCTTCTGCTCGGCGAAGGCGTCGAGAAGGAAGAATCCGATTTTGCAGCGGAAGTCGCTGCAGTCGCCAAGGGCTGATACCGGCCAACTATCCCGGTAAAACGACAAGGGCACCGCGTGACAACGCGGTGCCCTTCGTGTATCGGCAAGCCGGTTGAATGTCAGGAGTGCCAATGTCCCCCAAGCCCATCTACAAGCGTGTTCTCCTCAAGGCCTCCGGTGAAGCTCTGATGGGCAGCCAGGGCTTCGGGATCGATGTCGCAGTGGTAGACCGGATCGCGTCCGACATTTCGGAAGCCCGCGCCATGGGCGTCGAGGTGGGCGTCGTGGTCGGTGGCGGCAACATCTTCCGGGGCGTGGCCGTGGCCTCCAAGGGCGGCGACCGGGTGACCGGCGACCACATGGGCATGTTGGCGACCGTCATCAACGCCCTGGCGCTCGCCACCTCGCTGCGCAAGCTCGATATCGACACCGTCGTGCTCTCGGCCATCGCCATGCCGGAGATCTGTGAAAGCTTCACCCAGCTGCGCACGCTGCACCATCTGGAGCAGGGCAGGGTGGTGATCTTCGCCGGCGGCACCGGCAATCCCTTCTTCACCACCGATTCCGCTGCTGCCCTCAGGGCTGCCGAAATCGGCGCAGAAGCCATCTTCAAGGGCACCCAGGTCGACGGCATCTATTCTGCCGATCCGAAGAAGGTGCCGACGGCGACCCGCTTTGAGCAGCTGACCCACGGCGAGGTCCTGGAGAAGGGACTTGCGGTGATGGATGTCGCGGCCGTCGCCCTGGCGCGGGAAAACTCCATCCCGATCATCGTATTCTCAATTCACGAAAAGGGCGGTTTTGCCCAGATATTGAACGGAGGCGGTCGCAAGACCATCGTTTCCGACAACTAAAGCGCGGGTTACGGAACCTGATACAAGACGGGAGTAGACGGATGAGTGGATCGATCGATCTCAACGACATCAAGCGCCGCATGGACGGCGCCATCAACGCCTTCAAGAGCGACCTCAATTCGCTGCGCACGGGGCGTGCTTCGCCCAGCATCCTTGATCCGGTAACGGTGGAGGCCTATGGGTCGCGGGTGCCGCTGAACCAGGTCGCCAACATCACGGTCCCCGAGCCTCGCATGCTCGGCGTGTCCATCTGGGACAAGTCCATGGTGAACGCCGTCGACCGCGCCATTCGCGAATCCAACCTCGGCCTGAACCCGATCATGGACGGCCAGAACCTGCGTATTCCTCTCCCCGAGCTCAACGAAGAGCGCCGCAAGTCCCTCGTCAAGGTAGCGCATGACTACGCCGAAAAGGCGAAGGTCGCGATTCGCCACGTCCGTCGGGACGGCATGGACGACCTGAAGAAGTCCGAGAAGGACGGCGACATCGGTCAGGACGAGGGGCGCTCGCTCTCCGACCGCGTGCAGAAGATGACCGACGAGACGATTTCGGAAGTCGACCGTTTGCTTGCCGAGAAAGAAAAAGAAATCATGCAGGTGTAGGCAAAGCCTGCACCGGCGCCCCTGACGTCCGACAATCGGAATTGCGATGGCTAATCTCGATCTTTCAGTCATTCCAGAGCACGTTGCCATCATCATGGATGGCAACGGGCGTTGGGCCAAGCAGCGTGGTCTTCCGCGCACGATCGGCCACAACAAGGGCGTTGAGGCGGTCCGCGAGACGGTAAAGGTTGCCGGAGAAGCGGGCGTCAAGTTTCTGACGCTGTTTGCCTTCTCCTCGGAGAACTGGAGCCGCCCCGAGAGCGAGATCGAAGCGCTGCTCGGGCTGCTGCGCCGGTTCATCCGCCGCGATCTCGCCGATCTGCATCGCGAGAACGTCCGCATCCGCATCATCGGCGAGCGCGAGAAACTGCGAAGCGACATCCTGCCCCTGCTTCTCGAGGCCGAGGAAACGACGCGGCAGAACACGGCGATGACGCTGGTGATCGCCTTCAACTATGGCGCCCGCGATGAAATCGCCCGCGCCGTGGCGAAGATCGCCAAGGATGTCGCCGCTGGCCTCATCGATCCGGATGCCGTCAATGCCGACATGATCAGCCGCCGTCTCGACACGGCCGACATTCCCGATCCGGACCTCATCATCAGAACCAGTGGCGAAGAGCGGCTTTCCAACTTCCTTCTCTGGCAGGCCGCCTATTCCGAACTGGTCTTCCTGCCCTGCTATTGGCCCGATTTCGATCGTCAGCAGTTTGAGGAAGCGCTGCGGATCTTTGCCTCGCGGGACAGGCGTTTCGGCGGTCTTTCCGTCAAAACGTCCGCGGTGATGGGATGATGAGCCTGGAGCTCAAGCGCCGGATCATCTCCGCAATCGTCATGGCCGCCGTCGTGCTGGCGGCGACCTGGGCAGGCGGCATGCCGTTCCAGATCCTGGCCGCCGGCATCAGTCTCCTGGTCTATTTCGAATGGTCGACGATCGGTCGCCTCACCGAGCGCAATTTCAGCGGCAATCTGGTGGTCTGGGTGGCGCTGATCCTGCTTGCTGCCAACATCGCCTTCGGCGATCCTGACATGAGCATGCCCCTCTTGAGCGGCTTTGCGATCACCGTGGCGTTGATGGTGATGATCGGCGGCGGCACCTGGTGGCTGCTCGGCGGCCTGGTCTATGCGGGCCTCAGCGGCGTTTCGCTGGCCGCCATCCGTGACGGTGGGACGGCTGGACTGGCTGCGATCCTGTTTCTCTTCGCCGTTGTCTGGTCCACTGACATCCTTGCCTATTTCGTCGGCCGCGCGCTCAAGGGCCCGAAGCTCGCGCCCCGCATCTCTCCCGGAAAGACCTGGTCCGGCGCCATCGGCGGCGCCGTCTCGGCCGTCATCGCAGGCTCTCTGATGACGGTCGCTTTCTTCGGTAGGCTGTCGTTCTGGATCGTCGCGCTGTCGCTCGTCCTCTCCGTGGCCAGCCAGCTCGGCGACCTCTTCGAATCCTTCATGAAGCGCCGCTTCGGCGTCAAGGACTCCAGCCAGATGATCCCGGGGCACGGCGGCGTCATGGACCGCGTCGACGGCCTTGTTTTCGCCGGATCCGTCATCTTTCTGCTGGCGCTTGTGTCCGGTCCGCTGAGGGGCCATGTTGATGTGTCGGTGGCTGAATTCCTGTTCGGCCTGTAACGACAGCCGGCTCCTTGCCGCAAGAATGACTGAACGGAACCACTGATGGCGATCATCGGACTGCTCACGGGCTACATCATCCCTTTCATCATCGTCCTGTCGGTGTTGGTCTTCGTCCATGAGATGGGCCACTACCTGGTCGGCCGCTGGTGCGGCGTCCGGGTCACCGCCTTCTCCGTGGGGTTCGGCCCGGAACTGATCGGCTTCACCGACAGCCACGGAACCCGTTGGAAGCTGTCGGCCATCCCGCTGGGCGGCTATGTCAAGTTCTTCGGCGACGAGGATGCGGCAAGCATGCCCGATTCGGCCGGTCTTGCCGGCCTCAGCGAGGCTGAGCGGAGCCAGACGCTGGCAGGTGCCAAGCTGTGGAAGCGCGCCGCAACCGTCGCCGCCGGCCCGATCGCGAACTTCCTGCTGGCGATCGCCATATTTGCGGTGCTGTTTTCGACCTACGGCAAGATGATCTCCGATCCCGTCGTCGCGGAAGTTCGTGCCGAAAGCGCGGCCTCCATCGCTGGCGTCGAGCCTGGCGATCTGCTCGTCGCCCTGGACGGGCAGGAGATCGTCACCTTCGACGATGTCCGCCGTTACGTCGCTGTCCGTCCCGAGACGCAGATCACCGTCACCGTCGAGCGCAACGGCCGCCAGCTGGACCTCCCCATGGTGCCGAAGCGCACCGAGATCACCGACCAGTTCGGCAACAAGATCGAGCTTGGCCAGATCGGCATCGTCACCAATGCAGAGCGCGGCAATTTCCGCCAGCAGACCTTCACGCCGCTCGATGCGGTGGGCGAGGGCGTGCGGGAAACCGGGCACATCATCACCGGCACCTTCAAGTACCTCGGCAATATCTTTGCCGGCCGGATGAGCGCCGACCAGATCGGCGGACCGATTCGCATTGCGGAAACGACCGGCCAGATGGCGAGCCTCGGGTTTGCCGCGCTGCTGAATTTCGCGGCCGTGATTTCGGTATCGCTCGGACTGATGAACCTGTTTCCGATTCCCGTTCTCGACGGCGGTCATCTCCTGATGTACGCGCTGGAGGCGGTGAGGGGACGACCACTCAGCCCGCGCGTGCAGGAGGTCGTTTTCCGCTTCGGTCTTGCCATGATCCTGTCACTGATGGTGTTCGCCACATGGAACGACACCTTCGGTCGGTGGATGGGATGATTTTGATTAAAACTGTTTGTTTACCGTCTTTTGAAGACTGCGTGGCCTCAGGGCAACGCCTCTGCGTGAAGTAAACAGATTTTAACGCCGTGCCTTGCTTGTAGGGCAAAAGAAGGTAAAACGACACACGTGTGGCCGGAGTCGGGCTCCACCCGCCGAGGGACAACGGGAAAAGGTAAGTATTGAAAATGATGGCTGGTTCGAAGTTTTTGAACGCAGTGTCGGCGTTTGCGCTGTCTGCTAGTGTTGTTGCATCCGGCGCCGGCGTATCGGTGCTTGCTTCGGCATCTGTCGCAGAAGCGGCCGTCATCCGCAGCGTTCAGGTTCGCGGAGCCGAACGGGCGGGTGAAGAGGCGGTTCGCGCCAACCTCACAATTCAGCCTGGTGTGAGCTTCACCAATGTCGACATCGACGAGTCGGTGAAGCGGCTGTATTCCACAGGGTATTTCTCCGATGTCCGCATCGCGGTTTCCGGCAGCACGCTTGTGGTCAGCGTCAGTGAAAATCAGCTCGTCAATCAGGTGGTCTTCAACGGCAACCGCAAGATCAAGGACGACAGGCTTGCGGCGGTCGTGCAGACGCAGCCGCTCGGTCCCTACAATCAGGAGCTGGTCAACTCCGACATCGAGCGCTTGAAGCAGGCCTATTCTGCCATCGGCCGCAGCGATGTCGAGATCACGACGCAGGTGGTTCCGGTGGGCCAGGGCCGCGTCAACCTCGCTTTCGTGGTCAACGAAGGCGATCGCACCAAGATCTCGACGATCAACTTCGTCGGCAACCAGGCCTATGGCGACGGACGTCTTCAGGCCGTCATCGCGACCAAGGAATCGGGCCCGCTGTCCTTCCTGACCCGCAAGGACGTCTACAACGAGGAAAAGCTGCGCGCTGACGAAGATGCGCTGCGCCAGTTCTACTACAATCACGGCTACCCCGATTTCCGCATCATCTCGTCGGATGCGGTGCTCGATGAAGCCTCGAACCAGTACACCATCACCTTCACGGTCGAAGAAGGCCCGCGCTACCAGTTCGGTGACATCGTCGTCGAATCGACAGTGGACGGCGTGGATTCGGAAGACCTGCAGGGACTGGTCCGCACCCGTGCCGGCGACACCTATGATGCCGAAGACGTTCAGCGGTCGATGGAAGAGATCTCCCAGCGTGTGGCCTCCGCAGGCTATCCGTTCGCTCGGGTAACCCCGCGCGGCAACCGTGATTTCAACAATCAGACGGTCGGCGTTTCCTATCTCGTCGATCAGGGTGAGCGCGCCTATGTCGAGCGCATCGACATTCGTGGCAACACCCGCACCCGCGATTACGTCATCCGCCGCGAATTCGACTTCAGCGAAGGCGACGCCTTCAACCAGCAGATGGTGTCGCGTGCAAAGCGCCGGCTCGAGGCGCTCGGCTACTTCACCAGCGTCAACATCTCGACGGCTCCAGGCTCCGCCGGTGACCGGGTCGTTGTCGTTGTCGACGTCGAAGATCAGCCGACCGGCTCCTTTGGCATCGGTGCCGGCTATTCGGCAGGCGGCGACGGTGTCACGCTCGAGGCATCGGTGGAAGAAAAGAACTTCCTCGGCCGCGGCCAGTTCATCCGCGTTGCCGTCGGTGGCGGTCTCGACGATGCGCGCAGCTACTCGCTGTCCTTCACCGAGCCCTACTTCCTCGGCTATCGCCTGGCGGCCGGTTTCGACCTCTTCAAGAGCCAGACCTCTTCGGAAGACTTCTATGATTACGACGAGCAGGGCGTAACGCTGCGCGTCACGGCACCGATCACCGAAGATCTGGCCACAACGTTCCGCTACACCTACAAGGAAATCGACTATTCCGGTGACGGCGACTGGCAGAACAATCTTTCGGCGCCTTATCAGGACCTGATCAGACAAGGCGATTTCGTACAGTCGTCGGTCTCGCAGACGCTGACCTACAACACGCTCGACAGCACGACGCTGGCGCGCGAAGGCATCTACGCAACCCTGACGCATGAGTATGCGGGCCTCGGCGGTGACTCCGAGTTCTACAAGGTCTACGGCCGTGCCCGTTACTACCACCTGCTGTCCGACGAAGCCGATATCATCGGCTCGGTGGCTGTCGGTGCGGGTCACGTCATTGGCACCGGCGATTCCCTGAATGTCTTCGACCAGTTCATGGTCGGTGGTCGTCAGGTCCGTGGCTTCGAGAACAATGGTATTGGTGCGCGGATGCCGAATGGCGATGCGCTGGGTGGTACGACCTACTTCACGGCTTCGGCTGAGGTAACCACACCGATGCCGGCCTTCCCGGAAGACTTCGGTCTGCGCGCTGCACTCTTTGCTGATGCCGGTACGCTGTACGGAAACGATGTCGCCAACAGCGCCGGCGCCGTGGGAACCGACATGTCCTGGCGCGCGTCTGTGGGTGCAGGCATCCAGTGGGCGTCGCCTTTCGGCACGATCCGCGTCGATTACGCGGTACCGGTCGTTAAGGAAGACTTCGACGAGGAGCAGCAGTTCCGGTTCAGCATGGCGAACCAGTTCTGATCATCGCCGACCAGAACTGCGGTCAAAATCTGTTCTGGAGCTGATCGTTCTGATGGAATCCAATGACTTCTTTCCGCCCCACGATGGGATTGGCCTGCGCGAGCTGGCCTCTCATCTGGGAGCAGATCTGCTTGACGATACGGCGGGTGACCGCCGTATCCGTTCGGTCGCGCCGGTCGCCCGGGCGGGCGAGGGCGATATCTGCTACCTCCTGTCTCGCAAGGGCCGCGGCGATCTCGACACCTGCCGCGCTTCCGCCATTCTCTGCGACGCCGCGATCCGCTCAATTATTCCTGACCATATCCCGGTCCTGCTGACGGCCAAGCCGCATGCGGCCTTTGCCATGGCCGGTGGCTTGCTGCATCCCGTTGCCTTGCGTCCGCCGCCGACGCTGGCAGAAGGGCACGGCATTCATCCAGCCGCCTTCGTCGACCCCACGGCGCGCCTTGAGGGCGGCGTCGAGGTCGAGCCCATGGCCGTCATCGGTGCGCGTGCCGAAATCGGCTCGGGAACGCGCATCGGCGCAGGCTCGGTGATTGGCGCCGACGTGAAGATCGGTCGCGACTGTACCATTGCACCTGGCGCCAGCATCATCGCGGCACTGATCGGCAACCATGTCATCGTCCACAACGGTGTGCGTATCGGCCAGGACGGCTTCGGCTATGCGCCCGGCCCGCGCGGCATGATCAAGGTCGTGCAGGTCGGCCGCGTGATCATTCAGGATCATGTGGAGATCGGTGCAAATACGACGATCGACCGCGGCACGATGGACGATACGGTCATCGGCGAAGGTACGAAGATCGATAATCTGGTTCAGATTGCCCATAACGTGCGCATCGGCCGCCATTGCGGCATCGTCAGCGGTGTCGGGATCGCCGGGTCGACCACCATCGGCAACGGCGTCATGATCGGCGGCGCCTCCGGCGTCAACGGTCACATCACCATCGGCGACGGCGTCCAGATCGCAGCGATGAGCGGCGTCATGGCAGACGTGCCTGCCGGCGCCCGCTATGGGGGCGTGCCGGCAAGGCCGCTCAAGGATTTCCTGCGTGATGTTGCCGAAGCGATGACACGGTCGGACGAGCGGGCAAAGCGTAGAGGAGACAGGAATGACTGAAGAAACCGGCGCAACGCTCGCGACAGCCGATATTCTGGAGATCATGAAACTGCTGCCGCACCGGTATCCGTTTCTGCTCGTCGATCGGATCATCGAGATTAACGGCGACGATTCCGCCATCGGCATCAAGAACGTGACGGCGAACGAACCGCATTTCACCGGACATTTCCCGGATCAGCCGATCATGCCGGGCGTGCTCCTGGTCGAGGGTATGGCGCAGACGGCCGGCGCCATCTGTGCCCGCAAGGATGGGGAAGGCGGCAATCTCGTCTACTTCATGACCATCGACAACGCCCGCTTCCGTCGGCCGGTGGTGCCCGGCGACCGCGTCGAGTTTCACGTCAAGAAGCAGAAGCAGCGCGGCAATATCTGGAAGTTCCACTGCGACGCCATCGTCGACGGCACCCTTGTTGCCGAGGCTGACATCGGTGCCATGATCCGTCGGAAGGAAGGCGCATGAGCACGATCGCTCCCAGCGCCCGCATCCATCCGACTGCCATCATCGAGGACGGCGCCGTCATCGGCGAGAATGTCTCGGTCGGTCCGTTCTGCAGCGTTGGCGGCCATGTCGTCCTGAAGGATGACGTGCAGATGGTTTCGCACGCGGTGGTCAGCGGCAGGACGCAGATCGGTCGCGCCAGCAAGATCTTCCCCATGGCCGTCATCGGCGGTCCCTCCCAGAGCCTGCACGAGGCCGGCGAGGACTCCACGCTGACGGTCGGCGATGGCTGCACCATGCGTGAAGGTGTCACCATCAACACCGGCACGGTCGGCGGCGGCGGCAAGACCGTGGTCGGCAACAACTGCCTGCTCCTGGCCAATTCGCACGTCGCCCACGACTGCATCCTCGGCGATGGCATCATCATGTCCAACAATGTCATGCTGGCCGGCCACGTCCGCGTCGAGGACCGCGCCATCCTCGGCGGCGGCTGCGCCGTGCACCAGTTCGGCCGCATCGGCCGCCACGCCTTCATCGGCGGCCTGTCTGCCGTCAGCTACGACGTCATCCCCTACGGCATGCTGAACGGCAACCCGGGCGTTCTGGCCGGCCTCAATGTCGTCGGCATGAGCCGTTCGGGCATCGAGCGGGCAACGATCCACCGGGTACGCCGGGCCTTCAAGCAGATCTTCGAAGGCGAAGGCAACATCCGCACCAACGCCGCCGCCATTCGCGACGACTATGCCGATTGCAAGGAAGTGATGGAAATCCTCGATTTCATCGCCGCCGACAGCGATCGCGCGCTCTCTTCGCCCCACCGCGGCAAAGCCTGAGGGATGGCACCCCTCCCGCGGCCCGAGCGACCCGGGCGGCTTGCCATTGTCGCCGGCTGGGGACATCTGCCGCTCTACCTCGCCGAAGCCGCTCGCGCTGCGGGGGATGACCCGGTCATCATTGCTCTGGCCAACGAGGCAAACCAGGATTTCGCCGGCTTCGAGGTCGTCAACGCCAACGTCGGCGATCTCGCCGGCATCGAGCGCTTCATGCGCCAGAAGGGTGTCGACCGGGTGGTGATGTCCGGTGCGGTCAGGCGCCGTCCCGACTGGCGCGAGATCCGCCCGACACTAGGAACCCTGGTCAAGGTGCCTGCCGTCCTCCGAACGCTTCTCTCCGGCGGCGACGATGCCCTTCTGCAGATGGTCATCCGGCTGTTCGAAGGCATGGGATGCCGTGTCATCGGAGCGCACGAAATCGCCCCCGGGCTCCTGGCTAGAACCGGCGCGCTGACGACTGCCACACCGTCCGCCGATGACCTGCGCGATGTCGAGGAGGGGATCAAGGCGGCCTTGGCACTGGGCGAGCTCGATGTCGGCCAGGGTGCAGTCAGCGTCGGGGGACGCGTCGTCGCGCTGGAAGGCGCCGAAGGGACCGACCGCATGCTCGAGCGCGTTGCGCAACTGCGCGACGAGGGACGCATCTCGCCGCGGCGCCGGGGCGTGCTTGTCAAGCTCTGCAAGCCGCAGCAGGATGTCCGTGCCGATCTGCCGGCGATCGGAATTTCGACAGTCACCAATGCCGCCCGCGCCGGACTGGCCGGCATTGCCGTCGAGGCGGGCCGTGCCCTGGTGCTCGACGAGCAGGCGGTGATCGCGGCAGCCGAAGACGCGGGTCTCTTCGTCTGCGGCATCGATACGAAGCTCGCCAGAGGAGGTCTGATATGACGGAGACTGTTCTGAAGGTCGCGGTGGTCGCAGGCGAGGTCTCCGGCGATCTGCTGGGCGGCGATCTCGTCGCCGCGTTGAAGGCGGCCCATGCCGGCCCGGTCGAACTGGTCGGCGTCGGCGGCGACGCCCTGCAGGCCGAGGGACTTCGCTCCCTGTTCGACTTTTCCGAGCTCTCCATCATGGGCCTCACACAGGTCCTGCAGCGCTTGCCCCAACTCATGCGCCGCATCCGCCAGACGGCGGACGCCATCATCGCGGCGCGGCCGGATGTGCTCGTCATCATCGACAGCCCCGATTTCACCCACCGGGTGGCCAAGCGGGTGAGGGCGGCCCTGCCGCAGCTGCCGATCGTCGATTATGTCTGCCCGAGCGTCTGGGCCTGGAAGGAATACCGGGCCCGCGCCATCGTGCCCTACATTGATCATGTGCTGGCGGTTTTGCCGTTCGAGCCTGCCGCCATGGAGCGTCTGGGCGGTCCGCCGACGACCTTCGTCGGGCACCGGCTGACCAGCGACCCGAAAATCGCCAAGGTGCGCACGATCCGCTCGGAGCAAGCTCTGAAACAGCCCGCCGACCCGAAGACCATCATGCTGCTTCCCGGTTCCCGCTCCGCCGAGATCCGCCAGCTGTTGCCGATCTTCGGCGCGGCGGCCGCGGAATTCGTCAGCCGCAACGGCCCGACGCGCTTCCTGCTGCCGACGGTGCCGCGCCAGGAGGCGCTGGTTCGCGAGATCTCTGCCTCCCTGCCGATCTCTCCGGAGATCAGCGTCGCGGCCGAGGACAAATGGAACGCCTTTGCCGAGGCCGATGCCGCCATTGCCGCCTCCGGAACGGTCATCCTCGAGCTGGCGCTGGCGGGAGTGCCGGTAGTGTCCGCCTACCGCGCCGACTGGCTGATCACCATGATGTCAAAGCGCATCAAGATCTGGTCCGCGGCGCTGCCGAACCTGATCTCCGACTATCCTCTGATCCCGGAATACATCAACGAAATGGTCCGCCCCGGTAGCCTCTGCCGCTGGGCCGAGCAGCTGTCGTCCGATACCTCGCAGCGCCGCGCAATGATGGACGGCTTCGACCTCACCTGGCATCGCCTGCAGACCGGGGTTCCACCCGGCGAGGCGGCAGCCGGCATCGTTCTCCAGATGGTAGATGAAAAAAGGCCCGGTTGAAACCGGGCCTTTTGCTTGGTGGTGTGTCTCGTCGCTTAGCGCTTGGAAACCGGAAGATAGTCGCGCTGCGGCTCGCCGGTGTAGAGCTGGCGCGGACGCCCGATGCGCTGCTGCGGATCCTCGATCATCTCTGCCCACTGGGCAATCCAGCCGACGGTGCGGGCGAGCGCGAAGAGCACCGTGAACATGGTCGTCGGGAAGCCCATCGCCTTCAGCGTGATGCCCGAATAGAAGTCGATGTTCGGGTAGAGCTTCTTCTCGATGAAATACTCGTCGGTCAGTGCGATGCGTTCCAGCTCCATGGCGACCTGCAGCAGCGGATCGTCCTTGTGGCCAAGTTCGTTCAGAACCTCATGCGTGGTCTTCTGCATGATCTT
>JBKBXP010000087.1:0-11781 GCA_046314035.1 Pseudorhizobium sp. | reverse complement strand
TGAACGCCGGTGTCGAAGCGGCCCGCGCTGGCGAGGCAGGCAAGGGCTTTGCCGTAGTGGCACAGGAAGTGCGCGAACTTGCCCAGCGCTCGGCGGCGGCCGCCAAGGACATCAAGGGACTGATCACCAAGTCGGGCGAAGAAGTCGCCGGCGGTGTACGGCTGGTCCAGAAGACCGGTGAATCGCTGTCGGAGATCGAAAGCAGGGTCTTGCGCATCAACGACCACATCCACTCGATCGCTCTGGCGGCAAAGGAGCAGGCAACCGGCCTGCAGGAAGTCAATACCGCCATCAACCAGATGGATCAGGTGACGCAGCAGAACGCGGCCATGGTGGAGGAAACCTCCGCTGCCACCCAGAAGCTTTCATCGGAAGCAAGCGGCCTCATGACCATGGTGTCCCAGTTCGACATCGGCCACGTCGAGGGCCGTCCGGCACAGTCTGTTGTGCCGAGATCGGGCGCGGCTTCCCATTCTGCCGAACGGGTATCTGCGCATCCCGGGCCATCGCGGCCGGTGGTGGCGTCCAACCAGCACGCGCGCGTGTCCCCGGCCCGGGCCATGACCGGCGCGATTGCCAGGGCATTCGGTGCGGGCGGTGCTGCATCCAGTTCGGCAGCAGCCGAAGCCGACTGGCAGGAATTCTGAAGCAGGCCGTATCGGTCCTCCCGAGGCAAATCGGGCCCGGAGATCAATCTCCGGGCCCGATTTGTGCGCAGTGCAAAAGCTGGTAAAAGGAACAGGGGGTTCTACGTATGTTGCTGTCGCAGATGCTCTGCGGCATCGAAGACCGGAGATCCGCATGAGCGGCGAAGCGCACATCGATATGGAGGCCTCGCTGGCGCGCAACGGGCTGGAGCCAATGCCGGGCCTGTTCCGTGGCCTTTCCGGCCGGCTTCTCTGGATGACGGTGGTCTTCGTCATGCTTGCGGAAGTTTTGATCTTCGTGCCGTCCCTTGCCGGCATGCGCATGAACTGGCTGCGCGACAGGCTGGACACCGCCGCCGCCGCCGGCATTGTCATCGATGGTCTGCAGCCCTCTGAGCTGCCGCGCAGCGTCCAGGACGACACGCTCCTGGCGACCGGCGCCAAGGTTATCGCCCTGCGCAAGGACGGCACCTCCCGGCTGCTGGCTGCGGTGGACATTCCCCCGCAGGTGGACAACCAGTACGATCTGGCCGATGTGCCGCTTCCCGTCTCGGTCCGTGATGCTCTCGATACGCTGGTCTTCGGCGGCGGTCGCATCATGCGCGTCTTCGGCCCGGTCGGCGACAGCGACATGATCATCGAACTGGTGATGACCGACGATGCCCTGCGCAAGGACATGCTGAGTTATGCGCGCATGATGTTCATCCTGTCCATCGTCATCTCCCTCATCACCGCGGTCCTGATCTTTCTGGCCATCAACCGGATGATGATCCGTCCAATCCGGAACCTGACGCGCAACATGCAGCATTTTTCGGAGCGGCCGGAGGATCCGCAGCGGGTCTTCGAAGGCGGCGGTGCGAAAGGCGAACTGGCCGTGGCGGGGCGCCATCTCACCGCCATGCAGGTGGAGCTTCAGCGGACGCTGAAGCAGCAGAAGAACCTCGCGGACCTCGGGCTCGCCGTGTCCAAGATCAACCACGACATGCGCAACATCCTCGCTTCGGCGCAGTTGATGTCGGACCGTCTCGTGGATGTCGACGATCCGATGGTGCGCAGTTTCGCGCCCAAGCTCCTTCGCACGATCGATCGTGCGGTGGGATATACCAATGAAGTTCTGACCTACGGCCAGGCAACTGAGGCAGCGCCCCGCCGCCGCCGGGTCCGCTTCGCGGAGCTCTGCCAGGAAGTTCGCGAAATCCTGGCGCTCGACCCGGATGGCGGGATCGAATTCGTCGAGCAGATCGCCCCGGATCTCGAAATCGACGCGGATGGTGAACAGCTGTTCCGGATCATCCACAACATCTGCCGCAATGCCGCACAGGCGCTTGCAACCTTCTTTCCGGACGATCCGGCCACGGTGCGTCGAATCACGGTCATGGCCCAGCGCATCGGCAGCGTCGTCAGCATCACCATCGACGACACGGGACCGGGTATGCCGCGCAAGGCGCGCGAGAACCTGTTTGCCGCCTTCCGAGGATCTGCACGCTCCGGCGGCACCGGGCTCGGGCTGGCGATCGCCCGGGAACTCGTGCTCGCGCATGGCGGCACGATCGCCCTGGTGGAAAAGCCGGGCCCAGGCACTCAGTTCCGGATCGAAATTCCCGACCGCCCCGTCGAACTCGAGGACTACCGCGCTCGCGCATGAACGGGAAATCCCATATCTGTCAGTTAGTTCTTCAGGAGGATGGGGTAAAAATTGGAAAGCGGCCGCAAAATCGCTTGCAATCGGAAAGCGGACGTTTTAGAGGATCGCCACGCAAACGGCACAGCCGCTTTGCAGCACGCACCCGTAGCTCAGCTGGATAGAGCACCAGACTACGAATCTGGGGGTCGGACGTTCGAATCGTTCCGGGTGCGCCATTTCTCTTCGATCAGATCAGCAGTTTTGATCGCGGGCCGATCCAGGGTAGGCGGCTCGCATGCCGGTATCATCCGATCATGGCGCTGAAAGCAGGTCGCCTGCTCAGATGTCCCGAGCCGAAGACGTCAGAGGTTCCACTTCGCCCTCCTTCAGCACCAGCGTCTTCATCCCGTCGTCCATCTCGGCAAGCGCGGAGGGCGGTGCAAGCACGCCGGCTTCCTGCAGCTCGAGATAGCGGGTGGCACCGAAGACGTCACCGTTCTGGGCGGCAAGCGCATACATTTCCGCAGCCTGCTGGATGTTCGGCTCGATGCCTTCGCCGGTTTCGAGCATGATCCCGAGATTGACCATGGCGTCGACATTGCCGCGCGAGACTGCGATGTCGTACCAGGCGATGGCGGTCTGGTCGTCGGCTGGGACCAGCTTGCCCTCGTCGTAGATGACGGCGATGTTGAATGCAGCCGTATCGTCACCGGCGGCAGCCGCCTTCTCGAGCCAGTAGAGAGCCTTTTCGGCATCCGGCGTGGTGCCGAGACCATCGCGATAGGCGACGCCGAGATTGTAGGTGGCGAG
Organism: Pseudorhizobium sp.; assembly: GCA_046314035.1. GTDB lineage: Bacteria > Pseudomonadota > Alphaproteobacteria > Rhizobiales > Rhizobiaceae > Neorhizobium. The sequence continues at coordinate 8,700 of JBKBXP010000087.1, read as the reverse complement.
CACATTTCCGCTCGCGGCAGCTTCGCTGTACATCCGGAACTCGGCCTGCGCATCGCCAAGCCGGCCCATCAGCATTCCGAAGTTGAGCTTGGCGGCGGGATAATCGGCCTCTACGGCCGCTTCATAGGCAACCATGGCCTGATCGACGTCCTGCGCCTGGTTGAGCGCACGGCCGAGCTGGAAGGCAAACCGCGGATTTCCGGTGGTGTCGAAGGCGACACGGCACGAATCGACAGCCGACAGGTCGATGTCGGCGAGCTCCACGGCACCATAGGCACCGTTGCGCTGATTGTCGCTTGGGCTGCCGGCGAGGCGGTCGCAGTCAGCCTGCGCCGCGCGCGCGAATTGTGCATCCATGCCGTCATGCGCGCCGGGAGCAACTGTCATCGTCAGGAGGGCGACCGCTGTACCTGTGGCAAGTGCAAAACCCCTGTTGACTTTCGAAATCCGGGATTTCATGGTTGGCTCCGATTCATCTTTTCTTCATTTTGCTTAACGAACGCCCGAATTGAAAAGCGGTTCCTTGGGCCGTGGCGGCGCCTCCTTGTTGAACCCGCAATTGCCTTCACCTTTTCGCGAGCCGTGACGTCCGCGGGAGTGCTGGAGAAGGTTTGCGGCAATTGTTTCCGCACCGTCATTGATGCTATGCGGGAGGCATCAACGACTGCGAAGGCATGCTCCCATGAAGACGCTCACGATCCGCCGCCCCGACGACTGGCACCTCCACCTGCGCGATGGCGACGTGCTCAAGGCAGTGATCGGGGACACCACCCGGCACTTCGCGCGCGCAATCATCATGCCGAACCTCGTGCCACCGGTGGTCACCACTGCGGATGCCGTGGCCTATCGCGAGCGCATTGTTGCTGCCGTCCCGCCAGGCGATCGCTTCGAGCCGCTGATGACGCTCTACCTGACAGAGGGGACGGATCCGGACGATGTCGCGGCGGGCAAGAAGAGCGGCCTCATCACCGCCGTCAAGCTTTACCCCGCGGGTGCCACCACCAACTCCAGCAGCGGCGTGCGCAACTTCGACAATGCCATGCCGGTCCTGGAGCGGATGGCCGAGATCGGCCTGCCGCTCTGCGTGCACGGCGAGGTGACCTCCGCCGACGTCGACATCTTTGATCGTGAGGCCGTCTTTATCGAGACGGTTCTGGACCCGCTGCGCAAGCGGCTGCCGGAGCTTAAGATCACCATGGAGCACGTCACCACCAAGGATGGCGTCGACTACATCATGGGCGCGTCCAGCAATCTTGCCGGCAGCATCACCACCCATCACCTCATCATCAACCGCAATGCCATCCTGGTCGGTGGCATTCGTCCCCATTATTACTGCCTGCCTGTCGCCAAGCGTGAACACCACCGGCTGGCGCTGCGGGCAGCAGCCACCTCCGGCGACCGCCGCTTCTTCCTCGGCACCGATTCCGCCCCCCATGTGGACCCGCTGAAGGAATGCGGCTGCGGCTGCGCCGGGATCTACACGGCGCCGAACACGATGAGCTGCCTGGCGCATGTGTTCGAGGATGACGGTGCTCTCGACAAGCTGGAAGCCTTCACCTCCCTGAACGGTCCGGCCTGGTACGGTCTTGCGCCCAACGAGGAGCGCATCACGCTGGTGCGCGGCGAAACGCCTTGGAGCTATCCTGCGAAATGCGACACGGGATCGGGACCGATCACTGTCTTCGATCCGATGTTCCCGCTCTACTGGGATGTACAGGACCAGTAAATCATCTTCGTTGCATGGAGCACGTCTTGGGAAACCGGGATCGCAACTGTAACCATTCCTATACGAAGCCGGATTAACATGTGGCGCAATATCTTCTGACGAGCCATCCGGAAGAGAAAGCCAGGCATCATGCTCGACTACCATTCTCTTCTGCTCGCCTTGGGCGTGTCGGCGGCCTGCTTGATGGTGACGCTGTTCGGCACCTGGTTTTCCCGTCGAACCGACTCGTTTCTCCTCACGCTTGTGATCGCACTCTGCCTGACGATCGGCGGCATTGTCGCCTATAGCTCCTATGCGCTGGAGGCCGGGCCGCTGGGCGCATCGGTGTCCTACACGCTCTTGGTGGCCGGGTTCAGCACGATCTACAGCGCAGCGCTTCAGTTCCGCACCGGCACGAGGCGTTGGAAAGAAGCAGGTCTCCTGACCGTTCTCCTTGTGGCTTTGGGCGTGCCGCTCATGCTCGCAGGTCTGGACGGGGTCGGCTTCATCGTGATGAACACGGGAACGGCGATGCTGCTTCTCGCAACGGCCAGACAGTATTGGTTGGCCCGCTGCGAGGCGCCTGGTGCATTGATTGGCATGGCCATCCTGTATGTGGCAAGCGGCATCTCCTTTGTCCTCTGTGCGGCCGTTCTCGTTGCGGAGCGCCAGTGGCGCCTCGGGCACGCGCCGCAGAACTGGGCCGAAAATCTCAATATTGCGGTCTGCATCGCCGGCATGACCGGCATCGGTGCCTTGTCGCTGGCGCTTCACCAGTGGCGCATGGCCGCGCACCACCAGCGCGAATCCATGACCGACTCCCTCACCGGGCTGCTGAACCGCCGCGCGCTCTTTGATCAGTACCAGAGCCGCCGCCTGCATCCATTGACTGCCGTTGTCGTCTTCGACATCGACCGCTTCAAGTCGATCAACGACCAGTACGGCCATGCAGCCGGCGATGAGGTCCTCAGGATCTTCGCCAGGGAACTGATACGCGATCTGGACGGTCAGGCCATCGTGGCGCGCCTTGGTGGCGAAGAATTCGCGATGATCCTCGAGAACGCCCTGCCGGGTCGTGCTGAAGGAATAGCCAGGGATATCGCGGCGCGGTTTTCCAAGCAGGATTTCGTGGCGGGTGCCGATGTCTTCCGCAGCACCTTCAGCGCCGGGGTTGCGGTGGGAACCGAGGAGGGCAGACCTTTCGAAGCCGTTCTCGGTTCGGCAGACGATGCCATGTTTGCCGCCAAGCGTGCTGGCCGCAACCGGGTCGAGTTCGCGCGCCATCTGCGGGAGGTGACCGCCGACGAGGATCGCAATCGCGCCTGATGTCCCAGGAGCTGGCCACCATCTGGCAAACGGTCGCACATGCTGGTATGGCGCTCGCAGGAACCGGGCATCTTTGAAGGAGCGGCAGCATGATCCAGACCACTTTCCCCGAGCGCAGCGTGATGGCCGAGCTGATGGCGAAGATGCTCTGGGAGATCAAGGCGGTCCACTTCGCCGCCGACAAGCCCTACAAGCTGTCGTCGGGCATGATGAGCCCGGTCTATATCGATTGCCGCAAGCTGATCTCCTATCCGCGCATCCGCTCGACGATCATGGATTTCGCCGCCGCGACGGTGATGCGCGACGCCGGCTTTGAAAAATTCGATTGCATTGCCGGCGGTGAGACCGCCGGCATTCCGTTTGCCGCCTTCCTGGCTGAACGGCTGGGCCTGCCGATGATCTACGTGCGCAAGGCGCCGAAGGGCCATGGCCGCAATGCCCAGATCGAGGGTCACATGCCGGAAGGCGCGCGCGTCCTCGTCATCGAGGATCTGACCACCGCCGGCGGCAGCATGTTCAAGTTCATCGACGCCATCCGCGAAGCGGGCGGCACCGTCGACCACGGCATTGCACTCTTCTTCTACGACATCTTTCCCGAAGCTCAGGCGCGCTTTGCCAAGGGGGAGGTGCAACTGCATCACATCGCCACCTGGCGGCATGTTCTGGCCATCGCCCGTGCGGAAAAACTGTTCGACGAGAAGACGCTTGGCGAGGTCGAGGCATTCCTTGATGCGCCGCTCGCCTGGTCCGGCCGCAACGGCGGCGTCTCTGAGCTTTCGCTCTAGCCAATAGGCAAAAGCTCAGCTAATCGGATGAGCATCGTGTCACTGGGAGGATCGTCATGATTGTGTGTTGCGGTGAGGCTTTGATCGACATGCTGCCCCGGGAGACGACGCTGGGGGAGAAGGGGTTTGCCCCCTATGCCGGCGGTGCGGTCTTCAACACGGCCATCGCGCTTGGCCGGCTGGGCATCCCGACCGGCTTCTTCACCGGGCTCTCCGACGACATGATGGGCGATATCCTGCGCGACACGCTGGCTGCCAGTCACGTCGACGCCGGTTTTGCCGCGGTCTCGTCCCGGGCCACGACGATCGCCTTCGTCAAGCTGGTGGACGGCCAGGCGAGCTACGCCTTCTATGACGAGGGAACGGCCGGCCGGATGATCACCGAGGCCGATCTGCCGGTGCTGGGCGAGAGCTGCGAGGCCCTGCACTTCGGGGCCATCAGCCTCATCCCGGAACCCTGCGGCGGCACCTACGAGGCCCTGATGCGACGCGAATTCCAGACGCGCGTCATCTCCTTCGATCCCAACATCCGCCCCGGTTTCATCAAGGACAAGCAGAAGCATCTCGACCGCATCGCTCGCATGGCGGCGATGTCCGATATCATCAAGTTCTCCGACGAGGACCTGGACTGGTTCGGCCTGGAGGGCGATGACGATGCGCGGGCGGCCTATTGGCTGTCAAAGGGCGCCAGGCTGGTGGTTCTGACCCGCGGCGCCGAAGGTGCAACCGCCTATACATCCCGCTTCAAGGTTTCGGTCCCGAGCGAACGGGTGACGGTCGTGGATACGGTCGGCGCCGGCGATACCTTCGATGCCGGCATTCTGGCCTCCTTCAAGATGCAGGATCTGCTGACCAAGGAGAAGATCGCCGCGCTCGACGAGAGTTCGGTGCGACAGGCACTCGAACTGGGTGCCAGGGCCGCGGCCGTCACCGTCTCCCGCGCCGGCGCAAACCCGCCCTTCGCGCACGAGATCGGGCTCTAGGCCGGAGGCAGCCGATCTTGAAGATACGCATCATCAGCAGGATCGGTGCCGAAGGCCGGCGCAGCTTCCAGATCGCACAGATGCAGCGCCTGGGCCTGCAGTACGAATTCGTCGATGCCGTCGAGGCAGCGGAGTTGAGCGACGCCCACTGCCTGGAGGCGGCCCAGACTTGGCCGGGGCCGACGCTACCGCAGGACATTGCCTGCTTTCATTCCCACCGGAAATCCTGGGAAGAGGTTGTCGCCGACGGCGCACTGTGCCTGATCCTCGAGGACGATGCCGTGCTTGCCGACACCATCTCCGTCGCACTGGCGGCGATCGAGGGGAAGCATCACGACTGGCGCCAGGTCTATGATCTGGAGTTCACCCCGGAGCCCCACATCATCGCGAACACGCCGACCTGGAGCGACGAGCAAGGGTTTGTCTCCGCAAGCCGCATCTACCGCAACCGCGTCGGTCTGGCGGGCTATGTCATCGGCCCCGAAGCGGCCTCGCATCTTCTAGCCGAAACGAAACACTACCGCCTAATTGATTCCTATCTCTGGCAGCGCCACTGGCTGCACGGCCAGATGATCGAACCGGCGCAGGTGGTCCAGATGCGATTTTTCCCGGATGCGCCGCAGGAGCCGGCTTTCGTGCGGGGCGCCGAGCCGCGGGCCTTCAAGCCGAAGACCGGGGTTCGCAACTTCCTCCTGCAGATGGGGATCGAGCTTGCCCGCGGCCGTTCGCTGCTCATGGCAGCCGGACGCTCGACCCGCCGGCAGCCGCGCGTCGACTGGGCAAGGTTCGCCAGACGCTGATCTAGCGAGAAGGGCAGGGGGAGCTGTCTCCCCCGCTCAGATCAGGCGCCTTTGCTGCGAAGCCGGGCAACGAGCCCCTGCGTCGAGCTGTCGTGTCCTTCGGCGCTTTCCGTCCCCTGCACGACCGGCAGCAGTCCGGTTGCCAGTTCCTTGCCCAGCTCCACGCCCCACTGGTCGAATGAGTTGATGCGGAAAAGCACGCCTTCCACGAAGACGCGGTGCTCGTAGAGCGCGATCAGGCGTCCGAGCGCAAACGGCGTCAGCTGGTCGTAGACGAAGGTGATCGACGGGCGGTTGCCGGAGAAGACGCGATGCGGCGCAAGGAATGCCGCCTGGCTTTCCTCCGTCCCCTTGGAGATAAGCTGTTCCTTGGCCTCCTCCAGGCTGCGGCCTTTCATCAGCGCTTCCGACTGCGCCAGGCAGTTGGCGATCAGCAGTTCGTGCTGGTGGTGCAGCTTCGGCTCGAAGCCGTTCACGGCGATCATGAACTCCGCCGGGATCACGGTCGTGCCCTGGTGGATGAGCTGGTAGAAGGCGTGCTGGCCATTGGTCCCGGGCTCGCCCCAGACGACCGGCCCGGACTGGCCCTCCACCGGCGTGCCGTCGACGGTCACGCCCTTGCCGTTCGATTCCATGTCGAGCTGCTGCAGATAGGCCGGAAAGCGCGTCAGTCGCTGGTCGTAGGGCAGGATCGCCCGCGACGGGTAGCCGAGGACGTTGCGGTGATAGAAACCGATCAGGCCGAGCAGCATCGGCAGGTTTTCCCGCACCGGCGCCTCGCGGAAATGCCGGTCCATGGCATGGGCGCCATCAAGGAACCGGTCGAAATTCTCCGCACCGATCGCGATCATCAGCGGCAGGCCGATTGCCGACCAGATGGAGTAACGGCCGCCGACCCAGTCCCAGAAGCCGAAGATCCGGTCGCTCTCGATGCCGAAGGCGGCGACCTTGTCGAGCGCCGTCGAGACCGCCGCGAAATGATGCTTCACCGCATCCTCGCCCATCGTATCTGCGATGAAGGCGCGCGCCGTCGCAGCATTGGTCATGGTTTCGATGGTGGTGAAGGTCTTGGAGGCGATGATGAAGAGCGTCGTCTCGGGCTCGAGCGTCTTCAGCGTATCGGCGATATGGGCGCCGTCGACATTGGAGACGAAATGGGCGCGGGGACCATCGTGAAAAGGTGCAAGCGCCAGTGTCGCCATCACCGGGCCGAGGTCCGAGCCGCCGATGCCGATGTTGACGATGTCGGTGATCGCCTTGCCGGTGGCGCCCTGAAGCTCGCCGGACCGTACGCCTTCGGCGAAGCGGCCCATGGCCTCAAGCACCGCGTTGACATCCGGCATGACGTCCTTGCCGTCGACCAGCACCGGCGTGTTGGCGCGGTTGCGCAGCGCCGTGTGCAGCACCGCTCGCGCTTCCGTGAAGTTGATCGGCTCGCCGGCAAACATCGCGTCGCGCTTGGTGGCAACGCCGGCGTCACCGGCCAGCCGTTCGAGGAGCACCAGGACCTGGTCGTTCACGGCAGTCTTGGAGAAATCCATCAGCAGGTCGCCGAGCGCCACGCTGTAGCGTGCGAAGCGCTCTGGGTCGGCCGCGAATGCGGCGCGAAGATCGGTCGCATTCGTGGCGGTGGCGATGTTCTTCAGATCTTTGACGATGGCCTGCATGGAGGGTCCTCGTGGTCCGGGGGAGGGATGCACGGGAACCTATAAGCTTTCGGTGTCAAATCAAGCGGCGTATGGCCTCGGATTTTTAGCCGCGCAGTTCTCGCCGCAGGATCTTGCCGACGTTGGACTTCGGCAGCTCGGTGCGAAACTCGATCACCCTCGGCCGCTTGTATCCCGTCAGGTTGGCAGCACAATGCTCGCGCAGCTGCTCCTCGGTGAGGTTCGGATCCTTCTTGACGACGAAGAGCTTCACCACCTCGCCGGAATGCGGATCCGCGATGCCGATGGCGGCGCTTTCCAGCACGCCGGGATGCATGGCAGCGACCTCTTCCACCTCGTTCGGATAGACGTTGAAGCCGGAAACCAGGATCATGTCCTTCTTGCGGTCGACGATCTTGGTGTAGCCGCGTTCGTCCATGTAGCCCATGTCGCCGGAGCGGAAGAAGCCGTCTTCGGTCATCACCTGGACGGTCTCGTCGGGGCGCTGCCAGTAGCCTGCCATCACCTGGGGGCCGCGAATGCAGATTTCGCCGACTTCGCCCAAGGGAAGCGAATTGCCTTCCTCGTCGCGAATGGAGATATCCGTCGAGGGAAGCGGCAGGCCGATCATGCCGGTAAATTCCTGGCTGTCGAAGCGATTGGCGGTGGCGACCGGTGAGGTCTCCGACAAGCCATATCCTTCGGTGATGGCCGTACCGGTGATCGCCTGCCAGCGCTCCGCGACGGGCCGCTGCACAGCCATGCCACCGCCCAGCGCCAGGATCAGCGACGAGAAGTCCACCTTGGCGAAATCGGGGTTGTTCATCAGCGCATTAAAGAGCGTGTTGAGCCCCGGGAAGACATGCACCTTGTGCTTCTGCAGCTCCTTCACGAAGGCCGGAATGTCGCGCGGATTGGCGATGAGGATATTATGTCCCCCCATGGCGATGCCCATCAGCGAGTTCACGGTCAACGCGAAGATGTGGTAGAGCGGCAGGGCGCAAACGAAGGTGAGAACCTCCGGGCGCGCGCGGTTCTGGAATGCGGCATCGAGCCACATCGAGATCTGCATTTTGTTTGCGATCAGGTTCGCGTGGGTGAGCGTGGCGCCCTTGGACACCCCGGTCGTGCCGCCCGTGTACTGCAGGAAGGCGACGTCGTTGACGTCGATGTCCACAGGCTTCAAGGTCTGATGATTTCCTTCCGCCAGAACCTTCTTGAAGGCCTTGGCAGAAGGGATGGACCAGGTCGGCACCAGCTTCTTCACCTTGCGCACGACCAGATTGACGATATGGCCCTTGATGCCGAGCATGTCGCCCATCGCCGTCACGACGATATGCTTGAGCCCGGTCTGTGCCGCGACCTGCTGGACGGTGTGGGCGAAGTTCTCCAGCACGAAGATCGCCTTGGCGCCGGAATCCTTCAGTTGGTGTTCGAGTTCGCGCGGCGTGTAGA
>JBKBXP010000086.1:0-11835 GCA_046314035.1 Pseudorhizobium sp. | reverse complement strand
GCCGGGTGATCGAGGACAGGACCTTTTCGCTCACCTCGAGCACCAGGCCACCCGTGGCGACCGTCTTTGCCGCGACCTGCTCGACGAGCGGCTTGCCCTTGGCTACCTTCGCATAGACCAGCGTGCGGATCGTCCAGCCGAGCTCCAGCGCATCGATGACGAGCTTCAGGCCCTCTGCCATGAAGGTGCCGGTCTGCTCCCGGTCCTTCTTGCTGGTCAGTGCCTTGATGTCCTTGATGATGGGGTTGGAGAGGCTGGTGACCTCCTTCACCTGCCCTACCCGGCGCGGTCCTGCGTCTCGTGTCTCGTCTCTCATTGCGGAATCCAGCGACTGAACAGGGAGGTGGAAAGCGCGCGCCCCGGATCGTTGCCGTCCAGGCCGCCTTCGCGAATGACGAGCTCGCCCGATTCCACCACGCCGCCGGCGCCGCGCATGATGTCGCGCATGAGCTCGTGTGTGGAATAGAAACTGGCACGGATCGAATAGGCGGTCAGCACCAGGCCAAGCGCCTTGGGGGACAGCAGTTCCCGGCAGATGTCGAGCATCAGCGGCAGGTGCTCGAAGAGATGCCAGACCTCGCCGTTCGGGCCGCGCCCGAACTTCGGCGGATCGGTCAGGATGATGTCGTAGCGGCTGCCGCGTCGTTCCTCGCGCTGGATGAACTTCATGGCGTCCTCGCAGATCCAGCGGATCGGAGCACGCTCAAGCCGCGACAGGGCCTGGTTCTCGCGAGCCCAGCCGATGGCCTTCTTGGAGGCGTCCACATGGGTGACCTCGGCGCCGGCGGCCGCCGCCACCAGCGAGGCGACACCGGTATAGCCGAAGAGATTGAGGACCTTGATCGGCCGGCCGGCATTCTCGACCTGCTTCTTCATCCACTCCCAGTGGACGATCTGCTCGGGGAAGACGCCGACGTGGCGAAACGAAGTGAAGCGCCCGTGGAAATCGATGCCGAGCAGCGACAGGGGCCAGGTCTCGCCATGTGCTTCCTTGGGGAAGCGCCAGCGGCCCATGCCGTCCTCATCCGTATCGCCGCTAAAGACGGCGTCCACATTGTTCCAGACGCTCTCGCTGAGCGCCGGCTGCCACAGCGCCTGCGCTTCCGGTCGGACAATCCGGTAGGGGCCATATTGTTCGAGCTTCAGGGCATTGCCGCTGTCGACCAGATGAAAATCGCCTGCACCGGAGGACTGCAGGATCACCGGCACGCGCTCGGCGGGGCGATCACCCTGACGCGCCATCAGGCGACGCTGCGGCGCGGCTTCTTCGGGCTTCGGCCTTGCGACGGGCGGGGCGACTGCCACCGGCCTGGCTGCGCCGGACGGCGTGGCCGGGGCCCGTGGCTTTGCCGGCCTCTTGTCGGAGCGCTTGTCCTTGATCCTTACCATCGTCTTCCAGCTATCTTGCGGTTTGGGTGCAAATAGCATCCACCCGCCACTTGGCAAAGCGCTTTCCCCTGCCGTAACGTCGTCTCCAACGATCTGGAGGAGGTCTATATGGATGTCGATGGTGAGGAGCGCATTGCCGCGCCGCGCCAAGTGGTGTGGCAGGCCCTGAACGATCCGGAAATTCTCAAGCAGTGCATTCCCGGTTGCCAGAGCCTAGAGAAGACGTCGCCCACCGAACTCGTGACCACCCTGCGTATCAAGATCGGGCCGGTTTCGGCAAGCTTCAACGGCGAAATCACGCTCTCCAACATCAACGCCCCTGACAGCTATACGATTTCTGGGGAGGGCAAGGGCGGGATTGCAGGGTTCGGTAAAGGGGCTGCTGAGGTCGTGCTCATAGAGGACGGCGCTGAAACCATCTTGCGCTATAGTGCGAAGGCGCAGGTCGGCGGAAAACTCGCGCAGCTCGGGTCACGCCTCATCGACTCTGCATCCCGCAAGCTTGCACAGCAGTTCTTTGCCGATTTCAATGCTGCCGTTGCCGCGGACAACCGAAATTGAAGAAGTGTGAGAAACCTCTCCCCCTTTTTCCGGTGGTCGCGATAGGTCCGCCGGTTTTGCGCGAATCGCCAGCGGGTGCCAGCGCGTCCTCACCCCCATTTTCCGGCGCATCGGGCCCGTATATTAACGATGCGTTGACTTTCGGGGCGCTCGGGGCTAGAAGCGCGCCGCAATTGCAACCAACGCAAAAAGACAGATCCCCCTATTCAGTTCTCAGGCCTCAAATTCATACTCGTGCTCTGGGATGCGCTTGGATGAGGGGACGGCTTGGCGTAGACTGAACACGCAAGTCACGACAAGAAGGAATAAATCCATGAGTGTGCGTGTAAGTGGTAAGCAGATGGAGATCGGTGAATCGTTCCGCGAGCGGATCGAGACGCAGATCTCAGAGGCTGTCACCAAGTACTTCGACGGAGGATACTCAGGTCAGGTGATCGTCGAGAAGGCCGGCTCCCGCTTTTCGAGCGATTGCAAGGTTCACCTCGATACGGGCATCGTTCTGCATGCAGCCGGACAGGCCAACGATCCGCAGCTGAGCTTTGACGCAGCCGCAGAGCGCATCGAGAAGCGCCTGCGCCGCTACAAGCGGAAACTGAAGGACCACCATTCCGGCCCACAGGGCAACGGACATGCCGAAGTCGCCTACACGGTCATGGATGCTGTTCCGGACGATCACGACGAGGTCCCCGAGGATTTCGCGCCCACCATCGTGGCGGAGAGTTCGAAGCAACTGAGAACGATGTCGGTTGCCACTGCCGTCATGGCACTGGACATGACCGATGAACCCGTCCTCCTGTTCCGGTCTCCGGGCACGGAAGACCTCAACGTCGTCTATCGCCGCCAGGACGGCAATATTGGTTGGATCGAAGCCGCCAATATCAAAGGCTAACGGATCTCTAGGCGAGCGTTGGCAACAGCGCTCGCTCCACCCCAGCGGTGGCACAAAGGATGAAGAGAATGGCTTTGGCAGATTTGCTGCAGCAAGATGCAATTATTCCCGCCCTCAAGGTGAATTCCAAAAAGCAATTGCTGCAGGAGCTGGCCGCCAAAGCGTCGAAGCTGACGGGCGTGCCGGAGCGGGAGATCTTTGACGTCATCCTGCAGCGCGAACGGCTTGGCTCGACAGGCGTCGGCCACGGCGTTGCCATCCCCCACGGCAAGCTCGGCAGTATTTCCTCGATCAAAGGGGTGTTTGCGCGCCTCGACAGTGCTGTGGATTTCGAAGCGCTGGACGACGAACCGGTGGATCTCGTGTTTCTTCTGCTGGCTCCCGAAGGCGCCGGAGCGGATCACTTGAAGGCGCTTTCCCGGATTGCCCGCGTCCTTCGCGATCAAGAGATGGTCAACAAGCTGCGGCAGACCGATTCCGCTTCGGCAATCTACGCCTTTCTCAACGAGGAACAGGCGTCGAACGCAGCCTGACCTCTCGCATCCCGTTGCTCAAACGAGAACCGCCTGCCAGGACCCTGGCAGGCGGTTTCTTGTTGTGGCTCAGCGGCAGATTCAGCGTTCTGCGGTCTCGGTCCCGGCGGCACCCGTTGCCGAAGGCTCGGCCTTGGGGCCGCCCTTGGACACGCCGACCATGGCCGGTCGTAGCACGCGCTCACCGATGGTGAAGCCCGCCTGGACCACCTGCAGGACGGTGTTGTTGGGAACGTCCGGATTGGGAATCTCGAACATCGCCTGGTGGAAGTTCGGGTCGAACTTCTGGCCTTCGGCGTCGATCTTGCGGACGCCATGGCGCTCGAGGGCCGACAGCATGGACCGTTCGGTAAGTTCCACGCCTTCGAGGAGCATTGCCAGCGCCTGATCGGCATTCTGGCGAACGTCTTCCGGAACGGCATCCAGAGCACGGCGCAGGTTATCGGACACTGCCAGCATGTCACGTGCGAAGCCGGCGACCGAATAGGACTTGGCGTCCTTGACGTCGCGCTCCGTCCGGCGGCGCAGGTTTTCCATTTCGGCCACCATGCGCAGGAAACGGTCGCGCAGGTCGGCATTTTCGGCCCTCAGCGCGTCCATCGGATCCGGCTCGTCTACCGTTTCCTCTGTCGCCTCGTCGGCTGCTGCGTCCTGCAGAGCGGACGCTACCGCTTCAGCGGTATTGTCGGGGGCGTATTCGTTGTGGCCCGCGTCAGGTCCGTTCTTCTTTGTCTCGTCGGTCATGACCTTCTCCGGTATTGTGGTTCACGAATTCGTGCCCGATATCGAGGTTTGAACCTCAAAAATCAAGGCTTGGCAGGGGATAGTGTGGCTATAACGGCTGGCGAGTGAGCCTCGCAAGAAGCTGTGCGGTATAATCGACCATCGGCACCACCCGCGAATAGTTGAGCCGGGTTGGCCCGATCACGCCGACCGCTCCGACGATCCGCTCCTCCTGATCGCGGTAGGGCGCGACGATCAGCGACGAGCCGGACAGGGAGAAGAGCTTGTTTTCGGAGCCGATAAAAATTCGCACGCCGGGCCCGGTTTCCGCAAGATCGAGGATCTCGATCAGGCTGTCCTTCTTCTCAAGATCGTCGAACAGCATGCGCAGACGGTCGAGATCGTCGACATCGGTCATCCCCTCGAGGAGGTTGGCACGGCCGCGCACGATCAACTGGTTGGGCTTTCCTTCCTCGCGGCTGCCCGACCAGACGGCAAGGCCGCGCTCCACCAGATCCTGGGAGAGGATCGTCAGCTCGTCCTGAACCTCCGCCTTCAGCTTCTGCAACTGCCCCCGGAGTTCGACCAGCGTCTGGCCGCTCAGGTGAGCGTTGAGGAAGTTGGCGGCTTCGGTCAGCTGCGAGGAGGTGACGCCGGCCGGCAGGTCGATGATGCGGTTCTCCACCTGATTGTGCTCGCCCACCAGTACCGCCAGAGCCTTGGTGGGCTCCAGCCGGATGAACTCGACGTGCTTCAACACCGGGTCGCTCTTGGCGGTGATGACGATGCCGGCGCCGCGCGACACGCCCGACAGCATGCGGCTCGCCTCGTTCATCAGGCTCTCCATCGGCCTATCACGGTCTTCCGGCCGGATCTGGCGCTCGATCGTCGTCCGCTCCTCCTCGGTGAGATCGCCCACCTGCATGAAGGCATCTACAAAAAAGCGCAGGCCCGACTGGGTCGGCAGGCGACCGGCACTGATGTGCGGCGCATAGATGAGGCCCAGTTCCTCCAGATCGCTCATCACGTTGCGGACGGACGCAGGCGACAGCGACATCGGCAGGATGCGCGCCAGGTTCCTGGACCCGAGTGGTTCCCCAGTCTCCAGATAGGTTTCCACGATGCGGCGGAAGATTTCGCGCGAACGGTCGTCCAGCCGGGTGGCGTTGTCCCCTCGTGCCATAAAGTCCATGGTTCGCTTCGAACCCTCTGCTTGTCATCTGAAGGTAAAATATAGTCTTTCCCCCGCCACTCCGCCAACGGAAAATCCTTGGCAGAGCGTGGCGGGACACGATGAAGGCCCCTTTTCCTTTGCAAATGACCTGACGGCCCCTTAGAAGGCGCCTACACACTTTCGGGAGCACGATATGCGGCCTTCAGGCAGAAAAACCGACCAGATGCGCAAGGTTTCCTTCGAGCGCAACTTCTCAAAGCATGCAGAAGGTTCCTGCCTCGTCCGGTTCGGCGATACGCATGTGCTCTGCACGGCAAGCCTTGAAGAAAAGCCGCCAGCCTGGCTGCGCAACAGCGGCAAGGGTTGGGTGACTGCCGAATACGGCATGCTGCCGCGCGCCACTGGCGACCGGATGCGGCGTGAAGCCGCCGCCGGCAAGCAGGGCGGCCGCACACAGGAAATCCAGCGGCTGATCGGCCGTTCGCTGCGCGCCGTCGTCGATCTGACTGCGCTCGGCGAAAAGCAGGTGACGATCGACTGCGACGTCATCCAGGCGGACGGCGGCACCCGCACGGCTGCCATCACCGGCGGCTGGATTGCCCTTCACGACTGCCTGAAGTGGATGGAAGCCCGCTCCATGGTCAAGCTCGACAAGGTTCTCAAAGACCATGTCGCCGCCATCTCCTGTGGCATCTTTGCCCAACAGCCGGTGATCGACCTCGACTACCTGGAGGATTCCGCCGCCGAGACCGACGCCAACTTCGTGCTGACCGGAACCGGCGGCATTGTCGAAATCCAGGGCACAGCGGAAGGCGCACCCTTCAGCGAGGAAGAGTTCCTGTCGCTGCTGAAGCTTGCCAAGGCGGGTACGGAAGAACTGGTCGCAATGCAGAAGCAGGCGATTGCGCAGTAGCCAGGAGGCGCGGGTGACGGTGCTGATCGAAGGTATCCTGGAAACCGCACTCTATGCGGTAGATCTCGATGCCGCCGAAGCCCTTTACGGTGGGGTGCTCGGTCTGGAGCGCATATTGCGCGCCGGCGACCGTCACGTCTTCTTCCGGTGCGGCGCCGGCATTCTGCTGATCTTCAATCCGGCGGAGACGGTCAAGCCGCCGCCGGAGAGTGCGCTGCAGGTACCACCGCATGGCGCAACCGGTCCGGGGCACGCCTGTTTCCGGGTTGCCCGCGACCACCTCGACGCGATGGCGGAGAGGCTCAGGGCGGCCGGGATCGACATCGAGAGCGAAGTGACCTGGCCGAACGGTGCACGATCCATCTATTTCCGCGACCCTGCGGGCAACAGTCTCGAATGTGCCGAGCCAGGCCTCTGGTCGATCGGCTGAGGTGATCCTGATGCGAAAGCTTGAAACAAAAACCATCGTCGTTGCCAGCCACAATGCCGGCAAGATCCGTGAAATCGCCGAGCTGATCGGCCCCTTCGGCTTTTCCGCCAAATCGGCCGCCGATCTGAACTTCGCGGAACCGGACGAGACCGGCACCACGTTCGAGGAGAATGCTGCCATCAAGGCGCTGGCCTCTGCGAAGGCATCCGGTCTGCCTGCCCTTTCCGACGACTCTGGTCTCGTGATCGATGTCCTGGACGGTGCGCCCGGCGTCTATACGGCCAATTGGGCCGAACGCGAGGATGGCACGCGTGATTTCGTCATGGCGATGGAAAAGGTCGAAAAGGCCCTGGCCGAGCGTGGCGCGGTCCGCCCCGACCAGCGTACCGCCCGCTTCGTCAGCGTGCTCTGCCTTGCCTGGCCGGATGGCCATACCGAGTTTTTCCGCGGTGAGGTCGAAGGCATCGTCGCCTGGCCCCCGCGCGGCGACAAAGGCTTCGGCTACGATCCCGTATTCCAACCCGAGGGTCATGAGCTTACCTTCGGCGAGATGAGCGCGAATGAAAAGCATGGCTGGCAGCGCGGCGAACCAGAAGCGCTGTCGCACCGTGCCCGCGCCTTCAAGCTCTTCGTCGAAACCTGCCTGGAGGCCTGAGCCCCGTTGAATATCGACGCGCCCCTTCTTCCCGACACCGGCGAGCCCGGCTTCGGGATTTACCTGCATTGGCCGTTCTGCGCGGCCAAATGCCCCTATTGCGACTTCAACAGCCATGTCCGGCATCGGCCCGTGGACCAGGCGCGGTTCGCCGCTGCCATGCTGCGCGAGATGGAGACCATGCGCCAGATGAGCGGTCCCAAGACCGTCACCAGCGTCTTCCTCGGGGGCGGCACGCCTTCCCTGATGGATCCGGTAACCGTTCAGACGGTGATCGATGGCATCTCCCGCCACTGGCATATGCCCGACGGCATCGAGATCACCATGGAGGCCAACCCTTCCAGCGTCGAAGCCGAGCGGTTCCGGGGATATCGAGCCGCTGGCGTCAACCGCGTCTCGTTCGGCGTGCAGGCGCTGAACGATGCGGACCTGCGGTTCCTCGGCCGGCTGCACGATGTTGCCGACGCCCTGAAGGCGATCAAGCTTGCCCGTGACATCTTTCCGCGCATGAGCTTCGACCTGATTTATGCCCGCCCGCGCCAGACGATCGCGGCCTGGGAGGCGGAGTTGAACGAGGCCATCTCCTATGCCGTGGATCACCTGTCGCTCTACCAGCTGACCATCGAGGAGGGCACGCCCTTCTACGGGCTGCACAAGGCCGGCAAGCTTATTGTGCCGGACGGCGACCAGTCCGCGGATCTCTACGAGGCGACGCAGGAGATCATGGGCCGCCATGGCATGCCGGCCTATGAGGTATCCAACCATGCGCAGCCGGGGGCGGAAAGCCGACACAACCTGACCTACTGGCGCTACGGCGACTATGCGGGCATCGGCCCGGGCGCCCATGGACGACTGACGCGTGGCCCCTACAAGATCGCCACCGCGACCGAACGGCGACCGGAAGCCTGGCTCGAGCTTGTCGAGCGACAGGGCCACGGCATGGTGGACGAGGAAGAGCTTGGACGCGACGAACAGGCCGACGAGCTGCTGCTGATGGGGCTGCGGCTCACCGAGGGCGTCGATCTTGCGCGCTGGCAGCAGTTGTCAGGCCGCGATCCCGATCCCGCTCGCGAGCAGACCTTGCTGGAGCACGGCTTCATCGAACGGCTCGGCAATTCACGGCTGCGCTGCACGCCCTCCGGCATGCTGATCCTCGATTCCGTCGTCGCCGACCTCGCCTGCTGATCAAGACGCTCCGAATTCCGTCTCCACAGTCCGACATCCCTCCGAAGAACAAAAAGCCCCGGCGTGATCCATGCCAGGGCTTTTTTTGTTGCGCCGGGAGAAACCTCCTCAGGCGTTGTTCTCGTTGATCAGCCGCTTCAAGAGCTCGACTTCGTGGCAGAGTTTCGTATCGCCTGTGATCAGGTCCTCGATCTTGCGCACGGCGTGCAGCACGGTTGTGTGGTCACGGCCACCGAAACGGCGGCCGATTTCCGGGAAGGAGCGCGGCGTCAGGGTCTTGGCCAGATACATGGCGATCTGGCGCGGCTTGACCACGACGCGTGTACGGCGGTTGGAGACCAGCTCCTGGCGCGAGACATTGTAGTGACGTGCGACAATGCGCTGGATGTCCTCGATGCGGACACGCTTTGCTTCCCCCGTGCCGACCAGATGCACGAGCAGCTCATCGACGCGCTCGAGCGAGAGCGACGGTTCGAAGGACTTGCGGAAGACCAGCTGGTTGAAGGCGCCTTCAAGATCGCGCCCACTGCTGGTGACGCTCTGCGCCACGTGGGAGAGAATCTCGGTGGAGATGTCGAGCGTCGTGTCGTCCTGCTGCGCGATTTCCAGACGGCGCTTCAGCATTTCGAAGCGCATCTCGAAATCGGGGCTCTCCATTTCAATGGCGACGCCGCCCTGTAGGCGGGAGCGTACGCGCGGATCGAGGGATTCCAGTTCCCAGGGAGCGCGATCGGCAGCAACCACCACCTGCTTGGCACTGTCGAGCAGCGTGTTGAGCAGATGGCAGAATTCGTTCTGGATCATCTTGCCCTGCAGGAACTGCATGTCGTCGATGATCAGGAGATCGATATTGCGCAGCGAGTCTTTCAGCGTCAGGGCGTCGTTGTCGCGGATGGCCGTGGCAAAGCGCCACATGAAGTATTCCGCCGTCAGATAGACAACCCGCGGCGCGCGGGCGCTGTTGACTGCAGCATTGGCGATTGCCTGGAGCAGATGCGTCTTGCCCAGACCGACGCCCGAGTGGATGAAAAGCGGGTTGAAGCGCACGGCGCCCGCGCCGGCCTCGGCAATGGTCTTTGCGGCGGCGAGGGCCACCCGGTTGGATGGTCCGTCGATATAGCTGTCGAAGGTGTAGCGGGAATCGAGCGGCGAGCCGAACAAGGGGCCTGCCGTTGCAGGCCGGGCGTTCGCCGACATGGGGAAGCTTGCGATCTTGCCGATCTCACGCGCCGATGTGCCGCGCGGGAAGGATGCGGAGGAAGGTGTCGACGGGGCAGCTTCCGGTACCTGTGGATGATCTTCGCCGGCGACCGCGGGACGCACGCTGCGGCTGGCAGTGCGCACCAGGATTTCCACCTTCAGAATATCGGGGTCTTCAGCCTGCAGGATGGTGGTTATCTGATCGAGGTAGCGGTTGTTGATCCAGGATTTCAGGAAGGTCGTCGGCACGGTCAGTCGGACAACGCTCTTGGAGATGGAATGAAGCTTCAGGCGGCCGAACCAGCTTGCATAAACATCCTGACCAACTTGCGCTTTCAGGCGTTTGCTGAATCGCTCGAAGAGAGCTTCATGCTTCATGATCTGGGAGTCCCCCGCCGCCTGGGTAGATTTTGAATCGAGCGCCTGCCGCGCATGGTCCACGTCGCGTGCCGCGCGTGCCGATACGGTGTTCGTCTGCATGTATTTCGCCGCCTTCCACATTTTGTCCATCCGCCGGCGCCTCGCGTCGCCGACAGAAATTGTCGTGTCTAAGGACAAGGCTTTCCCCTCATGAGAAGCCCGGTCTCTTCCTCTTCACGGCACCGCGTCCGCATCCGCCCATCAAGGCAGATCCCGGGTCGATGCCGACGACCTTCGTCGAAGGTCCTGGTCTTCCGCTTGGACGGCCATCCTCGTCATGGCGCCCCTGAATACCTGTCATCATGCTCACGCCGTCTGCACGTATGCATTCGGGCACAGCGATCCTCCGCGAGAGATCAAGATGATTTCCCGACGTACAACCGCTGGTTACATGAAGAACGGGCTGTCAGTCCCGCTGCAAGGGCTCAAAGCGACTACGCTTCACAGCGAAAGCTGCGACTGGCGTTGGTCTCTTTTGACGTTGTCCCCGTGCCCTTGCTGAAGTCATTTAGGCAGGATCAGAGGCCAAGATCAATGGCCAAATTTACCCAGCATTAAGCGACGAGCGTTGACTCTTGCGGCCAGTTTGGCATCGCCTAAATACTGCTCAGAAGAATCGCAATCGAATCAATGACATTGAAAAATGACAGCCAAAAAAGGCGGCTGAATGCGATAAAAATAAAAAAGATCTTGACTCGGTTTCGGTCAATGGCGGGAGCAACCGCACCGACGACTTCTCCACAGACCTCTGATAACTTACTGAATTTTAATTGTTTTCTTTGTCGCAGGCCTGACATCTCGACGATGCAGGACATTCACAATTTCGGAAAACCCGCTCAAAGCAAGAAAGCCCGGCGAGCCGCCAGGCTTTGTCACACATTCTTGATTATGACTATTAGGCGGAGAGTGCCTTGACGCGCGACGCCAGGCGGGAGACCTTCCGCGACGCCGTATTGCCATGCACAACACCCTTAGTGGCAGCGCGCTGGATTTCCGGCTGTGCTGCCTTCAGAGCTTCAGCAGCGACAGTTGCGTCACCGGCTGCAATTGCCTCTTCGACCTTGCGGATGAAGCCGCGCATGCGCGAACGACGAGCCTTGTTGACTGCAGTACGGCTAGCGATCTTGCGGGTCGCCTTTTTCGCCGAAGTTGTATTGGCCATGTATGCCTCTCTACGAATTCGAACCAAACTCCACCGTTGCCGCGCCGGTCGTGTGCGACCTTAGTTTCAGCAATGTAGGAGCATTAGAGGAAGCCGTGATCGGGCTTTCCCAACTGTGGCGCGGCATATAGCTTGAAAGGCCGGTCCAGTCAACGCGCAAATTTCGGCCGGTCCGCCTGCCAAGCATATCAGCGATTGCCGAAGTTCGGCTTCCGTTTTTCCACGAAGGCCGCCATGCCCTCCTTCTGGTCCTCGGTGGCAAAGAGAGACTGGAAGAGCCGGCGCTCCTGGCGCAGTCCTTCGGCAAGCGTGAGTTCGTCGGAACGGTTGACTGCCTCCTTCGCCATCAGGACGGCAGCACGAGAGAAAGAGGCAATCTTCGACGCCGCCTCCAGCGCCTCGTCCAGGAGACGCTCCGGCGCCACGATGCGGGCGACAAGACCGGCCTTCTCAGCCTCTTCGGCGCCCATCATGCGGCCCGTCAGGACGAGGTCCATGGCTTTTGCCTTGCCGACGGCGCGCGTCAGACGCTGCGAGCCGCCCATGCCAGGGATGATGCCGAGGGTGATCTCCGGCTGCCCGAATTTGGCCGTGTCCGAGG
>JBKBXP010000085.1:0-11911 GCA_046314035.1 Pseudorhizobium sp. | reverse complement strand
GCTGCCTCCGGCGCGTCGTCCGGCGTTGAGTCCCGCCACGAGCCCCTGTGCCGCGGCCTCCTCATAGCCCGTTGTTCCGTTGATCTGCCCCGCGAGGAACAGCCCGGAGATCTTCTTCACCTCCAGAGCCGGTGAGAGTTCCCGAGGATCGACATGATCGTATTCAATGGCATATCCTGGTTGAACAATCTCGACCTGCTCCAGGCCCGGAATGGTCCGGATAAAAGCTTCCTGAACCTCTGCCGGCAACGAGGTTGATATGCCGTTGGGATAGACGGTCGAATCTTCGAGCCCTTCAGGCTCCAGGAAGATCTGGTGCCCGTCCCGTTCGCCAAAGCGTACGATCTTGTCCTCGATAGAAGGACAGTACCGCGGCCCCACACCCTCTATCTGACCCGAGTACATAGCTGATAAGTGTATGTTATCACTTATGATATTATGAGTGGCGGTCGTTGTCCGGGTGACGCCGCAGGCGATTTGCGGATTGACGATCTTGTCCGTCATGAAGGAGAAGGGCACCGGGTGCGCGTCCGCCTGCTGCAGGTCGACAGATCCCCAATCAATCGTCTTACCGTTCAGCCGCGCCGGAGTGCCGGTCTTGAGGCGGCCGAGCGTGATGTCGTGCCGCGCCAAAGTCGTGGATAGACCAAGAGACGGGGCCTCGCCAACCCGACCCCCAGAAATCTTTTCGGACCCGATATGAATAATGCCACGCAAGAAGGTGCCCGTCGTCAGCACCACGGCGCAACAGCGATGAACACGGCCATCAGCCATGATGACGCCCCTGACGCCCTCACCATCGATCTGCAGATCGAAAGCGTCACCTTCAATTACAGTAAGATTTGCATGCTCGGCGATTTCCCGCTGCATCGCAGTTCTGTAGAGCGCGCGATCGGCCTGTGTTCGCGGGCCCCGCACGGCTGGGCCCTTCTTGCGATTGAGAAGCCGGAACTGGATGCCCGCGGCGTCGGCGACCCGTCCCATAAGACCATCCATCGCGTCCACCTCGCGCACCAGGTGACCCTTGCCGAGCCCTCCGATCGCCGGATTACAGGACATGACCCCGATGGTGTCGCGTCTGTGCGTGACCAGGGCCGTCCGGGCACCCATGCGTGCTGCGGCGCTGGCTGCTTCGCAGCCGGCGTGCCCTCCGCCGATGACGATCACATCAAATTCGTCTGTCATTGCCGCCTTCCGAGTGCGCATGTTTCACGTGAATCACTTGCCAATGCAAAACTGCGAGAATATGACATCCAGCAATTGCTCGACATCGACAGCTCCGGTAATCTTGCCCAGCGACACTGCGGCCGCACGCAGATGTTCTGCCCGAAGCTCGGGTTGTGCGGCATTTAGCGCTTCTTCAAGAAAATTGGAAGCTTCGCCCAGCAAATCAAGCTGACGCTTACGGTTCGGCGCCGTGAAGCCCGACCATAGGCCGGACACGCGCTGACGAATGGCGTCGCGCAGAGTGTCCAACCCCTCTCCCGATCGAACCGAGATGCACAGATCATGAGCGGATGATCGCCCATGCAGATCAAGCTTGCTGCCGACATGGAGAACTTCCTTACCTTCCGGAAAGGCAGGATGTTCCGGTTCCGAATCGATCTCGTCGAGCAACAGGATGAGATCCGCCTTTGCCATGGCATCATGTGCCCTGCGGATCCCTTCCTGTTCGACCACATCCGAACTCTCTCTCAGTCCCGCGGTGTCGAACAGGCGCACGAGGTAACCATCGATGTCGAGATCGACCTGCAGCACGTCCCTGGTGGTTCCGGCAATCTCGGTGACGATGGCGACATCCCGGTCCGCAAGCGCGTTAAGAAGACTGGACTTGCCGACATTCGGCGGCCCGACGATAGCGATCCTGTAGCCGTCCCGGATAATCTCTCCGGCGCGGGCATTTGCGACGTGCGCGCGCAACTCCTCCTGGAACTCAAGAAGCGGCGCGGTGGCACTGTCGGCCACCGATCCGGGAACATCTTCCTCATCGGAGAAGTCGAGGTCTGCCTCGATCATCGCGCGTGCATGCGTCAGCCGACGCGCCCAGTCATTGTAGAGCTCGGACTGCCCGCCGAAACTCTGCTCCACGGCAAGGCGCCGCTGCATCTCCGTCTCGGCAGCAATCAGCTCCGAGAGACCTTCCGCTTCCACAAGATCGATGCGGCCATTTTCGAACGCCCGACGCGAGAATTCACCCGCTTCTGCTGGACGCAGACCCGCAATCTTGGCGAGCTCCTTCATGACAGCGTCGACCACCGCACGACTGCCGTGCAGTTGCAGCTCGACACAGTCTTCACCTGTGAACGAACGTGGTCCGGGGAAGACCAGTACCAGTGCCTGGTCCAACACCAGTCCGTCCTGACTGACAATCGTCCGCAGCACCGCCTGGCGTGGCGCGGGCAATTCCATGCTGGTCAGCAGCCGCAGCGCCGGCAGCGCGTTGGGGCCGCTGATACGCACGACCGCGACGCCGGCAGGCAGCGCGCCACTGGAAAGGGCAAAGATGGTGCTTGGCGAGATGGTCATACAGATGAACCTGAGTAGCGATACCTGGAACGGAAAACGCCCGACACGAATGCCGGGCGTCCAACGGATGAATCCGGCTAATGTTTAGGTGTTCATCGAATCGAAGAAGTCGCCGTTGCTCTTCGTCTGCTTCAGCTTGTCGATGAGGAACTCGATGGCATCGGTAGTGCCCATCGGTGCGAGAATGCGACGAAGCACGAAGATCTTCTGCAGATCCTGGCGCGGCACAAGCAGGTCTTCCTTGCGGGTGCCGGACTTCAGAATGTCCATCGACGGGAAGATGCGCTTGTCGGCCACCTTGCGATCGAGCACGATTTCGGAGTTGCCGGTGCCCTTGAACTCTTCGAAGATCACTTCGTCCATGCGGCTGCCCGTATCGATCAGGGCGGTCGCGATGATCGTCAGCGAGCCACCTTCCTCGATGTTGCGGGCGGCACCGAAGAAGCGCTTCGGACGCTGCAGCGCATTGGCGTCCACACCACCCGTCAGCACCTTGCCTGACGATGGTACGACGGTGTTGTAGGCGCGACCCAGGCGCGTGATCGAGTCGAGCAGGATGACGACGTCGCGGCCGTGCTCGACGAGGCGCTTGGCCTTCTCGATGACCATTTCCGCAACCTGCACGTGGCGCACTGCCGGCTCATCGAAAGTGGAGGAGACCACTTCGCCCTTCACCGAGCGCTGCATGTCGGTGACTTCTTCCGGCCGCTCGTCGATCAGGAGAACGATCAGATAGCATTCCGGATGATTGGCGGTGATCGAATGGGCGATGTTCTGCAGGAGAACCGTCTTGCCGGTGCGCGGCGGTGCCACGATCAGGCCGCGCTGGCCCTTGCCGAGCGGTGCCACCAGGTCGATGACCCGGGCAGACAGATCCTTGGAGGTCGGAACATCCAGTTCCATCTTGAACCGGTCGTTCGGATAGAGCGGCGTCAGATTGTCGAAGTGAACCTTGTGACGGATCTTTTCGGGGTCGTCGAAGTTGATCGTGTTGACCTTGAGGAGCGCAAAATAGCGTTCGCCTTCCTTCGGCCCGCGGATCGGTCCCTCGACGGTATCGCCGGTCTTCAGCGAGAAGCGACGGATCTGCGAGGGGGAAATGTAGATGTCGTCCGGGCCCGGCAGATAGTTCGCGTTTGCGGAGCGCAGGAAGCCGAAGCCATCCTGCAGCACTTCCACCACGCCTTCGCCGATGATTTCCACATCCTGGCTCGCGAGCATCTTGAGGATCGCAAACATCAGCTCCTGCTTGCGCATCGTGCTGGCATTTTCGACCTCGAGCGATTCCGCAAAGGTCAGCAAATCGGTCGGCGATTTGCTTTTGAGTTCTTGAAGCTTCATTTCAGCCATGAAGGGACCACGTTGAGCATAGATGGGGGAAAAGGCGTGCCGGTGAAACTCTTAACCGCGGAGCTTTTCCGGGGAGTATGAGCAATTACACGCATGCCACGAGATGAGATGGCGAAAGTAGCGGGTCCCGCGGCCCGCCGCAAGGGGCTGCGGACATTTCTTCGCCGATTTCGGCGAGCCACCTAGAAAGGCTTGACGATGACCAGGATCACGATGGCGATCATCAGCAAGGTCGGCGCCTCGTTCATCATCCGCCAATAGCGCGGCGATTTCCGGGGACCGTCAGCCGCAAATCCACGAACCGCCCGGCTGAACAGCACATGCACCACCGTCAGCAGGACGACCAGTGCAATCTTGGCATGCAGCCAGCCACCCTGGAAGCGAAACACGTCCCAGGCAAGGTAGAGCCCGAGACCCCAGGTGATCATCATCGCTGGGTTCATGATCACCTTCAAAAGCCGCTGTTCCATGACCTTGAAGGTTTCCGACTGCTCGGAGCCGGGTGCCGCATCGCTGTGGTAGATGAACAGCCGCGGCATGTAGAGCAGCCCGGCCATCCAGGAGATCACCGCCACCACATGCAGCGCCGTCATCCAGCGGGAAAAACTGTCCGGCTGGCCGAGGTACAGCCCGATGATGATCGCGATGAAGACGCCAAGCGCCACATAGGCCCGCATGCCGGCGCGACGGCCGGCGCTTGTCGAGACCTGTTTCTCCGTCTCCGCCATCATGCGGTGCCCCGCACGCGCCGCACCAGCGCAGCCACATGCTCCGGATCTGCCTCGGGCGTGATGCCGTGACCGAGGTTAAAGATCAGCGGACCATGCCCAAGCGCCTGGAGGATCGCATCGATGCCCTCTTCCATGGACTTGCCGCCCGCCACCACCCGCATCGGATCGAGATTGCCCTGAACCGGGCCGTCCTTCTGCAGCTCGGCTGCAAACGACAGCGGAACGGTCCAGTCGAGCCCGATCGCATCCGCATCCGTGCCCTGCCGATAGGTCTTCAGGTTCATGCCCGCACCCTTGGCGAAGGCGATGATCTTGGCGCCAGGGCGGGCTGCCCGCACGGTGCGGATCATTCTCGCCACCGGCTGCAGGGCATAGCGCTTGAACTCTTCCTCGCCGAGCACGCCGGCCCAGGAATCGAAAATCTGCACCGCATCGGCGCCGGCATCGATCTGGGCGATCAGATACTCCGCGGAGATATCCGCAAGCAGCGTCAGAAGCTTCTCGAAGGCTGCCGGATGACGATAGGCAAACAGTCGGGCAGGCGCCTGGTCGGGCGTTCCGTGGCCGGCGATCATGTAGGTGGCTACGGTCCATGGCGCGCCGCAGAAGCCAAGCAGGGTTGTCTCCGCAGGCAGTTCCTGGCGCAGTCGACGCACGGTCTCCAGGACCGGCTGCAGGTGATCCATGACGCCCGTCGGGTCGAGCAGGTCGATCTCCGTGTCAGAGATCGGATCCATCTGCGGCCCTTCTCCCTGCACGAAACGGACGTTGCGGTTCAGGGCGTCGGGAATGACGAGAATGTCGGAAAACAGGATGGAGGCATCGAAGCCGTAACGGCGGATCGGCTGGAGCGTGACCTCGACCGCATGCTTCGGTGAATAGCAGAGATCGAGGAAGCTTCCGGCTTCAGCACGGGTTGCGCGATATTCCGGCAGATACCGTCCTGCCTGTCTCATGAGCCAGATCGGTGGTGGCGATACCGTTTGGCCTTCTAGGACCGCTATGATCTTCCTGACTGGGGCGGTCAAGGTTTTCCTCCTAAATAATAAAATTGAATCTTAAAGACTTTCTATTTCTTAGAGTCGGTGACTATCAAGGATTAAACGCTCTCCACTCCAAGCGCGACAATCGGCCACTCGGAGGTCAGGGCGGGTACAGTCTCCAAGACAGATCGACCGCATCTGTGGACGAGTTCGAATCCGTGAGATCTTTCCGTGGGATGATCCCTACCTCGGCAGGCTCCTGGATGTGGATAACCAGGGGACGGATGAAGTCCTATTCGGCGTTATCACCGTTATCCACATGGCCCCTGGATTTTGCATCGGCCAGACCCTTATGTGGACAAGTCGCAGGTTTTCCCCACCCCCTCGGCTCCGATTGCTCCGAGTGAGCGGTTCTCCCGAGTTATCAACAAAGGGTAAATAACAACGTGGAGAACAAGAAAAACTTCTTTCATTTGCACCTGATATCTGACTCAACCGGCGAAACGCTGATTTCGGCAGGTCGCGCCGCCTCTGTGCAGTTCCAGGGCTCGACCGCCGTCGAGCACGTCTATCCGCTGGTGCGTAACAGAAAGCAGCTTCTGTCGGTTCTGGAGGCGATAGACCGCCAGCCCGGCATCGTTCTCTACACCCTTGTTGATCAGGAGCTTTCTCATCTCCTCGACATGCGCTGCCGCGAGATCGGCACGCCCAGCGTCAATGTCCTCGAACCCGTCATCACGACGTTCCAGACCTATCTCGGTTCGCCGTCGCGCCGTCGCGTCGGGGCCCAGCATGATCTGGACGAGAGCTACTTCGCGCGCATGGATGCCCTGAACTTCACGATGGACCACGACGACGGGCAATTGTCGGAGGATTACGACCAGGCGGATATCGTGCTGGTCGGCATCAGCCGCACGTCGAAAACGCCGACCAGCATCTATCTTGCCAACCGTGGCATCAAGACCGCCAACATGCCGATTGTCGTCGGCGCCGAACTTCCCGCAAGCCTGCTGCAGGCCAGCAGGCCGCTGATCGTCGGGCTGATCGCAACGACCGAGCGCATCTCGCAGGTCCGCGAAAACCGTGAGCTCGGTTCGACCCAGGGCTTCGACCGTCGCTACTATACGGACCGTGCGACGATCCAGGAGGAACTGAAGCACGCACGCGCGCTCTGCGCCCGCTACGGCTGGCCGATCATCGATGTCACCCGTCGTTCGATCGAGGAGACGGCGGCTGCCATCGTTGCGCTGCGCGACAAGCTGAGATAAATCGCCGCTACTCTATTAAGGAGACAAGTCGCCGTGACTCCACTGCTTGTTCTGGCCTCGTCCAGTCCGTTCCGCCGCATGCTGATGAAGAATGCCGGTCTGGCGTTCGAGGCGCTTGCGGCCGACATCGACGAGCGTCGGCTTGAGGCAGGCCTTGCGGAAACAAACGCGCGCCCCGATCGGGTGGCCGTGGAATTGGCCCGTGCCAAGGCGCTTGACGTCAGTCGCCGGATGCCCGGCGCGTTGGTGATAGGCTCGGACCAGACGATGTCGCTGGGCGACCGCGTCTACCACAAGCCCCGGGATCTGGAAGAGGCCAGGCGCCACATCCTCTCCCTTTCCGGAAAGACCCACCGTCTCAACAGCGGCATAGCGCTGGCACGGGATGGAGAGGTCCTGTGGGATCACCTGTCCCACGCGGATCTGACGGTTCGTGAGCTTTCTGTCGAATTCGTAGACGGCTACGTCGCCCGGTGCGGCGACACGCTGCTGGGAAGCGTCGGGGCCTATCAACTGGAAGGGGAGGGCATCCAGCTCTTCTCCGAGATCCGGGGAGACTATTTCACCATTCTGGGGCTGCCCATGCTGCCGCTCCTCGACAAGCTTCGGGATCTGCGTGCCATCGATGCGTGATTCACGTGAAACCATGGTTAAGGCTTTCGTCACCGGCTGGCCGGTCAAGCATTCGCGCTCGCCACTGATCCACAACCACTGGCTCCGGCAGCACGGCATCCCGGGAAGCTACCGTGCAGAGCCGGTTTCACCCGAAGATTTTCCCGATTTCATTGCCGGCCTGAAGTCTGGAGCTTCGCCCTATGTTGGCGGCAATGTCACCATCCCGCACAAGGAGATGGCCTGCCGGCTCGCCGACAGGCTGGATCCGATTGCCGGTGAACTCGGTGCCGCGAACACGCTGTGGATTGAAGACGGTCTGCTGCATGCGACGAACACCGATGTGCACGGCTTCGTGGCCAACCTGGATGAGCGACACAGGGACTGGGACAAGGTGACGAGAGCGGTGGTTCTTGGTGCCGGTGGCGCCAGCCGCGCCGTCATCCGCGGCTTGCGGGACCGTGGCATCGGCGAGGTTCATGTCGTCAACCGTACTCCCGAAAGAGCCCGTGAACTGGCCGACCGGTTCGGCGGCAATGTTCATGCCCACTCCATGGAGGAGTTGACGGAGGTGACGCAAGGGGCGGGCCTCTTCGTCAACACGACCTCGCTGGGCATGGGCGGCGAGGGTGCCCCTGTCTTCGACTTCTCCCGAATGGTGCCCGACGCCCTCGTCACGGATATCGTCTACGTCCCCTTGATGACACCGATCCTCGCCCAGGCGCAATCCCAGGGCCTGGCGACGGCGGATGGTCTTGGCATGTTGCTGCATCAGGCGGTGCTCGGATTTGAGAAATGGTTCGGGATCCGCCCGGTGGTGGATGAAGCGCTTCGAGCCCTCGTGATTGCCGATATGGAGCGGCACGGATGATCATCATCGGCTTGACCGGCTCGATCGGCATGGGAAAATCGACCACGGCACAGATGTTTGCCGAAGCCGGCGTCGCCGTGAATGACGCGGATGCCGTCGTCCATGATCTCTATCGCGCCGATGCGGTCAAACCGATCGGCAAGGTTTTCCCGGGCAGCATCTCCGATGGAACGGTGGATCGCCAGGAACTGGCCCGCCAGCTCGCCGCGGATCCGGGCCGGTTCAAGGATCTCGAGGCGATCGTCCATCCGCTGGTGCGGCAGCGGGAGGCGCAGTTCGTAGAGGCCCGGCAGGCTGCTGGCGACGACATGATCGTCCTCGACATCCCGCTCCTCTTCGAAGTAGGCGGTGAGGACCGCGTCGATGTCGTCGTGGTCGTTACCTGTGATCCGCAGATCCAGCGCGAGCGGGTGCTGGCGCGTCCGGGCATGACTGTGGAAAAGTTCGAGTTGATCCTGTCGCGTCAGGTCCCTGATCGGCTAAAACGACAGAAGGCTGATTTCCTCGTCGATACGGGGGAGGGGATGGAAGCCGCACGCACGCGTGTCGATCAAATTATCGCGGCGTTGCGTGCCGGCATGAAAAGCGAGACGTCCCATGCGTGAGATCATCTTCGATACGGAAACCACGGGGCTTGAGACGAAGCTCGATCGGGTGATCGAAATCGGCGGCATCGAGCTCGTCAACAACTTCCCAACCGGCCGCAGCTTTCACTACTATCTAAACCCCGGCGACCGGAAGGTTCATCCGGATGCGCTCGCCGTGCATGGCCTGACCGACGAGTTCCTCAAGGATAAGCCGCGTTTTGGCGAGATTGCGGAAGAACTCCTGGAGTTTTTCGACGGCGCCAAGTGGATCGCCCACAACGCGATGTTCGACATAGGCTTCATGAACGCGGAGTTCGAACGCATCTCGCTGCCGCCTGTACCCGCCGACAGCATCGTCGATACGCTGTCGCTGGCGCGGCGCAAGCATCCGATGGGCCCGAATTCGCTCGATGCGCTGTGCCGTCGCTACGGCATCGACAATACCCACCGCACCAAGCACGGCGCGCTGCTCGACTCCGAGCTTCTGGCCGAAGTCTATATCGAGATGACCGGTGGACGTCAGGCGGCCTTCGGCCTGGTGGAGGTCGAAACCTCGACCACTGTCACCGAGGTGGACGAGATCAGCATCGACGGCATTTCCGGTCGTCCCCGTCCTCTGCTTGACCGGCTGACGGCGACCGAACGACAGGCACATGAAGCCATGGTGGCGAAGCTCGGTGAAAAGGCGCTGTGGAGCCGCTACAAAGCAGAAAGCCCGAATACGCGTATCCGGGCTCTCTGATGGAATTCTGGATCGGTAAGATTAGCTGTTGAGCGGCTGAACCTTGGCTTTCGCCTGTTCCTGCGCCATGCGCTGGGTGAACATCTGCGTGAAATCGATCGGGTCGATCATCAGAGGCGGGAAGCCGCCGTTACGCGTGACATCTGCGACGATCTGACGAGCGAAGGGGAACAGCAGGCGCGGGCACTCGATAAACAGCACCGGCAGCATGTGTTCCTGCGGGAAACCGGTGATCCGGAAAACACCGCCGTAGACCAGTTCGGCAGCGAAAACGATCTTCTCGTCTTCCTTGGCTTCGACGTTCAGCGACAGGACGACGTCGAAGTCGGTCTCCGACAGCGGATTGGCGTTGACGTTCACATTGATGTTGATCGCCGGAGACTTGTCCCGCGCCTGCAGCGAACGCGGTGCGCCCGGGTTCTCGAACGAAAGATCCTTGGTGTACTGTGCAAGGATATTCAGCGAAGGGCTCGGTGCGCCCGGTTT
Source organism: Pseudorhizobium sp. (assembly GCA_046314035.1). Classification (GTDB taxonomy): domain Bacteria; phylum Pseudomonadota; class Alphaproteobacteria; order Rhizobiales; family Rhizobiaceae; genus Neorhizobium. The sequence goes on along the minus strand of JBKBXP010000085.1, from coordinate 1,755 downwards.
GATTTCGTCGGCCATGCGATTTCCTCGAGACTAGAGACGTTAGACCGGCGTCTAACATTTCACCTACGGCCTTACAACCCTTGCGCCACAGCAGTCATCTGAACCTAATCGTCCTTCAGCCGACGGTCTGACCACGGTGAGTTCGGATCCGGCTCGCGCTTGTAATCATCATCGTCCAGATCGACCACCGGACCTTTGCCGGGTCTGGGCGCAAAGCCCGCGTCGCGGGCGTTGTCCCGGCCGACGGTGGATGACCGGACGATGACGACCCGCCGTCCGATCGCTGACCACAGCAGGCGGCGGAATGCGGGGATGAACAGTGCCAGGCCGAGGATGTCGGTGATGAAGCCTGGAATGAGCAGCAGCAGCGCCGCCACGACGATCATTGCGCCATGGACGATCGTGTCGCCCGGGACGCGCCCTTGCCGCCCCTCGTCGGAAAGTGTCCGCAGCATCTGCAGTCCCTGCGCACGCAGGAGCAGTGTTCCGGCGACGCTTGTGAGAATGACGAGGCCAAGCGTGCCCCAGACACCGACGGCGCGGCCGACGACAACGAAGCCGGCGATCTCCGCCAGCGGCATCAGCAGGAAAAGGATGGCAATCCAGCGCGTACGCATAATCTCTAACCTATTGGACCAAAGGCTCTCGCCTTAGCTATTTGAATGATGTCGCTTTGCAGACTATATGAGAACCTCTAGCAACGATTTAAACGGCATTGCGGGTAAAGATGGGTTCCAACGACTTCATAACTCTGTTCTTTCTTGTCGCAGCGGTCCTGATCTTTCTGCAATTGCGGAACGTCCTGGGTCGCCGCACGGGAAACGAGAAGCCGCCGTTCGACCCCTACACCGCGCGTGATGCGGCCAAGGCGCCGGCAAGCGATGATGGCAAGGTGGTCACTTTGCCCCGGCGCGAGGTCACGGACGAAGAGAAATTCTCCGAGATTGACGCCGCTGCGAAGCCTGGAACGCCACTCAACGAATCTCTGCGGGAAATGCTGCGGGTCGATCCGACCTTCCGGCCTTCGGAGTTCCTGAACGGCGCGCGCATGGCCTATGAGATGATCGTCATGGCCTTCGCCGATGGTGACCGCAAGACGCTGAAGAATCTTTTGTCGAAGGAAGTCTACGAAGGCTTCGATGCAGCGATTTCCGATCGTGAAGCAAAGGGCGAGGTGGTCAAATCCACCTTCGTCGGCATCGACAAGGCCAACATCACCCATGCCAGCGTTCAGGGTCCGGAAGAGCAGGTAACCGTGCGGATCGTCAGCCAGCTGATTTCCGCGACCTTCGACAAGGCCGGCGCGGTGGTCGATGGCGATCAGGAGAACGTGGCAGAGGTCACCGACATCTGGACCTTCGCCCGCGATTCCCGCTCACGGGATCCAAACTGGAAGCTGGTTGCGACCGAATCCGAGCAATGACCGGGGAGCCGTCGGATTTTTCGCTCCGGCGAACCGACTTCGGGCAGATTCCAGGTTGGGCCGAGGACGACCCCACGGCACTTTTCCAGGGCATGCTCGCCTGCATCGGGCATATCAGATCGGCAAAGTCCTATCGCAGCGGTTCCCTTGGCCTAGAAACGCAGGACATCCTGCCGATCTACGAGGCCGTTTGCGCAGATGTCCCGCAAGGGGCGTCTGCTGCGCGTCTTTTCTTCGAGGAGCGCTTTCAGCCGTTCCTCATCTGCAATTCGGATGACGCACCCGGCTTCGTGACCGGTTTCTACGAGCCGGAGGTCGAGGTATCGGCCACA
>JBKBXP010000084.1:0-11969 GCA_046314035.1 Pseudorhizobium sp. | reverse complement strand
CGAAGTGCAAACGAGGCAAGTCCGACATGGGTGATCGCGCTGATGATCATCGCGGCACGGGTCGTGTAGCCCTTGGCATTGCCGGGATGGCCGTCGGCGTTGAGGATGCCCTGCGCCAAGCGCCAGACGATGAAGCCGACAAGCCCCAGTCCGATCAGACCGAGCCAGATCCAGCCGAGCGGCTGCTGCAGCACCATCTGCAGAGCCGATTCCTGGTCGGCGTCACCACCGCCGAAACTGGACAACAGCGCCATGCCGCCCACCAGCAGATGGACAACCCCGCGCGCAGCGTAGCCAAAGCGTGCAAGCCATTCGAACCTTACCTCATCGGGCATGCAATACTCCTTTTGACAACGCGAACGCCTCAGGTCGCCAGGCGGTTCCGGATGTTGCTGCCGCAGAAACAAGAAGGCCCGCCTCCAGGGAGGCGGGCCAGCATCTGAGGTGCAGGTCTGGATCAGCGACGCTGGTTGTAGACGTCGACGCAGACGGCGCCGAGAAGCACGAGCCCCTTGATCACCTGCTGGTAATCGATGCCGATGCCGAGGATCGACATGCCGTTGTTCATGACCCCCATGATGAAGGCGCCGATCACGGCCCCCGTCACCTTGCCGACACCACCATAGGCGGATGCACCGCCGATGAAGCAGGCAGCGATGACATCGAGCTCGAAGCCGATGCCGGCCTTCGGTGTCGCGGTGTTGAGCCGTGCAGCAAAGACCAGACCGGCCAGTGCTGCCAGCACGCCCATGTTGACGAAGGTGAAGAAGGTCAGCCGCGCCGTCTTGATGCCGGACAGCGCCGCCGCCTTCTCGTTACCACCGACCGCATAGATCTGACGGCCGAAGATCGTCCGGGTGGTGAAGAAGGCATAGCAGCCGATCAGCAGCGCCATGATGATCAGCACGTTCGGCATGCCGCGGTGCGAGGCGAGCAGATAGGCGACATAGCCGATCACCAGGAAGATCGCGGCATTCTTGGCGACGAAGAAGCCGAAGGGCTCCGTTTCGACTTCATGCAGGACCCGCCGCGAGCGACCCTTAAAGTTCTGCCAGACGAGGAAGCCTGCAACCAGCAGCCCCGCGGCAAGCGACGTAAGGTAGATGCCGCTGGTGGAGGAAACAAGCTCGGGAATATAGCCTGACGACAGTTTTTGGAAGGTCGGATCGAAGGGACCGATCGACCGCCCGCCGAGGACGGCGATCATCAGGCCGCGGAAGACCAGCATCCCCGCAAGTGTCACGATGAACGATGGTATCTTGAAGTAGGCGATCCAGAAGCCTTGCGCGGCACCGATCAGCCCCCCAAGTGCCAGGCAGACGACGGCGGCAGCCACGAAGTTCAGGTCGTATTGCACCATCAGCACCGCGGCGATGGCGCCGGTGAAGCCGGCGACCGACCCGACCGACAGATCGATATGCCCGGTGACGATCACCATCAGCATGCCGAGCGCCATGATGACGATGTAGCTGTTCTGCAGGATGATGTTGGTGATGTTGAGCGGCTTCAGGATGACGCCGCCGGTCGCGAACTGGAAGAAGAGGACGATCGCCAGCAGCGACATCATCATCCCGTATTCGCGCAGGTTGTCCTTCCAGAAGCCGGAGCCGCGTTGCGGCGCAGCCATGGTGTTGGGCGGGTTGCTCATTAGTCCCTCACTTTGCGGCGCATGATGGCACGCATGATGTTTTCCTGGGTGGCCTCCTCTCCGGCCACCTCGCCGACGAACTCGCCCTCGTGCATCACCATGATCCTGTCGCAGATGCCGATCAGTTCCGGCATCTCCGAAGAGATCACGACGACGGCCTTGCCGGCATTCGCCAGTTCTTGGATGATCGAATAGATCTCGTATTTCGCGCCGACATCGATGCCGCGGGTCGGCTCGTCGAGGATCAGCACGTCAGGATCCGTGAACAGCCACTTCGACAGCACGACCTTCTGCTGGTTGCCGCCCGAGAGCTTCCCTGTTTCCTGGTAGACGTTGTGGCTGCGGATCCGCATCCTCGTGCGGAAATCCTGCGCCACCTTCATCTCGTCGATGTCGTCGATGACACCGCGCGACGAGACGCCGCCGAGATGGGCGAGAGAGATGTTCTTGCGGATATCTTCTCCCAGGATCAGACCGAGATGCTTGCGGTCCTCGGTGACATAGGCGAGACCCGCCTTGATCGCCCGGTGGACATCGGAGAGATCGACCTCCTTGCCGTGCAGCCGCACCTTGCCGGAGATATTGCGCCCCCAGGAGCGCCCGAAGATGCTCATCGCGAACTCGGTGCGCCCGGCGCCCATCAGCCCGGAAATGCCGACGATCTCGCCCGCCCTCACCTGCATCGAGACATTCTTGACCACCTGCCGCTCGGAATGCTGCGGGTGGTAGGCGGACCAGTTCTCAACTTCGAAGATGATGTCGCCGATCTTGGGGCTGCGCTTGGGATAGCGGCTCTCCATGTCGCGATCGACCATCCGCCGGATGATCTCGTCCTCCTCGACGACCCCTTCGTGGCAGTCGAGCGTCCCGACCGAGCGCCCGTCGCGCAGCACCGTGATGCGGTCGGCAACGGCCGAGATCTCGTTCAGCTTGTGCGAGATCAGGATCGACGTGATGCCCTGAGCCCGGAATTCCTTGAGAAGCTCCAAGAGAGCGGCACTGTCCTTCTCGTTGAGGCTTGCCGTCGGCTCGTCCAGGATCAGCAGCCGCACGTCTTTCGACAGGGCCTTGGCGATCTCGACGAGTTGCTGCTTGCCGACGCCGATGTTGGTGATCAGCGTGTCGGGCGTTTCTCCCAGACCGACCTTGGCGAGCAGCGCCTTGGTCCGCTCGTGGATGGCAGACCGGTCGATGACGCCGAACCGCGAAGGCGGATTGGACAGAAAGATGTTTTCCGCGATCGACATCAGCGGGATGAGCGCCAGTTCCTGGTGGATGATGATGATGCCGAGTTCTTCGGAACCATTGATGTCGCGGAAGTGTCGCTCCTGCCCGTCGAGCAGGATGGAGCCCTCGTAGCTGCCATGCGGATAGACGCCGGACAGCACCTTCATGAGGGTCGATTTGCCAGCGCCATTTTCGCCGACCAGGGCATGGATTTCACCTTCGCGAACCGTAAAGCTCACGTCGGAAAGCGCCTTGACGGCGCCGAATGATTTGGAGATGCCGCGCATCTCGAGAATAGGCGATTGTTCGGCCGAAACCGCGGGTGCAAGCATCCGGAAACTCCGCTGCAGGGACAAAGGGCGCCGCCGTGTCCGACGGCGCCCTTCATTGGCTTAGTTGATCTGGTCTTCGGTGTAGTAACCGCTGTCGACCAGGACTTCCTTCCAGTTGTCCTTGTTCACGACGACCGGCTTCAGCAGGTAGGACGGAACGACCTTGACGCCGTTGTCATAGGTGGTCGTATCCGTGACTTCCGGCTCCTTGCCCGTCATCACGGCATCGACCATGTCGACGGTGACGCTTGCAAGGTCACGGGTGTCCTTGAAGATGGTGGAGTACTGTTCGCCGGCGAGGATCGACTTGACCGACGGGACTTCCGCATCCTGGCCGCTGACGATCGGCATCGGCATGTCGCCGCTGCCGTAGCCGACGCCCTTGACCGACGAGAGGATGCCGATCGAGATGCCGTCATACGGCGACAGAACGGCGTCGAGGCGCTTGTCGGAGTAGGTCGAGCTCAGGAGCGCGTCCATGCGGGCCTGTGCCGTTGCGCCATCCCAGCGAAGGGTGGCAACCTGGTCCATGCCGGTCTGGCCGCTGCCGATGACGAGTTCGCCGCTGTCGATCATCGGCTGCAGCACGCTCATGGCGCCGTCGTAGAAGAAGTAGGCGTTGTTGTCGTCCGGCGAACCGCCGAAGAGCTCGATGTTGTAGGGGCCTTCCTTGCCGGAAGCCTTCAGGCCGTCGACCAGCGACTGTGCCTGCAGCACGCCGACCTGGAAGTTGTCGAAGGTCGCGTAGTAGTCGACATTGCCGCTGTCGCGGATCAGGCGGTCATAGGCGATGACCTTGATGTCCTGGTCGGCCGCCTGCTGCAGCACGTCCGACAGCGTGGTGCCGTCGATCGAGGCGATGACGAGAACCTTGGCGCCCTTCACGATCATGTTCTCGATCTGCGAGAGCTGGTTCGGCACGTCGTCTTCCGCGTACTGAAGATCGGTCTCGTAGCCGCGCTCCTGCAGCACCTTGATCATGTTGTCGCCGTCGGCGATCCAGCGTGCGGACGACTTGGTCGGCATGGCGACGCCGACGAGACCCTTGTCCTGGGCACCGGCCGGAACGGCAAACGCCATCGATGCAAGCATCGCGGCCGTTGTCAGATATTTCAGCATTCTCATGACTTTTCCTCCAAAAAAACGGACGTCCTCGTCCGCTGAAATGGCCGGCGGCCCCCTGCCGCCAGCCTGTGCAACTCAGTGGTTGTCGCGCGGAATACCTTCCGTTTGCGCAATCCGCTGGTATTTCACGGCCGGTTCGAGAACCGCGCCGGATTCCATCTGACCAACGATGCCCCGCTGGATTTCCTGCCAAGGCGTCTGGTGCTTGGGATACTGGTAGCCACCGTGCGCCTCCAGCGTCTGGCGACGTTCGGCAAGTTCCTCCTCGGAGATCAGGATGTCTGCCGTCCCGCGGCCGACATCGATGCGGACGCGGTCGCCGGTCTTGAGCAGCGCCAGACCGCCGCCGGCAGCCGCCTCGGGAGAGGCGTTGAGGATCGACGGGCTGCCCGAAGTTCCCGACTGACGGCCGTCGCCGATGCAGGCAAGCGAGCTGATCCCCTGCTTCAGCAGGTAGTCGGGCGCACGCATGTTGACCACTTCCGCCGCACCGGGATAGCCGATCGGGCCGGCGCCGCGCATGAAGAGGACGCTGTGGGCGTCGATCTCGAGCGACGGATCGTCGATCCGCTTGTGGTAGTCCTCAGGTCCGTCGAACACGATCGCGCGGCCCTCGAAGGCCTCCGGATCGTCCGGATTGGACAGGTAGCGCTCCCGGAATTCGGGCGAAATGACGCTCGTCTTCATGATCGCCGAAGCAAACAGGTTGCCGCGCAGCACGCGGAAGCCGGCGCGCTCCTTGAGCGGCTGCTCATAGGTGCGGATGACCTTCTCGTCCTCGATGATGGCACCGCGGCAGTTCTCGCCGATCGTCTTGCCGTTGACGGTCATGGCTTCCTCGTTGATCAGGCCGTGCCGCATCAACTGGTTGACCACGGCCGGAACGCCGCCTGCGTGATAGTAGTCCTCGCCGAGATATTCCCCTGCAGGCTGCAGATTGACGAGCAGCGGCACGTCCTCACCGTAGGTCTGCCAGTCATCGACGGAGAGTTCGACCCCCATGTGGCGCGCGAGACCGTTCAGGTGGATCGGCGCGTTCGTCGAGCCGCCGATTGCCGAATTGACGCGGATGGCGTTGATGAAGGCTTCCTTGGTCATGATCTCGGAAGGCTTCAGGTCCTCCTTCACCATTTCGACGATCCTGAGGCCCGTCAGATAGGAGACCTCCTGGCGGTCGCGATACGGCGCCGGAATGGCGGCCGAGCCGGGCAGCTGCATGCCGAGCGCTTCGGCCAGCGAATTCATCGTCGTCGCGGTGCCCATGGTATTGCAGTAGCCGGTCGACGGTGCCGAGGAGGCAACGAGCTTGACGAAGCCGGCGTAGTCGATCTCGCCCTTGGCCAGCAGTTCGCGCGCCTTCCAGACGATCGTGCCCGAGCCGGTCCGCTCGCCCCGGAACCAGCCGTTCAGCATCGGGCCGACCGACAGTGCGATGGCCGGAATATTGACGGTGGCCGCCGCCATGAGACAGGCCGGCGTGGTCTTGTCGCAGCCGATCGTGAGCACGACGCCGTCGAGCGGATAGCCGTAAAGCACTTCGACGAGGCCGAGATAGGCAAGGTTGCGGTCAAGGCCGGCGGTCGGACGCTTGCCGGTTTCCTGGATCGGGTGCACCGGAAACTCGATGGCGATGCCGCCCGCCTCACGGATTCCTTCACGCAGGCGCTTGGCGAGCTCCAGGTGGTGCCGGTTGCAGGGCGACAGGTCCGAGCCGGTCTGGGCAATGCCGATGATCGGGCGATCCGACTGCAATTCCGCTTGGCTGAGGCCGAAGTTCATGTAGCGCTCGAGATAGAGCGCGGTCATGTCCGCATTGTGCGGATTGTCGAACCAGGCCCGCGACCGCAGTCTGCGGGACTCGCCGCGGGTATGGCCGGTTTCGGCAGTTTCGGTCGAAGGCAGGTTTTCGGAATTGGTCATGGTCTACTTCTCACGCGTGGATGGGGACGAGGCGAGCGGCACGCATCGCTAATCCTCGAAGGCTTCGACGGCATGCCGGCGCCCGAGCAGGAAGGCATCGGCGACATGAACCAGCGGCGAAAAGTCCGCATCGCTGCGGCCCTCCCCGACCAGCCGGACGAATTGCTTGTAGAGGTTGCGGTATTCCCTGTCCTCTTCGACCATCCGCTGCTCGCCATCGACGGAAAGCCTGCTGCCGCCATGGCTGATGACGACGGGACCTTCGTCCGTCTCGACGCGGATGTCCCAGGTCTGCGGCCCAGTCTGGCGCCAATCGAACTCGGCTGTCACGGCCATGCCGCCGACGGCTTCGAAAGCAAGGCTCGCCGCAATCGGTGCGGCGCGGTTTTCCGGGAAGAACAGGTCGGAGCGAACGAGGTGGAACGGCATCGGCATGATCCGCGTCACGATGGAGAGCGCATTGATGCCGGGATCGAAGACCCCAAGCCCGCCCGGCTCCCAGATCCAGGCCTGTCCCGGATGCCAGTGGCGGACGTCTTCCTTCCACTCGACGGCAACGCTGCGGATCGTCCGCTGCGCCAGCAGTGCCCGTGTCGGCTCGACGGCCGCGGCTTCCCGCGAGTGCCAGGTGGCAAAGAGCGTCACGCCCTTCTCCTTTGCCAAGGATTCCAACGCGTAGACTTCGGAGAGCGTCGCGCCGGGCGGCTTTTCCAGCATCACATGCTTGCCGGCTTCGATCGCCGCCCTTGCCTGCTCGAACCGGCCCTGCGGTGGCGTGCAGAGAGAGATGGCGTCGATCTCGACGTCGGACGACAAGAGATCCGTGATGTCGTTGAACGAGGCGACGCCGTCGAGCGCCGCATTGCGGCTGGCCACCGCAACCAGTTCGATGCCGCCGGTCGCGTCGATGGAGCTTAGATGCTGGTCTCTGGCGATCTTGCCCAGTCCGACGATGCCGAGGCGGATGCTCATGGCGCGCCTCAGAGCTTGCGGACGGTGACGGGTGCCGCAGGTGCGACCGCCAGCCTGTTGACGAGAGGCAGCTTGAACGGCTCGGCCGCGATCTCGAACACGTCGCCGGGCTCGGTCTTGATCCCTTCCGAAAAGGACAGTGTCGCCGTGCCGAAGAAATGCACATGCAGGTCGCCTGGACGGCGGAACAGATCGTACTTGAAGTTATGGTGCTCGAGGTTGGCGATCGAATGGGACATGTTCGCTTCGCCCGACAGGAAGGGCTTTTCGAAGATCACCTCGTTGCCGCGGCGAACGCGCGAGGTCCCCTCCACATGCGCAGGCAGGTCGCCGACGATGAGTTCGGCGCCGAGCGCCGCCTGGCGCAGCTTGGAGTGGGCAAGCCAGAGGTAGTTGCCCTTCTCCGTCACATGGTCGGAAAACTCGTTGGCAAGACAGAAACCGAGGCGAAACGGCGTGCCGTCCGGCCCGATCAGATAGATCGCAGCGAGCTCGGGCTCTTCCCCGCCATCGAGTGCGAAGGCGGGCGAGATCAGGTCCTCGCCGGTGGCGCGCAGCTGCGAACCATCGCCCTTGTAGAACCACTCCGGCTGCACGCCGACCTGACCGTCAGCCGGCTTACCGCCCTCGACACCCATCTGGAACATGCGCATCGAATCGGTGGGTTTTTCGGCGGACTGCGCCGCCTTGTGCATCTTGTCGCGTCCGTCGGCAGAGCCGAGATGGGTGAGGCCCGTTCCTGCGACGAAGAAATGCGCCGGATCCTCGTGGGACACCGGGATCGTCAACCGCCCCTCGTCCTGCGCGCGCTGAAGATCGATGTCTTCCGCATATCCGAGTGTTTCGATCCGCTCCGCAAGCGATTGTCCCGCCTCGATGGCGCCCATGGCCAGTTCATAGGTCGACGCGACACCGCGCAGGACCCGCCCGGCACCAATACCATCCCAGGCAACAACCTTGACGCTGCCGCCGTTACGCACTTGAAGAATTCGAAGCATGGACCCTCTACCTGTAGCCATTCCGGCAGGTCGCTCCCGGCGACCACCTCCTCCCACTCCGGTGATGCCCGGACTGAATATAATACGACTATTGGAGCAACCACCGCCTTGTCAAGCGAGCCAAGGTCGCAGCCACAGATCGTTCACAGCCCAAATGGAAATAATTTTAATCAGCTTATTCAGTGCGATGGCGCGATTTCTCCGGCATCAGGCAGTATTTTTTCAACCCAAAGCGCCCGAAGCCTCTTGCAAAAGTATGATAATATCGAAATTGTGAGGATGTCATAGGCCATCATCTTCTGGGAGGATTTAAGATGAACAAGGCACTCGCGGCGTTTACCGTCGCATTTTCCGCATGTCTCGCATCCGGCGTTTCCGCACAGTCTCTGACCGTGGGCTTCTCGCAGATCGGCTCCGAGTCCGGCTGGCGCGCTGCCGAAACGACGGTCACCCGACAGGAAGCCGAAAAGCGCGGCATCGACCTGAAGTTTGCCGATGCCCAGCAGAAGCAGGAGAACCAGATCAAGGCGATCCGCGGCTTCATCGCCCAGGGCGTCGATGCGATCCTGGTTGCTCCCGTCGTCGCCACCGGCTGGGATGCCGTGTTGCAGGAAGCCAAGGAAGAAGAGATCCCCGTGATCCTTCTCGACCGTCAGATCGAGGCATCCGACGATCTCTATCTCACCGCGGTCACATCCGATCAGGTCCACGAAGGCAAGGTTGCCGGCGACTGGCTGGTGCAGGACATTGGCGACAAGCCGTGCAATGTGGTTGAACTTCAGGGCACCACGGGCTCTTCGCCCGCCATCAACCGCAAGAAGGGCTTCGAGGAAGCGCTTGCCGCGCACGACAACATCAAGATCACCCGCTCGCAGACCGGCGACTTCACCCGCACCAAGGGCAAGGAAGTCATGGAAAGCTTCATCAAGGCTGAAGGCGGCGGCCAGGATATCTGCGCGGTCTATGCCCACAATGACGACATGGCCGTCGGCGCCATCCAGGCCATCAAGGAAGCCGGCCTGAAGCCGGGCTCCGACATCAAGATCGTCTCGATCGACGCCGTTCCGGACATCTTCAAGGCCATGGCCGAAGGGGAAGCCAATGCCACGGTGGAACTGACACCGAACATGGCAGGTCCCGCATTCGACGTGCTGGAAGCCTACCTGAAGGACAAGACGGAGCCGCCGAAGTGGATCCAGACGGAATCGAAGCTCTACACGGCTGCTGACGATCCGATGGCCGTCTACGAAGCCAAGAAGGACCTCGGCTACTGAGCCGAACCGTCGAAGGGGACCGGCACGCCGGTTCCACCACCCTTCCTGAAGCATGGCTGGGGCCGCGTCTTGCGGCTCCGGTCGTCGGTCGCAGGACGTGACATGAACGATACCCATATTCTTCTGGACGCTCGCGGCATCAACAAGAGCTTCCTTGGCATTGCCGCACTCGAGAACGTCGATTTCTCCCTGAGGCAGGGCGAGGTCCACGCGCTCCTTGGTGAAAACGGTGCCGGAAAATCCACGCTCATCAAGATCCTGACCGGCGTCTACAACCGCGATAGCGGCACCATGACGCTGGAAGGCACTGAGGTCGCGCCCACCACCGTGGCGGAGGCACAGGATCTCGGCATCGGCACCGTCTACCAGGAGGTGAACCTTCTGGAAAACCTGACGGTGGCGGAAAACATGTTCCTCGGCCGTCAGCCGCGACGCTTCGGTTTCATCGACAAGCGGGAGATGCGTCGCCGCGCTCGTGAACTGTTGCAGGACTACGGTCTCGACATCGATGTCGACGCCCTGCTGTCGTCCTACTCCGTCGCCATCCGCCAGATCATCGCGATCGCCCGCGCCGTCGACCTCTCCGGGAAGGTGCTGGTCCTCGACGAACCGACGGCCAGTCTCGACAGCCACGAAGTTGAGATGGTCTTTTCGGTCCTGCGAAAGCTGCGCGACCGAGGCCTCGGCATCATCATCATTACCCACTTCCTGAACCAGGTCTACGACATCGCCGACCGGGTGAGCGTGCTCAGGAACGGCCGGATGGTGGGAACGCGCGAGATCGAAGGATTGGCGCGCATGGAGCTGATCTCGATGATGCTCGGCCGTGAGCTGCAGCACATCACCCGTGACCATCACGCCCTTGAGGAAACCGTCGAGGCCGCCTCTGCGCCGATCCGCTTTGCCGGCTACGGCAAGCGCGGCAGCATCGCGCCCTTCGACCTCGACATTCACCCCGGCGAAGTCGTCGGCATTGCCGGCCTGCTGGGCTCTGGCCGCACGGAAACCGCCTTCCTGCTGTTCGGCATCGACCGGGCAGACAGCGGCACGGCGATCATCGACGGGGTCGAGACCAGGATAATGTCCCCGGAAGCGGCCATTGCCCACGGCTTCGGCTTCTGTCCCGAGGAACGCAAGACCGACGGCATCATCGGCGACTTCTCCGTCAGCGAGAACATCGCGCTGGCGCTGCAGGCGCGCCAAGGCTGGGCGAAACCCGTGTCGGCGCGTCAGAAGGCGGAACTTGCGGACGAATTCATCCGCTCGCTCGACATCCGTCCCCCGGACCCGGACCGGCCGATCAAATTCCTCTCCGGCGGCAATCAGCAGAAGGCGATCCTGGCGCGCTGGCTGGCGACGAAGCCGCGCCTGCTCATCCTCGACGAACCCACGCGCGGCATCGACATCGGCGCCCATACGGAAATTCTCAGAATGATCGAAAGACTGTGCGCCGACGGCATGTCGCTCGTCGTCATCTCCTCCGAACTGGAGGAACTGACGGCGGTCGCCCATCGCGTCATCGTGCTCGCCGACCGTCGCCACGTCGCGGAGCTGACCGGAAGCGCCGTCACGGCCGACAACATCATGACGGCAATTGCAGACCCGGCCCGCACGGAGGCTGCATGAAAAGCGCCCTCGTCCGCCGCCTGCGCCGCATCGCGCCCCAGCTTGCGGCCCTTGTCGTCATCATCGCTCTGGTGAGCCTCATATCGCCCGGCTTCCTCAGCGTCACCTACCAGAACGGACGCCTCTACGGCAGCCTGATCGACGTGCTCGTCCGCGGTGCGCCCGTAGCGTTGCTCGCCATCGGCATGACGCTGGTGATCGCGACCCGCGGCATCGACCTCTCCATCGGCGCGGTCATCGCCATCTGCGGCGCCGTTGCCGCCTCGCTGATCACCGGCGGATACCCGCTGCCGATCGTCATCCTCGTGGCGCTCCTGGTCGGCCTTGCCTGCGGCCTGTGGAACGGTCTGCTTGTGGCCGTGCTCGACATCCAGCCGATCATCGCAACCCTGATCCTGATGGTCGCCGGCCGCGGCATCGCGCAGCTGATCACCGAGGGTGTGATCCTGACCTTCAACGACGAAAGCTTTGCTGCGCTCGGATCGGGATCCGTCGCCAGCGTGCCGGTCTCCATCCTGATCTGGATCACCGCCGCCCTGCTGGTCGGCCTGCTGGTGCGCCGAACGGCGCTCGGCTTACTGATCGAGGCGACCGGCATCAACCGTCGCGCCGCCATGCTCGCCGGCATCCGCGCCCGTTTCCTGCTGTTCTTCGTCTATGCCGTCTCCGGCATCATGGCGGCCGTCGCCGGGCTGATCATCACCGCCGATATCCGCGGCGCCGACGCCAACAACGCCGGTCTCTGGCTGGAGCTCGACGCGATCCTCGCCGTCGTCATCGGCGGCACCTCGCTGAACGGAGGGCGCTTCTCCATTCTCGCCTCGCTGATCGGCGCGATGATCATCCA
>JBKBXP010000083.1:0-12031 GCA_046314035.1 Pseudorhizobium sp. | reverse complement strand
CCATCTGCGCACAGGCGGCACTGGCGTGGCTGCGGCCTACCGAGAAAGCCTGAACGGAAGCATAGGCGCCGGTGCCCCTGCCGCCGGAGGCGATGTATTCCCCTGGGATACGCAAGACATTGGAAAAATGTTGGCGCATCTTCTTGGACCAGGGCGTGGGATTGCGCACCAGATCAAGATAGTCCCGGTGCTGAAGCGCAGCGAGCCCGTCGAGTTCGTAGAGCGTGAAGTAGCGGTAGACTTGCCCGTCTTGCTGCGACCCGTAACGGCGCGCCGAGAGAATGCCCGGCGACGTCAGCCTCTCGGGCACGTGTTCGAATGTATGCCAAGCTTCATATTCATCGGCGAACGTCACAGGATAGTCGTTCCAGAGAGCGAGAAACGCGCTTGTCATGACCCTGCCGCGATCCGTAACATCACCTTTGAGGCGATGCGCTCGCCAGTCAGCGCGAAGCCGTCAAGAGCCTCTGCAAGCGGAAACTGATGGGAGATGAGGCCTCGCATCATCTCCTGATTGTTGTTGAGAAATGCCAAGATATCATCCCAGGTCTCAGGCGACGCCCGATACGAGCCGCGGATCTGCTGATGCATCCGCACCAGCGCCGTGAGGTCAACTTGCGCCGCTTTGGGGTGAATGCCGACGATCGTGAAGTTCCCGCGTTTCTTGAGAAACGGCAGGCAGGCATTGACCAGCGACGGGACGCCGGCCGCTTCGATGATTGCGTCGAAGGGCGCAAAAGCCGCAAGTGCTTTTTCCAGTTCGGTGTGCTTGGTGTCAATCAGATGCGGGAACCCCAGTTTTGCCAAAGCCGCAAGCCGTGTTCGGTCATCCCTGCCAACGACGACCACTGCGGCGCCTTTCGCCCGCGCAAGGATGGCGATCCCCTGGCCGATGAAGCCAGGTCCCACGACCAGCACCGTCTGGCCTTGGCTGACTTGCGCCGTGGCGACAGCCTCGGCGCACACCGTCATCGGCTCTGTGAGGGCTGCAATGTCCAGGTCCAGGCCTTCGGGCACGAGGTGGCAATTTCTGTAGGGCACGCTCACCAGCTCGGCGAAGGCACCGTGGCGTCCGATACCGACGCCCTTGCGGCCGCTGCAATTGTCCTCGTTTGATGCAAGGCAGGCAGCACACCGGCCGCAGGTCACCGACGGGCGTGCTGTAACGCGCGCACCAACGACGTGCGTCGCGACACCGCGTCCGACGCTTTCGATCCTGCCGGAAAATTCGTGGCCGAGCGTGACGGGCATGGCCGGTTCCATCGCCTCGTAACCGGACGCCCACTCGGCGATGTGGATATCCGTGCCGCAGATCCCTGCACAATGAACGCGAACAATGACCTCGCCCTCCTGCGGCAGCGGTTCACCTGGCCGTCGGTATTCCAAGCCCCGGCCGGGTCGCACCTTTTGCAGGGCTAGCACTTTGTGAGCTCCTGGAAACGCGCCATGCAGGTCACCCACGCCAGCTGAGGAAATGCGTCTCGATCCGGCCGATCGTGAAGCTGACCAGCAAGCCCAAGACCGACAAGATCGTCACACCGGCAAACAGTTTTTCAAGATCGTAGAGCGAACCCGCTTCTAGGATATAGGAGCCGACGCCATACTGCGCACCCAGCATTTCGGCCGCCACCAGCAGGATGATCGCGATCGAGATCGAAACACGCAGCCCCGAAAGAATTGCGGGAAACGCACCGGGAAGAACGATCTTGCGCACGATCGACCACCAGCTGAGCCCAAAACTTTGCCCCATGCGGATCAGCGTGCGATCGACGTTGTCGACGGCACCATAGGTGGCAACAACCGTGGGGGTGAATGTGCCAAAGGCGATCAGCATGTATTTGGACATCTCGTCGATGCCAAACCAGATGACGAAGAGCGGCAACAGGGCGATCTTGGGGATGGGAAACAGCGCCGCAACGAGGGGCACCAGCCCCGCACGCACATAGCTGAACAGGCCAATCATGACACCGAGAGCGATGCCAAAGGATATGCCCAGGAAAGCGCCAACGACGAGGCGCTGCATGGACGGGATCAAGTGCCTCCACAGCAGGCCGGTTTCCCAAAGCTGCACGAAGGTGTCCAGCACCGCTGACGGTCGCGGCAGGGTGAGGTTGGAAATAAAGCCGCTGCGCGTGCCCAGTTCCGCAAGCGCGATTAACAGCACGAAAACGATCAAGCCGATGCCGCGGATCGGCGTTGGCGCAAAGCCACCGCCACGGAAGTTGACGGTCTTGGTGCGGCGTGCAGCCGGCCGAGCTGTGCTCGTTGCGGCGATGTCGCCAGACGCAGTGGTAAGATCAGACATTGACCAACTCCTTGTCGGCCGCCATCGCCTCATCGCGCATCAAATCCCAAAGCTGCTGCTGTTTTGCCTCCAGTACATGGTTCCCGAGATGGCGCTCACAGAGCGGGATATCGATGTCAACAATGTCGCGGATACGGCCCGGACGGCGCGACAGCACCACGACACGATGACCAAGCCGCACTGCCTCATTGAGATTATGCGTCACATAGACAGACGTGAAGGGTTGCCGGGTCCACAAGGAAATCAGGTCGTCCATCAGCAGTTCGCGGGTCTGGCTATCCAGCGCGGAGAGCGGTTCGTCCATCAGCATCACGGCCGGTCGCACTGCCAGCGCCCGACTGATCGCCACCCGTTGGCGCATGCCGCCTGAAAGCTGCTTGGGAAAGGCGGTTCGAAAGTCAGACAGCCGGGTGCGTTCCAGAACATCGGTGACAATATCGTTCTTGTCCCCGCGGCTGAGGCCATGATCCTCGAGAACAAGCTTGATGTTTCCTTCAACCGTGCGCCACGGCAGCAGCGCAAAATGCTGGAAAACATAGGTCAGGGGGTTGAGGGAATCGGCCGGTGGATCGCCCACCTGAAGCACGTCGCCCTTGGTTGGGCGCTCGAGCCCGCCCAGAAATCGCAAAAGCGTGGACTTGCCGCAACCCGACGGCCCGATCAGACACACGATCTGTCCCTGCGGTATATCCAGCGAGATGTCTTTAAGGACTTCGACTGCCCCATAAGAGTGACTGACGTTGTTAAGTCTCAGGTCCATGGAGCCTCCTGGCGGAGGCCATGGGGCCTCCGCAGTCTCGATCTGCCGGTGATCAGATCGTCTTTACATAGCTTGTGTCGAAGAGTTGCTCGTTGGAGATTGTGTCTTTGACCATGCCTTCGGCCTTGAACCATTCAAGCTGTTCGACACAGCTGTCGAGCGACAGCGCCAGACCCTGGTTGATGCGCATCGCACCGTCGATGAGGTTTTGCTTGGCCGCCTCTGCCGGGCTGTCGCTTTCAACATACTTGTGAACGATCTGCGCCAGTGCATCGACTTCGCCAGCCTCTGCCGTCTTGTCGACGAAAGCAGCGTTGTAGTCGGCGATCGCCCTGGAATAGGCCGCGACGAAGGATTCCGTCATTGCCCGCTCGTCCTTGGCGTTCTTGGTCGATGTGAACGCGGTCGTCACCTGGTAGTTCGGAGCATAGTCCGAGACGACGCCAATCTGCTTGGCTGCGCCCTCGCGGATCATCTTCTTGGCAACAGACGGTTGAATGGCCCAGGCGTCAATCTGATCGGTGGACAATGCGCCGATGATGGCGCCAAGCTTCTGCAGCGGGCGCAGTTCAATGTCGGACAGCGCGACACCGTTGGCTTGGGCGATTTTATGCGCCATGAAGTGAAAGGACGAGCCGGCGGTGGTGATGCCGAATGTCTTTCCAGCAAGCTGAGACGGGTCGGTGAGGCCCGCCGCATAGGCCTTGTTTGACGCCAGCACGATCGCACCGGTAATGCCCTTTTCTTCGGTGAGCGCGCCGCCGATAACCTTGACTGCATCCTTCTGGGCCAGGCTGATCAGGCCACCGCTCATGGCGGTGACGCCGAAATCAGCGTCGCCGGAGGCAATCGCCACGGCCATCGGCTGGGCGGCTTCGAAGAACTTCAGCTCGATATCAAGCCCGGCGTCCTTGTAGTAACCGCGCTCGAACGCAATAAAGCTCGGCGCGTGGCTGGCCAGATGCAGCACCGCAAGGTTGCGTGTCGCAGCTCGCGCCGGCAGACCAAAGGCGGCGGCGGCGCTCACGGCCCCCATGCCCACGAGTGCCTGGCGGCGATTTAAGGTAAAATGCATGCTGTATTCCTCCCGATCGACAACGCCTCCCCGGCGTCAAGACCCCTAACTGCCACCCACGAATTGCGATGACAACCAATAATGATGATGTCTCCCATGTCCCAAGGGCATGGGCCCAGCCGAGGGTGCCCCGGTTTTTCACTGCCCTAGACGAGCGGCGGCAGGCTGGCGAGTTTTTCGCGCAGGATCGCGATGAACTTCTGCAGGCTGGCGGAATGGGGTCTTCGGCGGTTCCACAACACCGAGATCTCGAATTTAGGCGCATCCTCGATCGGCCGCACCACCAGATTGCTGCCCAGCGGCCCGAGCGTCGTGATAGAATCGACCAGGACGATCCCCATTTCTTCATTGGCAAGCGCAAGGGCGGTATCGGAAAAACGGGCGACCGCACGGGCATTGACCTTGACCATGGCGCGATCGAGAAAGCTATCGACCACACGTTGATGTGCGCCACCCGCTGCAAAGGCCACAAAGTCCGCGCCGGCCAGGTCGCACGCCCTGATCAGGCTGCGTTGCGAAAGCCGGTTGGTGCGTGGGATGACGGCGACGAGATCGGCATGGCCAACCGGCTCGACAGCAATCAAGGGATGGACCGGAGACGCGATGGTCACCAAAGCCTCGCCGCGACCAGACGTCAGGTAATCTTCGATCTGATCAACCGGGAGCACGTCAAAAAACAGCTCGATGCCTGGCACTTCCTGCGACAACCGTCGCAGCGCCTGCGGCACCAGCGCGCGCGCCACGCTGGCGGTTGAACCAATCCTAAACACGGCGGTCTCCCCCCTCGCGATACGCTGGATCTGTCCATCAACGCTGGCCAGCTGCCGCAGCACAGGATCGATTTCGGCGTAGATTTCCAAAGCCTCCGAGGTCGGCACAAGTCCGTTGCGGTCGCGCATGAACAGGGCGATTTCGAGAAGATCTTCGATCCGCTTGATGGTTCGACTGAGCGCCGGCTGCGAAACATTAAGCACCTTCGATGCGCCGGTGATCGAACGGGCGTTCATAACCGCATGAAACACCTCGATCTGGCGAAGACTGAGAAGCGTCTCACCCGGATCCTTGCCTTGGTGATCAAAAGCCCTACGCGCCAAGATCGAATGTCCCCATGAAAGTCAAAACGTGCTTTAGAAGCTCATCCGAGGCCAGTTCTGGCAGCAGATGCCCGCCCACCAGCCCCTCCCCCTCGACATGGCATGCCCAGGCACGCCAGATCTCCAGTGGCTCGCGGCCGCCGCCATACCGTCGTCCAGCTTCCCATAAGAGCAGCACCGGCGCCGCAATGCGCCGCCCGGCCGCCCGATCGGCAAGATCATCAGCCTCGTCAAGGGTCGCGGCGGCACGGTAATCCTCGCACATGGCGTGGCGCACCTCGGGTTCGTCGAAACAGGCGCGGTAGTCTGCCAGAGCTTCAGGATGCAGATGCGCCAGGTCGCCCGCCATCTTCGTCAGTGTCCAATCGATCAGAAAGCGAGGATCAGCGCTCATCAGCGTTTCAGGCAGAGGTTCCGGCTGGGCCAGCATGAACCAGTGCCACGCGCCGATGCCAAAATCTTTATTGGCGCCCTCCCACATCTCGGCGGTCGGGACGACGGTCACGGAGACCAGCGCCGAGACGATATCGGGAAAATCGAGAGCCATGCGAAAAGCGACCCGACCGCCACGGTCGTGCCCGATAACGACGAATGTTTCGTGACCCAGTGCCTGCATCATGGCGACCAGGCTCGCCGCCATGCGCCGCTTCGAGCCGGCACCTTTCCGGTTGGCGGTCACGCGGCTTCGGCCGTAGCCTGGCAGATCCGGGACCACCACGTGATAGTGTTCAGCCAATGGCGGGGCGACCTGATGCCAGGCCGCCCGCGTCTGGGGGTAGCCATGCAGCAGCAGGACGGCGGGCCCCTGCCCCTTGGACAAGACAGCAAACCTTGCGTCCTGTGTGTCGATGAACATCTGCGAAAAGCCCGCAAAAAGCGATGCTGCCGTGTCTTCCACGTCTATCTCTCCTCAATCGTGCCCACACAAGCTGCAACCGCGCGCAACTCTGCGATGAGACCATCAGCTGCCGGCGGGCGGGGGCGCAGCCGGCAGCAATGCACATACGCTGAAATCGCCACACTGTTTTCGATCGGTATGGCGACAAGACCGCTCGCTGTACAGTCGATTGCGGAAAACGCGTCAAGGATGGTGATGCCAATGCCCTCAGCGACGAACGACAAAGCCGCATCCACGAAATGCACAAAGACAGAGGTTTGCCGCACCACCCCCCAGCGATGAAATGTCTCGTCGATCGCAAGACCGTGGGTGGTCGCGGCAGCAAAGGAAATCAGCGGTACGCCGGCCAGATCCATCGGCGTGACGGAGGATTGCTGTGCCAGAGCGTGGTCTTTTGGAACGACGCAGACGAGCTTGGCCTCTTTGATCTTGACCGTCTCGATCAAGGGATCCTCCACGGTGGCAATGGTCGCCACGCAAGAGCCCTGCCCGAACAGCAGATAATCCCGGATGTCACGCTGCGAGAGGGAATCGCAGTAGTAGGTGCTGGCGCCACCCTTCAGCTGCAGCTGGCGCAGGGCCTTGGGAAGCAAGCGTGTGCCGATGCTCGGGGTGGCGCCAAAGCGGAATGTCGAGCCCTTGCCATGGGCAATGGCATAGACAACATCTGACAGCATTTCTGACTGCTGATGGACGCGTTCCACCTCAGTGAGGATTAACTGCGCCTCCTGTGTCGGCACCATGCGGCCGGAAATGCGCGCAAACAACGCGGTTCCGAGTTGATCCTCCAGCCGCTTGATGGCGATTGACAGGCTCGGCTGAGAAACGCCGAGATGACGCGCGGCGGCGGTCAAAGAGTTCGTTGCCATGACGGCGCGGAAGATTTCCAGATGGCGCTCCTTCAACTTCGGCTTCGGCTCAGTCATGGACGATCTCGGCACCTATAAATCCTGCTAATGCATCTTGGCATTATATGTATTGGCGTCAATGGCCTGCTTCCCCTATCGCTTCGTCCTGATCGGAGCGCGAAACCCTGAGCGGTGCAGCCACGACCATTGTTGTTGTCGCCGACGGCTCGACCGTTGGCACTGATGTATTCGGGGCTGATCATGCAGAATTTGCGTCAGGAACAGGCTGATGTCGTCGTCATTGGCGGCGGCGCAGGGGGAATGAGCGCGGCCATTGCCGCCGCCCGACTGGGCGCGCGCGTCACACTCGTCGAACAATACGGCTTTCTCGGGGGGGCGGCGGCGAACTCCTTGGTTCTGGCCTATTGCGGGTTCTACCAAAAAGGCCCTCGACCTGTCGCGGCCGTGCGCGGCATCGGCGAGGATCTGCTGAGCGAACTGGTGACGCTGGGCCAGACTGTCGCGCCTGTGGTCTCTCGCAGCGGCAACTGGATTGTCATGCTGGACCCGGAGGCGGTGAAGTTTGCCTTTGACCGCATGTGCGAGAAGGCTGGCGTCCGGGTGCTGCTCCACAGCAAGCTGACGGCGGTGGTCAAGGACGATAAACAGGTGACGTCGGTACGGGTATGCGACCACGCGGGCACCGTCATCATCCATGCCCATGCCTTTATCGACGCCAGCGGTGAAGCAAGCCTATCGTCGATGTCTGGAACGCGTATGACGGTCGACAGCCTGCGTGGTGACCATGTGCAGCCCGCCTCAATGCCGGTCAGGATCGGCGGCGTCGCGCGAGACGTTGAATTCGACCGCGATCGCATGGCCGAGATCATCAAGGCCTATAACGTCACGGCCGACACCCCCATTGCGCGCGCCGACGGCGGCGTGCTGTCACGGCTACCCATATCGGGCGATGTTTGGTGGATGGCGATTGATCTTGAGACCGATGGACTGACCGGTGAGAGCTTGAGCACTGTCGAGCGTGAGGCAAGACGCCAAGCCTGGCGCAATCTCGAGCTCTTGAAGCAATTGCCAGGCTTCGAGCACGCCTGTCTGGCAGCCAGCGGGCCGCAGATCGGCATCAGGGAGAGCCGGAGACCGCTGTCTCGCGAGGACATGACCGGATCGATGCTGGAGGCCGGCTTGCGCCGTCCAGATGGCGTGGGACGTGCCGCCTGGCCGATGGAAGTGCACGAAGCCCCCGGTCGGGCGCGGTTTATCGACATTGGTGGCGAGGGATTTGCGGATCTTCCCATGGGCGCCATACACTCGGCAGATCGAGACAACCTCTACCTGGCGGGCCGTGTCGCCGGCGCCGACGGCGCAGCCTATGGATCGGTCCGGGTGATGGGCACCGCCTTTGCCACCGGTCACGCAGCCGGCATTGCTGCGGCTTTGCGCGCGCAGGCAAGTCCGCCCCTCATCAACGATGTGCGGCGTCATCTTCTGGACCAGGGCGCCCTGGTCTAACCTCTTCGCAGGCGCACCGCGGCGGGCCCGAACAGAGCGGCAGCACGCATGCGAGCGCGACACCCTCTCTTGGACCGCCTTGCCCGCTGTGACGTCGTTTGCCCCGTCACTTTGCCAGCGCACCCAGATCAACCCCGACCGCATGGTGGGTTTTGACGGCCAGCTGGATCGCGTCCAGAACAATGAGATTTGCCGTCGCATCGCGCACATCGACCAGCGGCGTTCCACCGTGGCGGATGAGGTGGGCAAAATGGAGCAATTGCTGCGTGTACGGGTCTGCTGGCTCCATCGTCAACCGCGATGGCGTGAGCTTGCGCGTCCAGTCGGGCTCACCGTCCGGTTGCCATAGCGTCAGGTCCGGCAGCGACAGCCCGGCCCTGCTTCCGGCGTAGTGATGGGCGCTCACCTCGTGGGCTGGAAACCGCGCAGGATTTTCACCGGCGGAAAGATCCCAGGCCCATGGACCCGTGGCGGCGTCGGAGATACTCAAGGTCGCAATCCCTCCCGCCACGAAGGTCAGAACCACTGCCGCCGTATCCTCAACGGCGTAGCCACGACGCCGATTGCTGGCGATCGCCTGCACGCTTCCCACTTCACCGAAAAAGTGACGCAACAGGTCAATTTCATGCACCAGATTGATCAGCAGTGGCCCGCCCACGCCCGGAGTCCGCCGCCAGGCAGCGTCGAAATAGGATGGTGTTTTGGCAAGCGAGCAGGTGACTGTTGCCATCACCAGGTCGCCGATCCGGCCCGAGCGTATGGCTGCATGGGCAGCCTTTGTTATCGGATTATGGCGCCGGTGGTGACCGACCAGCAGCGGTACGCCGGTCTTGTCCACGAGCGCCGTCAATTGCAGCGCCGATTCCAGGGATTCGGCAACCGGCTTCTCCAGAAGCACCGGCAGACCCGACGTCAACAGCAGTTTGGAGATCGGCAGATGGGTCTCATTGGGCGTGGCGACGATGGCAGCCTGCGCCAGGCCGGACGCGATGAGCGCAGCCACATCCGCAAAGCACGCCACCCCATGATGTTTTGCGAGAGCCTGTCCCGCCGGTGCGGGTTCAACCAGCGCGGTGAAGGACAGCCCCCCATCTCCGGCCTTCTCCATCTCAACCAAAGTATCGATATGGGTGCGGCCAATAGCTCCTGCACCGATCACTGCGACGCCGATCTGTTCCAACACCTGTCCTCCCTGACTGCGGTGAACCGGAGGATACAAAAACAGATCCGGAATAAAAGTTTATTCTTGAATGCCATTCCATTTTTCGCATAGAGTGGCGCAGGAAGAGGAACTGAGGCGAGAGAAGATCCCCGCATTGGACCAGTCGGGGGCGCTGCAGATCACCTGTAACAGCAACAGGGGATGCGCTACAGTGTTGCGGGGGCGGAATGCATTGAAACGGATACTTGTGACGGGCGGGACTGGTTTTGTCGGACTGCGCACGGTTGCAGCTCTCGAGGCTCTTGGCCATTGTGTCCGCATCTTTGATCTGTCTCCACGGCGAGAGCGCCTGCCGGCGTCGGTTTCGGCGCAAATCGTCTCTGGCGACATCGCAGACCAAGACGCCGTCGCGGCTGCAGCTGCCGAATGTGACGGGATCATCCACCTTGCGGGATTGATGACAGTTGATTGCGCCCGCGATCCCGTACGAGCAGCCCATGTCAACCTGATCGGCAGCATCAACGTCTTTCAGGCGGCAAAGCAGCGGCGCCTGCCCGTTGCGTATCTGAGCACAGCCGGCGTTTTTGGACCAGAGGATGCGGTTCATCCAAAGCCCATGACGATCTACGGTGCAACAAAGCTGGCTGTCGAGGGCGTGGCGCGTGCCTTTTTGCGTGATCATGGGGTTCCGAGCCTGGCACTACGCCCCTACATCATCTATGGGCCCGGCATCAGTTCCGGCATTGCAGCCGGACCCTCTATCGCCATCGCCGCGGCCCTGCGCCATGAGCCGGCAGAGATCCGCTTCTCGGGCCGTGTCGGGTTCGTGTATGTCGACGATGTCAGCAGTATCCTGGCTGCGGCCATGACGGCGCCCCTTGAGGGCGCGACCGCGCTGACGATGACGGGCGAGACCGCCGATATGCAATCCTTCGTCAGCGAGCTTCGTGCCCAGACTGGCTGGTCACACATCAGCATCAGCGGCCCCCCCCTGACGATACCGGCAGATCTGTCGTCTGATCCCGTCCCTGCGTGTCTGGCACCGCAGCCCGTCACCGGCATCGCCACCGGCATCCGTCGTTCCCTCGCGGCACTGGAAGGCCTAAAGGTCGGGCAATCATCTAATGTTTAGGTTGTATTGTCCATTTTCCCGGTGTCGAATGCCTGCTTTACGGGTAGTCGGCGCAAGGGGAGAGGGGAGAGGGGAGAGGAGCCTCTGTCGCCAGGCGGACTTTGCCACTCTTGCATGAAAGCGGCGCGCGGCCCTCTGGCTATGGGAGGGGTGCAAGCCGAACCGGTTCGCGGGCCGTAACCTGCGCCCGCGTGGAGGAGACGCCGGGACAAACAATGCAGCCGCAGCGATTTTGCGGCCAGCGTGCCGAGCTGACGACAAAGGTCGTCAGTCGGATATTTCGCAAGTGATCACCCAGGGAGGATAAGATGATCAACAAACTACTTTATGCCACAGCCCTCGTCACAACGCTTGGCGTCGCGCCGGCGATAGCAGAGCTGAAAGTCGGTTCGATCGTGGAATTGTCGGGACCGGGCGCCGCAGCCGGCACCAACTTCCGTGACGGCGTAAAAATGGGCTTTGAGGAAATCAACGGCGCCGGCGGGATCCTCAACGAACAGGTCGGCCTCACCGAATACGACAGCCAGACCGACCCGCAGGTCTCACGCGCAATGGTTCAAAAAGCGATTGACGACGACGTCTATGCCATCATGGGCACGGTCTTCTCCTCGTCAACGGTCGTCAACATGCTCGTCGCCCGCCAAGCTGGAATTCCTCAGTTCACCGGCTCCGAGGCACCCTCGATCACGTCGATGAACAATCCTTACATCTTCCGCACAGCCTTTGGGTCGCAAAAGGGCGTGCCGAAAATGGCAAAATACATGGCTGAGGAGATGAAGGTGAAGAAGGTCGCCGTCATCTGGGCGAACACGGAATTCGGCAAAGGTGGCCACACCTCTTTCCTGACGGAGGCCGAAAATCATGGCTTTGAGATCGTCGCCGATATCCCGACAGAACAGGCTCAAAGCGACTTTTCCGCCGACATTGTGAAGTTGAAAGGGGTTCAAGCCGATGCGGCCTTCGTCTATGTGACCGAAGAGGAAAGCGCCCGCTTCCTGCGCGAGGCACGCAAGCAGGGGGTGACCATTCCGCTCGTGGGTGAAACCACGTTGATCGGCCACAAGGTAATCGAGCTGGCTGGCGAGGCGGCAAATGGCGCAATGGGTCACGTCGGCCTGACGCCGGACGCCAACATCCCGGCGATGACCGAGATGGTCGAGAAGTTCAAGACAAAGTTCAACTACACGCCGGACCACAATGCGATCAAAGGGTATACCGCAGCCTATGCGC
>JBKBXP010000082.1:0-12084 GCA_046314035.1 Pseudorhizobium sp. | reverse complement strand
CAGTTGCGCCATCTGTCGGCTTTGACGACTTCGCTATTTGATCAGGAGTGTATTCCGTCAAACCGTAACGGGCTTTTCGTCGTTTCGCTGACATTTCGTCCGAAAGTATGTGATGTACCACCTGATAGGTCGATTCAATCGTTCCGGCTCGCCTTGTGAGTTTATAGGCAGTTAAACTCGCAACAAGACCCCCAGCTACTGTCCCAATAAATGCTTCGATTATAGATTGCCAAAACATCCTTACCTCCCGATACATTTAGTTACCGGGGTAATTATTCAGTATAAGGTGAGGTTTTGTCCAGATACGCGGAATCTATAGTTTTAATCAGCGCGTCACCGCTTCAGGTGGCGGGTGAGCCTGGCCTCCAGGAGCGCCCAGACCTGGCGCAGCGTCTCGACGATCACGAGGTAGAAGATCGCCGCCCACAGATAGGTCTGGTAGTCGAAGGTGCGCGAGAAGGCATAGCGGGTCTCGCCCATCAGGTCGTAGACGGTGACGACGGCAACGACGGCAGACCCCTTGATCAGAAGCACGATCTCGTTGCCGTAGGGGCGCAACGCCACGATCAGCGCCTGCGGCAGCACGATCTTGCGGAAGGCGACGGATTTCGAGATGCCGAGCGCTGCCGCACCCTCGTGCTGGCCGCGCGGCACGCTTTCGATGGCGCCGCGCAGGATTTCCGCCTGATAGGCGGCGGTGTTGAGGGTGAGCGAGAGCAGGCCGCAGTACCAGGCTTCCCGGAAGAACCACCAGAGGCCGACCGATTCCAGCTCTGTCCGGAAACCGCCGAGACCGTAGTAGATCAGGAAGAGCTGGGCGAGCAGCGGCGTGCCGCGAAAGACGTAGACGTAGGAATAGGCGATGGCGCCGATCACTCGATTCTTCGACATGCGCGCAAACGACAGCGGCACCGACAGGATGGCGCCGAGAATGACGGCCAGTCCGACGAGGGAGACAGTGGTCCAGAGACCCGAGAGGTAGCGAGGCCCGTAGCGCAGGAACTTGGCCTCATCCCAGCCGGTGATCACCATCGACAGCATGCCGACGCCGAGCGCTGCCCAGATGCCGAGGATGACGAGCGCGGCGACGCGGGAGGTATTCACCGGCTTTCCCGGTACAGGCGGCGCGGGACGCGCGGCGATCAGCTCGCGTGCATAGGTCATCGGCGCACCTCGCCGCGTCGTGCCCAGCGTTCGATGAAGCCGAGCCCAACGGAAGAGATGATCGCCAGCACCAGATAGAGCAGGCAGGCGAGGAAGTAGAAGAAGAAGGCTTCCTTGCTGACACGGGCGGCAATGCCGGTCTGCCGGACGATGTCGGAAAGACCGACGATCGAGACATAGGCGGTGTCCTTCAGCAGGATCATCCAGAGATTGCCGAGCCCGGGCAGGGCGATGCGGATCAGTTGCGGCAGGATGACGAGCGTCATCGTCTGCGCGCGACCGAGCCCGAGCGCGTGGCCAGCCTCGTATTGACCGCTGGGGATGGCCCGGAAAGCCGACAGCAGGACTTCGGAGGAATAGGAGGAGAAGACGACGGCGAGCGCGATCATGCCGGCCACGAAGGCGTTGATCTCGACGCGCTGCTCGAAGCCCGCCCAGGCAAACACCGTCTGGATGAGGATCTGGAGGCCGTAGTAGACGATGAACAACGTCAGCAGTTCCGGCAGGCCGCGGAAGATCGTCGTGTAGATCCCGACGGCGGCGCGCAGGAGCTTGTCCTGCGACTGCGCCGCCAGCGCGATCAGGAAGCCGAGAGCCAGGCCGATCGGCAGGGTGGCAACAGCCAGCGTGATGGTGACCTTGACGCCGAAGGCGATCTCGTCGCCCCAGCCCGTATCGCCGCAGGCGACGACCGTGTCACGTCCGAAGAGCGTGAAGACACCGACAGGTCCGCAAAGCGGATCGAGCGCCGTGGCGAGGGCGGAGAGCCATCCGCTGATCAAACTGCTTTCCCCTTGCGGCCTGGCCGCTTGTTATCGTTGACCTGTTGTAGAAAGAAAATCGGCGGGAGGGCAAGCCTCCCGCCGTCGATGGCATTCGCAATCCGGGCCTTATTCGCCGTAGACGTCGAAGTCGAAGTACTTGTCGTTGATTTCCTTGTACTTGCCGCTCTCGCGGATGGCGACGATGGCGGCCGAGAAACGGTCGGCGAGTTCCGTCTCACCCTTGCGCACGGCAATGCCGGCACCCTGGCCGTTCACCTCTTCATCGACCGGCAGTGCGCCCAGCACCTTGCAGCAGGCGCCGGCGTCGGACTTCACCCACTCCGAGAGCACGACGATGTCGTCGATGACGGCATCGACGCGACCGTTCTCGATGTCGAGCTTGTATTCGTCGGCGGTCGGATAGAGCCGCAGATCCGACTCGTCCATGTGCTTTTCGGCATAATTGGCATGGGTCGTGGAGCCCTGCGCGCCGAGTGCCTTGCCGGCCAGCGCTTCCGGCGTGGCTTCGGTGATGTCGCTGTCTTTCGGCACGGCGATCGCCGGTGGGGTGTTGTAGTACTTCTTGGAGAAGTCGACCTGTTCCAGACGCTCCGGCGTGATCGACATGGAGGCGATGATGGCGTCGAACTTCCGCGACTGCAGCGCCGGAATCATGCCGTCCCAGTCATTGGTGACGAACTCGCAGGTGACCGTCATCTGCTCGCAGAGCGCCCGGGCGATCTCGACGTCGAAGCCGGTGAGCGTGCCGTCGGATTCCAGGCTGTTGAAGGGCGGATAGGCGCCTTCCGTGCCGATGACGATCTTTTCCTGAGCCGATGCAGAGCTGGAGAACAGGGCAACCGCGGCAAT
This sequence comes from Pseudorhizobium sp., assembly GCA_046314035.1. Taxonomy (GTDB): domain Bacteria; phylum Pseudomonadota; class Alphaproteobacteria; order Rhizobiales; family Rhizobiaceae; genus Neorhizobium. Next base: position 9,286 of record JBKBXP010000082.1, on the reverse strand, counting down.
CGATGCGGCGGCGAATAGGTGAGTGGCGATACGCATGATGATCCTCTCTGTTGGTGGCCGGCATGGCTGTCAATCTTGTCGTCTTCATGCCTGGCGGGCCCGGAGCATGCTCCGACCATTCGTTTTTTAGATACCGGCGCGGCTGAAAATGCAACGGCATTTTACGTGCACTGCGCGAACCGCGGCCCCGAGCCGGTGCACCGACCGGCTGCGGCAACGGTCGATCGGGGAGCCACGTCATTCACGCGGGGTTCAGGCGCCGAAGCGCAACGTCAGCGGGAACAAAAGCAGGAGCACCCCGTTTCGGCTCCGCGCTAGATGCGCCGACGTCCGGCCACAAGGACGCGGGAAGAAGGGATGACATCCCAAGTCGAGGAGATATCGATGTCAATGAAATCAAGACTGTTCGCCAGTGTTGCAGCGCCGCTCGTGTCGCTGCCGCTGATGATGCAGCCGGCATTTGCCGTGCCGCCAAAAATCGGCTTTCCAGCCACCAGCACCAGCGATGTCATTCGCGTCCAGGAGACACTGATCCTGCCGCCGGGAACCGTCCCGGAAGAGGCGCCTGCGGAAGAAGCCCCTGAAGAGGAAGCGCCGGCCGAGGAAGCACCGGCTGAGGAAGCTCCCGCCGAGGAAGCGCCAGCCGAGGTAGCGCCCGAGCCTGCACCGGAGGTGATCGAGGAAGCCCCGGCCGAGATTCAGCCCGAAGCTCCGGCTGCCGAGCCCGAGCCTGAAGCTGCTCCCGAACCGGAAGTAGCACCCGAGCCGGAAGCCGCACCGGCCGAAGCGCCTGCCGAGGCTGCACCTGAAGAAGCTCCGGCCGAGGAGGCTCCTGCAGCGCCGGAAGAGGCACCAGCCGAAAAGGTTCCCGTACCTGAAACTGCTCCCGAGGCAGAGGCACCGGCTGCAACGGAAGAACAGCCCGCCGAACAGACGGCGCCGGCTGCTGAAGAGACAGCGCCCGCGACCGCAACGGAAGAACAGCCTGCCGAGGCACCCGCTCCCGAAGGCGAGGCTCCGGCCGTTGCTCCCGAGACGGCGCCTGACGCAACTGCACCTGTCGACGGCACGACCGCCGCCCCTGCCGATGGCACGACCACCCAGGAGGGTGCCGTGATCCAGCCCGGCACGGCGGCCCCAGCCGTTGAACCGCCGATCGCCACAACGACCGAACAGGTTGAACGCGCCCAGCAGATCGCCGACGACCCGTCGGCGGCCGAGGCTGGCGAAACAGCCGTCCTGCCGGTCGAAAACGGCGCCGCCGTGCTCGACAGCCAGAAGGAAGCCGCACCGGTGGAAACCGCGCCTGCCGGGACGACTGCCGCTCCGACGGATGGCACGGCTGCGGCTCCCGCTCCCGCACCCGCCCAGACGGCAGCACCTCTTGCTGCTCCGACATCTGATGCAGAGGCCCAGGCCCCGATGCAGTCACGCCAGCGGTCCGAATTCCAGGCCTCCACCGCCGAGACGGGCGAACGCATGGACGGTCGTCCGGAATATCGCCGAACCCAGGGGTGGGACTATCGTGACGGAGACCGTGACCGCCGCGATGGCGACCGGAGAGACCGACGCCGCGACCGCGACGATCGCGATGGCGAAGCGCGCATCATCATCTCGATCGGTGACAGGCCGGTGGTCTATCACGACGACTCCTCGCGCTTCAATCGCGACGGCGGCGAGGTCTACTACGAGCGTCTGCCCCGCGATCGCTATCGCGAAGTTGTGCAGCGTCCGGGGGGCGTCCAGATCGTGACGATCCGCAACAGCTCCGGCTCGGTGGTCCAGCGGTCCCGCATCGTGGATGGCGAGGAATACGTCCTCTACTACGCACCGGAACTCTACGAGGACGATGACTACGTCTGGCGCGATCCGGCCCTCGACCTGCCGCCGATGCGCCTCAGCGTGCCGCTCGACCAGTACATCATCGACACCTCGAGCGACCCGGACCGGGATTATTACGAGTTCCTGGACCAGCCGCCGGTCGAACAGGTGGAGCGTGTCTACTCGCTGGACGAGGTCCGCTATTCCGCCCGTATCCGCGACAAGGCTCGCCGTATCGATCTCGACACAGTGACCTTCGCGACCGGCAGTGCCGAGATCCCGATGAACCAGGCAAGCTCGCTGCGCAAGGTTGCCGAGGCGATGAACCAGATCCTCGAGGACAATCCTGCGGAGACCTTCCTGATCGAAGGTCACACGGATGCGGTGGGTTCGGACGAGAGCAACCTGATCCTCTCCGACGAGCGGGCGGAATCGGTTGCCGTGGTCCTGACGGATGCCTTCGGCGTTCCGCCGGAAAACCTCGCAACTCAGGGCTATGGCGAGCGCTTCCTGAAGATCCGCTCCGAAGGCCCGGTTCAGGAGAACCGCCGCGTCACCATCCGGCGCATCACGCCGCTGGTGAAGCCGGTTGCCGCCAACTGATCTAATGGCTGCATGACTTCAGAAGGCCGTCGGAGCAATCCGGCGGCCTTTTTCTATTTCGGAGGAAGCGCCGTTGCGGCGGCGATGAAATCGGCGATGGCGACGGTGTCGTCGAGGTTGAAGACCGGCAGGGTGGCGTCCATCACCGGATGATCGGCCGCAATGGCGACGATATGCGGATCCGAAGACGCCAGCGGCTCCCGGTTCTTCGCCTCTAGCCGCCGCGCCTCGATTTTCGGCACCGGTTCGCGCTTATAGCCCTCGATCAGCACGAGGTCGCAGGGCGCCAGACGCGCGAGGATCTCCTCGAAGGCCGGCTCCGCCTCGCCGCGCAGTTCGTGCATGATCGCAAAGCGCGTTCCGGAAACGAGCGCGACTTCGTGGGCACCCGCCTGGCGGTGGCGGTAGCTGTCGGCGCCGACCTTGTCGATGTCGAAGTCGTGGTGGGCGTGCTTGATCGTCGAGATGCGGTAGCCGCGGCGGGTGAACTCCTCGACCAGACGGACCGCCAGGCCCGTCTTGCCGGAATTCTTCCAGCCGGCGATGCCGAAGACGCGGGGGCCTGTCATGGTTCAACCTCCAGGAAGCGGCGGGCCGCGTCGAGATCCGCCGGCGTGTTGACGTTCATGAACGGGTCGAGCCGGCCGACCGGCGTCTCCACGAGGTTCCAGGGCACTGCAACAGTCGGATGGCGTGCGAGGAAGGCCGACATCCGCCGGTTCTGCGGCTCCCGGAGCCAGTCCTCCAGGTCGTCGACCAGCGCCACCGGCCAGAGGCCGAAGACGGGATGCGTCCGGCCATCGGAGGCGGCGATGGTGATGCCATTGCTGTCGGGCGCCGGTTCCTGCAGGCGCGCCACCAGGTCGGTCGGGAAGAACGGGACGTCGGAGGGAACCGTCAGCAGGTGGGTTTCGCCCGTTGCGCGTTCGGCAAGGTCGCGCAATCCGGCCAGCACGCCGGCAAGCGGGCCGGGCTGTCCGGGCAGCGTATCGGGGACGACGCGCAAGCCGTGAGCCGGCGAAAGACCGGGGCCGGCATTCACGGCGATGCCGGAGACCTGGGGCGCGAGGCGGGAGAGGATATGCGCCAGCAGCGTACCGTCGCCGAACGGCAGCAAGAGCTTGTCGGAGCCCATGCGGCTCGACTTGCCGCCGGCAAGGATCAGGGCTGGCGGGCGAGGGGCGGTCACGGCGCGCCTCCGTCGTCGAGGGCGCCCTCACGGCGGTCGATCCAGCGGACGTATTCGGTGGAGAGAAGCGCGAAGACGACCGTCACCATCATGACCACGAGAAGAGGCAGGGTGCCAGTCTGCGGCGTCAGCACCGAGCCTGCCAGGACCGAAAGTGCGGCGCCGCCGCCGAGCGTGATGGCGCCGCCGAGGCCGGACGCGGAGCCGGCCAGATGCGGCCGGACGCTGACCATGCCGGCATTGGCGCTGGGCAAAGTCAGGCCGTTGCCGACGCCGATCAGCGACAGCGGGCCGAAGAAGGCGAAGGGGTGCCCGGTGTCGAGCATCAGGAACAGAAGGGCGAGCGCGACCCCGATCAGGCTGACGAGATTGCCCGACAGCATCATCGGCCCGATCCCGACGCTGCGTGCGTATCGGCCCGACAGGAAGTTTCCCAGCATGTAGCCGGCGGCCATGGTGAAGAAATAGAGCCCGAGCGCCGACGGCGACAGCTGGAAGATGACGCTGCCGATAAAGGGCGCGCCGCCGAGGAAGCTGAAGAAGATGCCGGAGGAGAACATCGCGGTCAGCGTATAACCCCAGAAGCGGCGGGAGCGCAAAAGCTGCGGCCAGCTGCGAAACTGCGCGCCAAAGCTTGCCGATTGCGCGGTATTGGTCTCGCCAAGGTCGCGCCAGACGAGAAGCAGCACGAAGATGCCGGCGAAAAACAGGACGACGAAACTGGCCTGCCAGCCGAAGAGGTCGTTCAGGACGCCCCCGAGCGTCGGCGCGATCATCGGCACCACCGACATGCCCATCGTCACATAGCCGATCATCGAGGCGGCCTCGTCCATCGGCACCATGTCGCGCACGACGGCGCGCGACAGCACGATCCCGGCAATCACCCCCGTCTGCAGGATGCGTCCGATCATGAAGACGGTGACGTTGGGGGCCAGAAGGCAGATGACGGTGCCCAGAAGCAGCAGCACGACGCCGCCGAGCATCACCGGCCGGCGGCCGAAGAGGTCAGACAGGGGGCCGATGGCGATCTGGATGATGGCGGTTCCGGCCAGATAGCCGGAGACGGCCAGCTGCATCACGGCGTAGCTCGTGTCGAAATGGTCGGCCATCATCGCCAGAGAGGGCAGGAAGATGTTCATGGACATCGCCGCAAGGCCTGCGGCCAGAACGAGCGTGGCGATATGCGGCGGGCTGGCGCGATCGAGAAAACGGCCTTGGTTCACGGGCGTTGCTCCTGCGCTGGTCGGTTCGCCACGGTCATTTCGTCACCGGACGCACGGGACCGGATTCGGCGGCGATCCGTCGGCGCCGCTGGCCTTCGCGGTAGAAGCTGTAGAGACCGGAGAGGATGATCACGGCGGAACCGACATAGACGAAGGCGTCCGGGCGCTCGCCGAAGAAGAGGGCGCTGAGCACCAGCCCCCAGATCAGGCCGGTATAGCGGAAGGGCGCGACGAAGGAGATTTCTCCCATCCGCATCGACATGATGACGGCCTGGTAGCCGGCGAAGACGAGCAGGGCGGCGATCACCAACGGCAGGAAATTGCCGAGCGTCATCGGCTGCCATCCGCCCATCGGCAGGATCAGCAGCGTGCCGACGACCGTGTTGGCGGCGGCGGTGAAAAGGGTGATCGTCAGCGACGGCACGTCGGCAACGATGCGCCGGGTGACGAGGTCGCGGCCCGAGGTGAAGAAGACGGCCGCGAGAACCAGCAGCGATTCCGCCGGGAAGCCGCCGGTGGTCGGTCTGAGGATGATCAGCACGCCGACAAAGCCGACGATGATTGCCGTCCAGCGCCGCCAGCCCACGGGTTCTCCGAGGAACAGCGCCGCGCCCAGCGTCACCGCGAGCGGCAGTGACTGCATGATGGACGAAATATTGGCGAAATCGATGCGGCCGAGCGCGCTGATGAAGGTCAGAGTGGCGCCGATCTCGAAGAAGGTTCTGAGGAGGATCAGCGGCTGCAGGACCACCGACAGCGGCCGGAGTGCGCCAAGCCGCCGGGCAACCAGATAGACGAGCACCGTCGTCATCAGGCCCCGTACGGTGATGATCTGCGCAACGCTGAGCTCGGAGGTCACTGATTTCACGAGAGCATCGTTGCAGGTGAAGGCCGCCATGGCGAGCGACATGGAGAGCGCGCCTTTGGAATTGTCGGAGGATGCCATGCGTGATTCCTTGCCGCTGCAGCAGCAGAACTCCCTAATGCATTCCATCCGATGCGGCCAGACCAGTTATGGCACGGGCGGTACTCATGGCGCCGCGCCGTTAAGATGTCTGACCAATTTACGGGCAGCTGATACGGCTGCCTCGGGATTAACCCTTGCTCAATCGAATTCCGCAATGGTGCAGCAGTTCCCGCATGAGGCAGGACGATGCACGCAGCCACCTGCAGATGTTTTGGCATGGACGGCGAAGTTTCCCAGCGGAGCACGCATGTCCTTCATCGACCGTCTTCTTCAGAGCCGCAGGATCGTCACCAAGGTTCTGCTTTTCGTCATTCCCCTCGTGCTCCTGATCGCCGGTGTCGGGCTTGCCGGCTACTACACCTCCAGCATGCTGAACGGGCACATGACCGTGACCCGCGCGACCATCGAGAACATCGGTGACTTCGAGCGCCTGCAGGCCGTCCTCCAGGATTTTAACGAACGCCCCGACGAGGAAACGCTATCGGCGCTGACCCAGGGGATCGACCAGCAGGAAGCGGGTGTCCGGGTTCTCGAAGGGCTTCTGGTCTCGGACGCGGACCGACAGAGCATCGACGCGGTCGTGACCTTGGCCCCGGCCATGCGCCGGCACACGGAGACGCTCTGGACAATCCGGCAGGAGCGGGATGCCAACCGCGCCGAGATTGCCGCTCAGCTCGCAGCCGTCAAGGACACCTCGACCGGCATCGACCAGCGGCTGGGAAATCTGCGCAAGAAATTCGATGGCCAGGAGCGGTTCGCCAAGAGCGCCCTGTTTGAATCCTTCGCCTACAAATCGATCGCCGAGAAGATCGACACGCTCCGCAATGCCGTTCGCAACGCAGGCTCCGACGAGGGGACCGCCAAGGCCGCCGAGGTGCAGGCGCAGGCGCTGCTGGACGAGTTCGGGGCTATCAAGTCCGTGGCGAGCGACAAGGTCCTGGAGGGCATGTCGCCGATCCGTACGGCCGCCGAGGGCCTGCTGGCGGCAGCGACCGGCAGCGCGTCGGCCGCCGAGAAGGCCCAGGCCCTGCGCATCGGCGCCAGCGGCTTCACCCGCTTCCAGAGCGAGCTCCAGCAGAACGTGCTGCAGAAGTCCGGCGACGCCGCGGAGCGATTTGCGAACCTTGAGGGTGAGGTAACGACGCTCAGGAACCTGCTGGCGGAGGTGGAGACATCGCTGACGCTGGGCGATGCGCTGCAACTGCACATGGAACGCCTGCGCAGCGAGCTGTCCGATGAGGCCCGCCAGGTGGTGTTGGCCGACATCGCGGCGCTGAGAGCATCGGCCGCCAAGGTTTCCGAACTGGGTAACACGAACACGGCCATGAGCGCCTTCGCGCCCGATCTGGAGACGCCGCTCGCGGCCCTCGAGACCTCCTCCGCTGCCATGCTCGCCATCGAAACCCGGTGGATTGAAGCGCGCGCGGCTGCCACCCAGACGCTTTTCGGCGGCATGGCCGGCCTCAAGGGGTTCATCGCGCAGGAAGTCGGCAAGGAAGACAGCGAACGCTCTGCCAACCTGTCGGTGATCGCCATGGTCGTCGGCACGCTGCTCGCCATCGCCGGCGGCCTGATGCTGGTGGAAACGCTGCGCGGGCCACTGCGCCGCGTCACCGACGTCATGAAGCGGCTGGCCGAGGGCGACCTCGAGGTCAGCATTGAGGGCCGGGAACGCGCCGACGAAATCGGCGACATGGTGCGCTCCGTCACCGTCTTCCGCGATGCCGCAGTGGAGAACGTCCGGCTGGAGCAGGAGGCGACGGCAGCCCGCGAGCAGTCGACCGCCGAATCGGCACGCCGGGCCGAGGAGCGCGCCCGCATCGCCGCCGAACAGAACGCGGCCTTGAATGCCTTGTCCGATGCGCTGACGCAGCTTGCCGAGGGCGACCTGCAGCAGACCATGAGCGAGAACCTCGCTGCCGACTTCGTGCCGATGGCAAAGACCTACAACACTGCCGTGGAGGCCCTTCGCACGACGCTTGCCGACGTGCGGGCAACCACCGGTGAGATCAATGGCGGCACCGGCAATCTGGCCGCCTCCGCCGACGACCTGGCGCGGCGTACCGAGCAGCAGGCTTCGGCGCTGGAACAGAGCTCGCGCGCGCTTCGTCACCTCAGCAATCTGGTCGGTTCGACCGCCGACAGTGCCCGCAAGACGGCAACTTCCGTCAACGAGACGGAAGAGTTTGCGGTGCGCTCGGGCGAGGTCGTCTCGCGCGCCGTCGGCGCCATGGGCGAGATCAGCCGTTCCTCCGAAAAGATCGCCACGATCATCGGCGTCATCGACGAGATCGCCTTCCAGACCAATCTGCTGGCGCTGAATGCGGGCGTTGAGGCGGCGCGCGCCGGCGAGGCCGGTCGCGGTTTTGCCGTCGTGGCCCAGGAGGTTCGTGAGCTGGCGCAGCGTTGCGCCGGTGCGGCCCGCGAGATCAAGGGCCTGATATCCGCAAGCGCGACGCAGGTCAGCAGCGGTGTGCATCTGGTCGAGCAGACGGGCGAGGCGCTGAGCCAGATCATCACCCACGTCAGTGACGTGCGCAAGCTGGTGGCGGCGATCTCCGCGGCGACAAGCGAACAGTCGACGGGCATCAACGAAGTGACGCATGCGGTGCATGAGGTCGAGCTGATCACGCAGCAGAATGCCGCGATGGTCGAGGAAAACAATGCGGAAATCCATGGCCTGCGCCAGCGCGTGGAAATTCTCACCGACAAGATCGACCGGTTCAAGACCGGCGACGATGTCCAGCATCATGCACTCCGGAGGGGCCGGGCCGCTTAGCGCTCGCTGGGAGTTTCGTCGATCTCAGGCCGTCGCGGCGCTCTGCTCGCGGCGGCCTTCGTCTTTCCGGGCATCATCCAGGGGTTCGACCTTGAAGACCTCGTCGCCGACGAAAACGATGACATAGCCACCGGATGCTTCCGCTTCCCGGGCGAGACGACGCAGCTGCGTCGCATGAGGCTCACTCCTCCAGGCCTCCGGAAAATCGGGATCGACGAGCACCGTCGTCTGAGGCCCCTGGACATAGACCATCATATGGGCGCGCGACGGCGTCCATTCGGGGCCCAGTGCTTCGGATGTCATCCACAGGCAGAGGAAATCCCGGCAGAGCGCCGGGCGCTCGTCGTAGATGGCGCAACCCCGTTCGGGGACACAGTGGCTGCACCAGGCATTTGCCGGCTTGGCGAAGGCCTCGATGTCGGGAAGCCGGCAACACAGCGTGCAGGTGCCGCAGGCGCGGCCGGGCAGGGCGGAGGGCAAGGGCACTGTTTTCCGATCAGCCGCCGGTGACGCTCATGTGGCGGGCAACGGCAGGGCGCTGCCGATCGCGGTCGATGATGAAGTCGTGACCCTTGGGCTTGCGCGAGATCGCCTCGTCGATGGCGGCCGCCAGATAGGCGTCGTCGTCAGAGGCCCGCAGCGCGGTGCGCAGGTCGGCGGCATCGTTCTGGCCGAGACACATGTAGAGCGTGCCGGTGCAGGTG
>JBKBXP010000081.1:0-12084 GCA_046314035.1 Pseudorhizobium sp. | reverse complement strand
CCGTCGTCCTCTTCGGAGTGATCGCGCTGCAGCGCCACCGCACTGCTGTCACAACACTGGACGCCAGCGCGGCGCCTTGATGCGCGGCAACCACACACTTGGCGACCGGCTCAGCCCGCAACGATCGCTTCGAATGCAAGACCGTCGTAGGCTGGCTCGACGTGGTCCGGCGTGGCTCTCATGACTGCATCATAATCCAGCGGAATGTGCATGTGCGTCAGAAGCGCCCGGCGCGGCGAAAGCTTGTCGATCCATGTCAGCGCCTGGTCCAGCGAAAGATGGCTGGGGTGGTACCGGTATTGCAGGGCATCGATCACCAGCACGTCCAGACCGTGGAGCCGGTTTTGGCTTTCGGGTGGAAAATCGCTGACATCGCTGCAATAGGCGACGTCGCCGAACCGGAAGCCCAGCGAATGGATGTCACCATGCTCCTGGTGGTGGGCCAGCACCTCGATCGGTCCGCCAGCGCCGTCGATGACGAGAGGTTCGTCCAGCGACCCGATGATATGGGGCTCGACGATCGGCGGATAGCTGCCGCCCGCCGGCGTTTCGAGACAATAGCTGAAGCCAAGCCGGATCCGGTCCATGGTAAAGGCGTCAGCGTATATCGGGATCCTGTGCTTTTGCAGGATGAAGTAGCCGCGCAGATCGTCGATGCCGTGCAGATGGTCGGCATGTGCATGAGTGAACAGGACCGCATCCACACGCTGCACCTTTGCCGCGATCATCTGTTCACGGAAATCCGGACCGGTGTCGACGACGACCGTCGTGCAACCGCCATCGGGCGCGAACTGCTCCACGAGAAAGGCGGCGCGGGTCCGCCGATTGCGGGGATTGTCGGGATTGCAGTCGCCCCAGTCGCCGTTGATCCGCGGAACACCCGGCGAAGAGGCGCAGCCAAGGATCGTGAACCGGCGCCGATACTCCATGCGATCAGATCCTGGGCATCTTGGAGAAGACCCGATACGCGTTTTCGGTGGTGATGCGCGCCATCTCCTCGAACTCAATGCCCAGCGTCTCCGCCAGAACCTCGGCCGTATTGACCACATAGGCCGGCTCGTTACGCTTGCCCCGCCATGTCTTCGGCGCCAGATAGGGCGCGTCCGTCTCGACCAGTAGCCGGTCGTGCGGGATCGTCTTGGCGATATCGCGCAACTCCCCCGACTTCGGAAAGGTCAGTATGCCCGAGAAGGACACATAGCCGCCGAGCGCCACACCGGTCTCGGCAAGCGCCTGGCCGGCGGAGAAACAATGCAGGATGAAGGGAAAGGCCCCCTTCCCTGTTTCCTCCGTCAGGATCGCCGCCATGTCCTCGTCGGCGCTGCGGCTGTGGATGACGAGCGGCAGCTGAGTCTGGCGCGCCGCCTCGATGTGCCGGCGAAAGCCCGTCTGCTGGTCTTCCGGCTTCTGCGTGTCGTAGAAATAATCGAGGCCGGCCTCGCCGATCGCGACGATCTTCTCGTGGCTCTCAGCCAGCCGCACGAGCTCGTCGGCCGTCACGTCCAGCTCTTCGGCGGCATTGTTCGGATGGGTCCCGACCGAGCAGAACACCGAGGGATATCGTTCTGTCAGCGCCAGCAGGGTCTCCAGCTTGCGCACCCGCGTGGAGATCGTCACCATCTGCCGCACGCCGACCGCATGGGCGCGCGCGATCAGCTCGTCGCGCTCCTCGGCGAAGTCGGGAAAATCCAGATGGCAGTGCGTGTCGATCAGCATGACGGGCTTCTTAGTCGTTGACCTCGGGAGCGACATAGCGCGGGAAGACCGGCGTCGGCGCCGAAAGCAGCGTACCGGGCACGAGGCGACCAGGCTCCCCCAGCGCTGCGAAATCGCGCTGCTCTGCAGGCGCGGCAACCAGGTCGAGAAGCTTCGCCGCCGAATCCGGCACGAAGGGCTGCAACAGGATAGCAATCTGGCGCACCACTTCCGCCGTCACATAGAGAACCGTGCCCATGCGCTCCGGATCGGTCTTCTTCAGCGCCCATGGTTCCTGGCCGGCAAAGTAACGGTCCGTCTCCGATACCACGGCAATGATCGTTGCAACGGCCCGATGCACGAGCTGCTTGCCCATGTCGTCGCGGCAGGCGCCGATCATGGCATCCGCCGAGGCGAGCATCGCTTTGTCTTCTTCGCTCAGTGCGCCGGGCTGCGGGATCTTGCCGTCGCAGTTCTTGACGATCATCGACAGCGACCGGCTGGCCAGGTTGCCGATGCCGTTGGCGAGATCGGCATTGATGCGGGTGCCGATCGCCTCTTCGCTATAGCTGCCGTCCTGACCGAAGGAGACTTCGCGCATGAAGAAGTAGCGCACCTGATCGAGACCGAAGTGGTTCACCAGGTTGACCGGATCGACGACGTTGCCGAGCGACTTCGACATCTTCTCGCCCTTGTTGAGCAGGAAGCCGTGGGCGTAGACGCGCTTGGGAAGCGGCAGGCCCGCCGACATCAGGAAGGCCGGCCAATAGACCGCGTGGAAGCGGATGATGTCCTTGCCGATGATGTGCGCATCCGCCGGCCAGTATTTCGCCCGCGGCCCATGCGGGTCCTCGAGATAGCCGGTGGCGGTAATGTAGTTTGTCAGGGCGTCGACCCAGACATACATGACATGCGCCGGATCATTGGGCACAGGGATGCCCCAGTCGAAGGTCGTGCGCGAGATCGAAAGATCCTTCAGACCGGACTTGACGAAGGAGATCACCTCGTTGCGGCGCTCAGCCGGCCCGATGAAGTCTGGATGATCTTCGTAGTACTGCAGCAGCTTGTCCTGATAGCCGGACAGCTTGAAGAAGTAGCTCTCCTCCTCCACCCATTCCACGGCCGTTCCCTGCGGACCAAGACGAACACCCTCGCGGACCTCCGTCTCGCCTTCCTGGTAATAGGCTTCGTCGCGCACCGAATACCAGCCGGCATAGCTGTCCTTGTAGATGTCGCCATTGTCGGCCATCCGGTTCCAGATCGCGCGGCAGGCGTCGTGGTGCCGCGGCTCCGTCGTTCGGATGAAGTCGTCGTTGGACGCATCCAACAGGCGCGCCATCTCGCGGAACTCGCTCGAATTCCGTTCCGCCAGAGCAGCGGGTTCGATACCCTCGGCACGCGCCGTCTGCTGCATCTTTTGGCCGTGCTCGTCCGTGCCCGTCAGGAAGAAGACATCCCTGCCGTCCAGGCGCTGGAAGCGCGCCATCGCATCCGTCGCGATGAGCTCATAGGCATGCCCGATATGCGGCTTGCCGTTGGGATAGGAGATCGCGGTGGTGATGAAGTAGGGTGTCTTGTCCGGCATCGTTTCACTCGAGCACTATGATTGTCGTCAGGCTCTTAGCGCATGTTTTGCAGCAGCGAAACCCAAACTTCGCCGCACTGCACCTGCGAGCGCCTGCCGTCAGCGGTGCGCGGCTTCGAGGATCGACAGGACGGTCTGCTTGCGGTCGAGGTTGTAGGCCTGCGAGATCGTGATCTTCTCGTTGATCTCGGTCGCCAGCCGTGAGCTGCGATCGGCAGATGCGATGTCGCCGGCAAAGGCTGCCGCGCGCGCCCGGTCGACAAGATGGTCGCTGAGGTGCTGCAGGAAGAAACCGAAGATCACGTCGCTGTCCTTCGCCGACAGCACATCCGCCAGGCGGTGCATCGCCTTCCGAGCGGCAGCCCCATCGGCGGCCAGGAGGTCGGTGAAGGCGGTGATAATGTCGGCGCCGCCATAGTTCAGGAGCTTCAGCGCCTGCGACACGCTGCCCTTCGACATGGACAGCACTGTTTCCTCTGTCCGCCCCCCTTCGAGCGGCAGCCCCAGCGCCGCCATCGCACTAGAAAGATCAGTGTCACTGAGCGGCGACAGGCGCAGCGGCAGGCAGCGCGACCGGATGGTCGGAAGCAGCTTTCCCGGTGCATGCGACAGCACCAGGAACAGCGACCGCCGCGGCGGCTCTTCGAGGATCTTCAGGATGGCGTTGGCTGCGTTGCGGTTGAGATCGTCGGCGGGATCGATGATGACGATCCGCCAGTTGCCGGTCCCCGACGTCTGGGCAAAGAAGTGGCCGGCGCGGCGCACTTCATCGACGGTGATCGCCGTCTTGACCTTGCCGGACTTCTCGTCGACCGGCCGCGTCAGATGCAGCAGATTGTGGGATGCCCCGGATGCGATCTGCCGTGTCACGGGTGCCTCGAGGTCCGGCGCCACCATATGATCGGGTGCGGTGGCGGGATCTGGATGAGTCAGGACATGGTTGGCAAAGCGGAAGGCGAGCGTCGCCTTGCCGATCCCCTCGGGCCCTTCGATCAGGATCGCGTGGTGGCCCTTGCCGGACTGGTAGCCGCGAGCCAGGAACGCTTCCGCTGCCTGGTGGCCGAAAAGGTTCGGATTGCGCGCCGGCGGAACGGCCCCGTCCAGAACGTCGTGCGCCTCCTCGCTCATGTACCGGCTTCCAGGCCGACACCGGAGCCAGAAAGTTCGTCCGCCATCGGCTCGACGATCGCCAGGATGTCCGCGGCGATCGCCTCCTCCGCCCTATCTGCGTCCACCACCCGACAACGCTCGGGGTAGGCCGCGGCGATCTCGAGATAGGCCTCGCGCCGCTTCTCGTGAGTCTGCAGTTCCTCGCGCTCGAACCGGTCGGGCGCCCCCGAACCGCCCCGCTTGCGGGCCCGGGCGAGTCCCTTATCGGCGGGAAGGTCTAGGATGATGGTGCAGTCCGGTTCAAGACCATTGATGGCGACCCGCTGCAGAGCCTCCAGGAAATCCGGTTCGAGATTGCCCGTGACGCCCTGGTAGACTCGCGACGAATCCATAAAGCGGTCGCAGAGAACGACCGCACCGCTGTCGAGCGCCGGCCGGATCACCTCTTCCACATGGTCGTTGCGAGCCGCGGCAAACAGGATCGCCTCCATTCGGACCCCGAATTCTTCGGCAGCCCCCGACAGCAGCACGTGGCGCACGGCTTCAGCGCCGGGCGAACCGCCGGGCTCGCGGGTCACCAGCACATCGCGGCCGCGTCGCCGCAGGCCCTCGGCAAGCCGGCCGATCTGGGTGGACTTGCCAGCCCCCTCGCCGCCTTCGAACGTCACAAACAAACCTGATCGTCTAGCCAACCGCTGCGCTCTTCCGAATTCTTCCGGCTTCACCGCCGGCACCATTTCGGCCAAGCCGAACCTCTCGCGCTGTTTATCGCAAGTCACCGGGTTGCGAAACCGCGTTCCGTCAAAGCCAGAAGAACATGAGTTCCAGTATCGCATCGGTCGCGCGCGAGCCCAGGCTTCCCGTTTCGACCGGTTGCGCCGTGAACAGTTCGACTTCGCGAACGAGACGCTCTCCGGAAAAGATGCGCAACGAGCCAACCCCCTGCCCTTCGGCCACCGGCGCCCGCAGCGGCCACTTGTAGACGATGCGACCCGTCAGCCGCTCCGGGTTATCCGTCGGCACATAGATGTCGATCGGTTCCTTTGCAACGAGATCGATATAGCGTGTCTCGCCACCATAGACGCTTGCCTGACCGATGACCTCGCCGGCGGAAAACAGCACCCTGGTCTCGAATGCCGAAAGTCCCCATTCCAGCAGGCGACGCGCCTCTTCCAGCCGGTCCCGGTCGCTCTCCAGGCCGCCCAGCGCCAGAAAGAGCCGCGTCCCGTCGCGCTCGACGGAAGCTGCCGCCGCAAATCCGGCTCCCTCTGCATAGCCCGCACCCAGACCATCGATGCCGATGCCCAGCGACAGCAACGGGTTCTTGTTGCGCTGGAAGATCTTGTTCCACTCGAAATCCGGCTGGGTATAGAGCGGATAATACTGCGGATAGGTTCGATGGATATGGCGGGAGAGCTCCACGAGATCGCGCGCCGTGGTGTAGCTTTCAACGCCGGGCAGACCGGTTGAATTGCCGAAAATCGATCGCCCAAGGCCGATGTCCTTGGCGCGCGCCGTCATGCGGGCCGCGAACGCGGCCTCGGTGCGGCTGATACCCTCGGCAAGCACGATGCAGCCGTCGTTTGCATTTTGGACGACGACGCCCCGAATGAGGTCGAGAACCGGAACCTGCGAGTTGAGCGCTGCAAACATCGTGGTGGTGCCGGAGGGGGCACCACCGTTTCGCCAGGCATATTCGGTCACCGGAAACTGCGTGCCTTCGGTAATCTCGCCACGCTCCAGCGCGCTGAGCACCACTTCCACCGTCATCAGCTTGGCAAGCGAAGCTGGTGGGAAAGCCTGATTTTCATTGACGGCGAGCAGAACCGTGCCGGTCTTGGCCTCGACCATATAGGCTTGCCGGGCCTTGGTCTGGACGGGAGCCTCATTGTCCTGCCCAAGAGCGGCATGCAATGCGACGGACGCCTGCAGGAGCGTCAGAACGAAAAGAACCGGAAACCTCATCATCGCCCCATCATGCCTGAGACAACAGGCCTAGCAAGATGCCAGGGTCCGGACAATTGCGTTTCGGTCACTCGCCCTGTTTTTTGGCGGCGGAACGCTTGGCATAGGAGAGGATCGACTGTTCCGTCAGCCCATCGTTGCGCACGAGGACGGCGTCGAACACCAGATCGACGGTCGAAACCGGTGTGACCGTATAGGCCGAAGAGAGGCTGCCGCCGGCGGAAGCAAGACCATAGCCCGGTCGTTCGATCGGCATGGGGCCGACCTCGGGAAGCATGGCAAAATCCGCCGAAGTCTCGAAGCTCGCGAAAGCCTGCGTGTTGGAAGCGGCAGGGCCGCTCGGCGTCGATCCGTTCAAGGCCATCGGTGCGGGAGCCGGCGTGGCGTAGCTCTGCAACTGGTCGCCGAGCGTTTCGTTCGAGGCGACCATCACCCCGGTCGCGATCTGCCCCTCAGGATAGAGAGAAGGCAGCCGTTCACCCTTGCGGGAATAGGACGCCATCAGATAGGGCATGTCGTGCCCGTCCATGCGAGCGCGCCCGACATATTGTACATTGACCTTGCCGGTGCCGGCGCGCTTCATGTCGAGAAGCTCGGCAGCCTTGGACGACACGTCGATGATGCGGCCGGGATGGAACGGGCCACGGTCGTTGACCCGCACGATGACGGAGGAGCCGGTTTCGACGTTCGTGACTCGGGCATAGCTTGGCAATGGAAACGTCGGATGGGCCGCCGACAGATGTTCCTTGTCATAGATTTCGCCATTGGCGGTGAGCCGACCGTGGAAAGCGGAACCGTACCAGGACGCAAGGCCGCTCTTGTCGTAGGCCGGATCTTCCTTCGGCACGTAGGTCTTGCCCTTGACCTGATAGGGCTTGCCGACCATGAACCGGCCGCCGCCCTTGGGAACGGCACGACCCTCGGGGGTCACGCGCGGACTTGCCTTGACGCCGTATTCCTTCTCGGAAAAATATTCCTTGCTGCGGGGTTTCTTCTTTGGCGGCTCCGTCGTTGCACAGGATGCAACGCTCATGCCGACCATGATGATTCCTAGCCATTTCGCCGAATGCGAAAACCCGCCGCCACTGAACTTCAAACCCGTATGCCCCTCAAATCGCCGGCTGCCGACATCCCTCGAACGCAGCCATTGCATGCTTCCGGCACAGGCGGCTCGCAAGCAGTGATGCAACGGTGCCACTCTTTGGTTCGAAGATGGCAAAAATGCGAATTATATCGGGGGATAAGTTGCTGTTTGGCTCCGCATGGTTAACCAAGGGTTGACGCGCTGTCGCGGCCTGGCCTGTTGAGCGATCTCCGCAGATCGCCGATCAAGGGCAGCAGAGTGGCACGATCGGCCATCAGCTTTCCTCCTGTACCGCCGATCGGTGGTCACGCTGCAGAGAGAACCGGACCATTGCGAGGCCAGCGGCAATTCCTTGCGCCACTGGTCTGACAGCCACCGCGCGCCAGGCTCGGGATCGAGAGAAAGCGGCGGCCGGGACAAACGGCTGTCTTTTTTACTACCACAAGGGCTTTCGGCCGTGCTTCAAGCGCTCACGCGTTCATTGCCGAGTTCAAGAAGCGTATACGGTGAGGTGACCGGAGAGGAAAACTAAATGATTGAACCGCTATTCAAGAACCTCGAGCACCGCGACGTCCTGCCGCAAAGCTATCGGACCCTGCTGAGCGAAGCGGTTATCCGGGAGCGTCGATTTGCCAAAGGCGAAGACATCGTCTCTGACGGCTCGCGGCCGACTTACAGCACCCTGCTCGTCGAAGGATTTGCGGCACGCTACAAGCTGACGCGAGAGGGTGCGCGCCAGATCACCGCGCTGCATGTCTCCGGCGACTTCGTCGATCTCCACGCCTTTCTGCTCAAGACCATGGATCACGGCATTTCCGCCCTGTCCCCATGCACGGCAATCCTGATCGATCACGTTGGTCTTAAGCGGATCACCGAACAGGTTCCGCATCTGACCCGCATGCTGTGGCTCGACACGCTAATCACCGGCTCCATCCACCGCTCCTGGATCGTTGCCATGGGGCGCCGCTCCAAGTCGTCGCACCTCGCCCACATCCTCTGCGAGCTCTACGTGCGGCTGCAGGCGGTCGATCGCGTCGATGGCAAAAGCTTCCATTTTCCCTTGTCACAGGCGGAAATGGCAGATGTGATGGGACTTTCTCTCGTGCACATCAATCGCGTCATCCAGACGCTGCGCCAGGAGAACGTCATCTCCTGGAACAACCAGACGATCACCGTCCTCGACTGGGACCGTCTGCAGGCGATTGCCGAATTCGATCCGACCTACCTCAACCTCTGGATGGAGCCGCGGTAACGGCCGGCGCGAGAAATACGCCCGACGCTTGCGGCGTGCGTTCCGTACCATCGCCCTCCGGTTGACGCTCTCCAGAACGGCGTTGCGACCATCGGCAAAGTGTATGAGTGGCCAAAGTACCGGTTACGGCTTTCGGTTCACGGCGCCCTCGCTCGAAAGTTATCGCTAATGCCCTTCTTCGTGAGATTTTCGTCTACTATCTTCCCGATTTGTCGCTGCTGATTTTGCTCTCAGCAACCGAGTTTCAGGGCAGTCTGGTAGCATGTCGCAGCCGACTTCGCGTCAAATTGCGCACAGGCACCGGAACTGCCGAGGCCTTGCCTGGGAGAAGGGGCGCTATATGTTGTACACTGCAACTACAGGCCGCTGATGTGAAGCTTGTGGACGGAGAGCCTGATGAAAATCGTCCTGAAGATCGCTATGGCGGGCGTGGCCTTTCTGCACCTGGAAACGACCAGCGGATGGGCCGATGCTTTTGACCAGCCTCAGTCGGTGATGTTCTTCGGCGGCGCGATGGTCGATGAGAACATGCACGATGCAGCGAACGTCTTCGGCGCGGACTACGAAGACAATGCCATGATCGGCATCGGATATCAGATTCTTCCCTTTCAACTGGATCAGTTCAGCTTCGGCATGGAAGCCGGTCTTGCGGGTAGGTTTGGGCAAAATACGAGTGGTGAGATCTGGGGAGGCGTGGTGGGCCGTCATGACGGTTTCCAACTGGGCTCCGTTCGGCTGGCGTCGTCCTTCACCTTCGGCATCAGCCACGTCAGCAACAGCCAGAAGGGTCGTGAGCGCGATCACGAGCAAGAGCGGGGCGGCGATGCTAGCACCCTGTTCTACCTGTCACCGGAGCTGAGCCTGTCGACTGACACTCTCCCCAACACGGAGATCTTCTGGCGGCTCCACCATCGCTCGGGGGCGTGGGGAACACTGGGCGACATGCATGGAGGCTCGAACGCGAACGTCCTCGGCGTCAGATACAAATTCTGAAAGCACACGTCCGGTCTCTGGCGCCGAGCCTCTGATCGCCACCGACAGCCTGCCACATCACGTTGCCCTTCACGTTCACATCTTGTCGGGTGCACGGCGAACGCGGCGGACCACGTTGACGCGCCAATCAAAGCTGCTAAAAAGCCAGCCGTTGAGTGATCAGGTAGCAAGCGGCAGCAAACGCCATTTGCAAGCCTCCCTTTCCAAAGGGAAAGCCAAAGCCTCGTCGATCACAGGGAAGAGTGTCCGAGTGGTTTAAGGAACCGGTCTTGAAAACCGGCGTGCGGGAAACCGTACCGTGGGTTCGAATCCCACCTCTTCCGCCAACTTCCACGTATGGCTGCAGCTATCACCAAGACGCAGAACAGAGCTATTGCTGCATCCTAAGCCGAGCTCAACAAGCGTCAGCGTTGGCCGATCCCGTGCGCCCGATGGTGGTGCTGATCTCCGCGCCCGTGCTTCCTGCAGCGCCCGTTCCGTGCATCGACGTGTCAGCACCGCAGTTGGACGTTGCGGCGCTTGAACCGGTAGCTGCCTCTGCGCCCGCTGCCGTGTTCGGTGTCGTGACAACCGTCCCGGTCGTGGTCGGCGCAGCCTCGGGTACGGTGACGCCCGGCAGGTTCGTGCCGCCTGTCGTCTGCGCGAGGCTGGCCGTGGCGAGCCCCAGGGCGATAGCGGTCGTTGTCAGCAATCTGATGAACATCGCGTCCTCCTGTCTGTTTGAGCCACAACGGCGGAAATCGGGTAAGGTTGCTTCAGGGACAGTAGAGAACGGCCGGGCGGAATAGGTCCTAGGTTCGAACCGCCAGCCGCCGTTCCAGGGCCGAAAGGCCGTCGTAGATCAGCACCGCCAGCGCCCCGACGATCAGGCCACCCTGCACCACATAGGCCAGGTTGTTGGACTGCAGCCCAGCAATGATCACCTCTCCGAGCGTTCGGGCCGCGACCGTCGAGCCGATGGTCGCGGTCGCCAAGCTAATCACCACCGAAAGCCGGATGCCGGCGAGGATCACCGGCAGCGCCAGCGGCAGTTCCACCTTCACCAGCCGCTGCCAGCCCGTCATACCGGTGCCGCGCGCCGCCTCGACGATCGGGCGGGGCAGCGTCGTGAGCCCCGTCAGCGTGTTCTCGAAGATTGGCAGCAGCCCGTAGAGAAACAGTGCGATCAGCGTCGGCTTCTCCCCGAACCCGACCACCGGCACCGCCAGCGCCAGAACCGCCACGGGCGGAAAGGTCTGGCCGATGTTGACGAGACTGCGCGACAGCGGCAGGAATTCGGCGCCGATCGGGCGGCTGACCAGCACCGCAAGGCTCACTGCCACGAGGGTAGCCGCAAGTGTCGCCGCGAGTACGGTCGCCAGATGCTGCAATGTCAGCGACATCAGATTGCCCTGCGCGTAGATCACCGGCGCGTTCTGCTGCACCAGCGGCCGCAGCAGCGGCTCGAAGGTCTCTGGCGCCAGCAGGAATGTCACGAGCAGCGCGAGTAGAAGCGCGCGTAGGAGAGTTGGCAGAACCCTGCTCATGGCGCACCTCTGGCGCGTCTGAGGAGCGCGTCCAGGGTTACCCGTCCGGTCGGCGTGCCGTCGGCCGAGGCCACGGGTGCGGCCGTCCGTCCCGACCAAATCAGCTCCGCCAGCGCATCCTGCTGGTTCATCGAGGCGCAAAGCGCCGGCCCTTCCGCCTCGCCGATCTCAGCAGCATCGGCAACACGCCGCATGGAGAGCAACCGGAAAGGCCGATCCCCGGCACCCACCATGGCCTCCACGAAACCGGTTGCCGGCCGGCGGACCAGCTCGTCCGGGGGGCCGAACTGCAGCAGGCGACCGCCGTCCATCACCGCGATTTTGTCGGCGAGATGGAAGGCCTCGTTCATGTCGTGCGTGACCAGGATAATCGTCGTTCCGAAATGCTTCTGGATCGCAAGCAGGTCGTCCTGCGCCTTGGCGCGAATGATCGGGTCAAGCGCCCCGAATGGCTCATCCATCAGCAGGACATTGGGTTCGGCCGCCAGCGCCCGCGCCACGCCGACCCGCTGTTGCTCGCCGCCCGAGAGTTCATGCGGATAACGGGAACCGAAAGCGTCCGGGTCTAGCTGGAAAAGCGTCAGCAGTTCCCTCACCTTCTCGTTCGTCCGGCTCCAGTCCCAGCCGTTGAGGCGCGGAACCGTCGCGATGTTTTCAGCCACCGTTCGATGCGGGAAGAGGCCGTGCCCCTGGATGGCGTAGCCGATCCTGCGCCGTAGCTCGTAGCCCGGGATTGTCCGGTTGTCCTCCCCATCGAGCCGGATCATGCCGGCGTCGAGCTCCACCAGTCGGTTGATCATGCGCAGGAGCGTCGTCTTTCCGGACCCCGAGGTGCCGACGATGACGGCAATCGTATGGGGCTCGATCGTCAACG
>JBKBXP010000080.1:0-12260 GCA_046314035.1 Pseudorhizobium sp. | reverse complement strand
CTGTTCAATATTCCATTGGCGGGCATGCTTGAGAGCATCTGCATGCACGCCGCTGTAAGTGAAAGCCAGCAGCGACTCCAGATCTTTCCATAAAGACAGTGTGGAAGGAGCCCAGGTATAGCCGCTGCCTTGCATGAAGCGCGGAAACACCTGCTGGCCCCAGCTTGGAGGACCCGGTTCGTCAGGGTAGCCGGACCGGGCGATGAAACCGGCGGACTGTTCTGCAGCCAAGAAATTTGAAGGCTCTCGCAGGCGAAAGCCCTCCACGGCAGGGCTTTCATAGGGCGCGACGAACAGGCCAAAGTTGTAGATTGCCAGCATCTTTGCCGGACCCGACACCGCTAATTCGCATCGTCCGGCAGCACCGGCAGCGGCGCCACCTCGATGCCTTCGTCGACCAGCGCACGGACCTCCTCAAGGCTCGCCTTGCCGATGATGCCGCGGGCGTCGGCCTCGCCGTAGTGGATCTTGCGGGCTTCCTCGGGAAACTTCTCGCCCACATCCTCGGCATTGGCCTTGATGGCCGTCACCGCCTCGCGCAGCTTCGCCATCACCTGCTTCTGGGCCATGTCCATGGCCACCGCCCGCTTCTCGTCCTTGCGGCGCGCCGTCGAGACGGACGGCGCCATCAGCGATTTCGAGACAGTCGCGGAATTGCAGGTCGGGCACGTCAGGAAACCGGCAGCGACCTGCCGGTCGAAATCGGCGCTCTCCGAAAACCAGCCTTCGAAGGCATGGTCGTTGTCGCAGATGAGGGAATAGCGGATCAAGCGGCCACCCCTTCCGCCTCCGCCGCCACGGTGTCGAGCGTGAAGTCGCGGGCGTTCTTGAGGTTGGGGATCTTGGCACGGGCCGCCTTGACCTGATCGACATCGATCTCGGCCAGCACCACGGCCTCGCCGCTGCCGCCGGCCGCTGCCAGCACCTTGCCCCAGGGGTCGATGATCATCGAGTGCCCGAAGGTCTCGCGGGTGTCCTCGTGAACGCCGGCCTGGGCCGCCGCGATCACGAAGGCGCCGTTCTCGATGGCCCGGGCCCGCAGCAGGACCTCCCAATGCGCCTCGCCGGTCTGGCGGGTGAAGGCGGCGGGAACCGTCAGCACCTCGGCGCCGGCCACCGCCTCGGCCCGGAACAGCGCCGGGAAGCGGACGTCGTAGCAGATCGCAAAGCCGAGCTTGGCAAACGGAAGATCGGCGACCCGCGCCGTATCGCCCGGGCTGTAGGCGGCGCTTTCGCGCCAGCTCTCGCCGTTGTCGAGGTCGACGTCGAACATGTGGATCTTGTCATAGGTGCAGATGCGGCTGCCATTCGGCCCGAACAGGAAGCCGCGGTTGGCGATCTTGCCGTCGTCGAGCGCGATCGCCGTCGAACCGACATGCACATGGATCCCGAGCTCCTGCGCCAGGCTCCGGGCGGTCGCGACGATGATATCGCCTGCCTCGTCCCTCAGCACAGCCCTCAGGCCCTGGCGATCCTTCTGAAGAGCGCCGGTCATCTCCGGCGTCTGGACATAAATCGCGCCCTGAGCTGCCGCCTCGCGGACGAGACGCGCCATGTCTGCCGCATTCTTCTGCGGATCGACGCCGGAGCACATCTGGATCGCGGCAACCTTGAACGCCATGTGGTTAGTCTCCTAGTTGGCGAGCATCGGATCGAGCTTGCCGGCCCGATCGAGCGCATGCAGCTCGTCGCAGCCGCCGACGTGTTCGCCGTTGATGAAGATCTGCGGGAAGGTCGAGCGCCCGTTGGCCTTGCCGATCATCTCCTGCCGCAGGTCCTGCGAAGAGCTTGCGTCATGCTCGGTGAAATCGACACCCTTGGAGGACAGGAGCGACTTTGCCCGTGAGCAATATCCGCAGCCCTGACGGGTATAGATGGTGACGTCTGCCATGAATTTTCTCCGCGCACGGCCTTCAAAAACTGCCGTGTAAACATTGTCTTCTGCCCTTCATATAGGCCCGGCCACCGCCATTGCAAAGGTCAAAACCGTGACCTCCGCCGCCCCCGCCTTACGCAGCGCGCGGCATGCGGAGGAGACGGTCGCGCCCGTCGTATAGACGTCGTCGACGAGGACGACGTGCTTGCCGGCGACGTCTGTCTCGCGTCCGGCGACGACCCGGAAGGCGGCACGGACGTTGTCCTCGCGGCCCCGCGCCGTCAGCCCCACCTGCCGCGCGGTATTCTTGACCCGGACCAGCGTCCGCGGCAGGAAAGGCCGGCCCGACTGCCGCGACAGGTGCCGCGCAAGCTCGGCCGACTGGTTGAACTTGCGGCTGGCGAACCGCCGGCGATGCAGCGGCACCGGCACGATGGCGTCGCATCGGGCGACCAGGCCCTCGGAGGCCCGCAGCATCCAGAGCGCCATCATCGGCGCCAGATCCGTCCGGTCTCGGTATTTCAGGCCGTGGACGAGATGGCGCACCGGTCCCTCGTGGATCGCCACACTCCGCATGCGATCGAACACCGGCGGCTCGGCAATCGCCTCCGCCGACACCATGCCCTCGCCGGGATCGTAGCTGAACGGGATGCCCAGCACCTCGCAATAGGGCCGCTCGATGAACCGAATCTCGCGCCAGCATTCCGGACAGAAGCTTGCATGACGGCCGGTCAGCACCCCACATGCGGGGCAGACCGGCGGATAGACGAGATCGCCGATCCACCGCAGCCAGGCGGGGAACCGCAGCACGGGCTTCGACGCTGTCTCGGTGTCATCTGCCGTCATGGATTGACATTAGGACCGCCGACGCGCCTTTGCGCAACAGATTCTTGAGGACATTGGGCAAGATGGAGACAATCTTCGATCAGGCGCTGGCAACGGCGCGGCGCGAACGGGCGATGTCCGCCGGCGATACCGGCGCGGGCTTCCTGCTCGAGATCGCAGCCAAAGAGATCGCCGAGCGGCTATCCGTGGTCGAGCGGCACTTCGACACCGCAACCGAACTGCACGGCGGCACCGGCACGGTCGCCCGTCAAGCACTTGAAACCGGCAAGGTCGGCAGTCTCCAGCGCGTCGAAACAAGTCCCGCCTTCGCAGCGCCAGGCGAGAGTATCAAGATCGCCCCCCTCGACGACGTGCCCCTCGATGCAGCCTCGGTCAACCTCGTGGTCTCGCCGCTCTCGCTTCATCTCGTCAACGACATGCCGGGAAGCCTCGTGCGCATCCGACGCGCCCTGAAGCCGGACGGCCTGTTCATGGCCGCCATTCCCGGCGGCGGGACGCTGAGTGAGCTGCGCGACGTGCTGCTGGCAGCAGAGGCGGAAATGACCGGCGGCGCAAGCCCCCGGGTCATTCCCTTCGCCGATGTGCGTGATATCGGCGCCCTGATGCAGCGCGCCGGCTTTGCCCTCCCCGTCGTCGACGTCGAGACCTATACTGTCCGCTACGATTCCCTCTTCCCGCTGATGCGCGATATTCGCGCCATGGGCATGGCCAACCCGCTGACGGGCCGCAGCCGCACCCCGGTCGGGCGGCGGTTCTTCCTGCGGGCGGCGGAACTCTATGCGGAGCGCTACGCGGATCCCGATGGGCGGATAAGGGCGACCTTCTCGATCATCTACGCGTCGGGATGGGCACCGCACGAAAGCCAGCAGCAGCCGCTGAAGCCGGGATCGGCCAAGATGCGCCTGGCGGATGCTCTGCGGGTGCCGAAGGACGATGGGTCGAACGGCTAGCCGGTGACCGACGCCAGCCGTTCCTGGATGGTGTTGAAAACATTCAGGAGCGCATCGGAAAACCCGCCGAGGCCGGCGATCAGGGCAACGGCAATCAGCGCAGCGATCAGACCGTATTCGATCGCCGTCGCACCTTCATTCGACCGCGACAGGGACCGGAGGAGACGCATGTGAATTCCCTTTCTGGCCGTTGCGGCAGTCACCGATCAGCAGCGGGTGCCGACGTCGTAAGGCTGGATGATGCAGACCGAGCCCGGTGTTTTCTGCAACACGCTGCGGCGGATCGTGTAGTTTTTGGAGTTCGTCCCGGAAGGCGTGATCGAGCCGGTGGTGATCCGGTCGAACTCCTCCTGCACATGCGCCAGATTGCGACCGTCGCGGTTCTCCGCGAGCATCGGTGTGACAATCAGGGATAGGGCTATCGCCGCGGTGCCGAACAACAGCGCAATGTTGAGAGCGCCGGTCCTGCCGGATCTGTGCGTCGCCCGCTGGCGGACACGCACAGTCTTCCAGACTTCATCGTCCATCTCAAAGCCTCGTCACGCAATTACTGCCTTGGTGAAAGACAACGTTAAGACAAATGGATAAACGATCTGTTAACAGCGTTCCAATTCGGGCCGCCGGAGTGACATTAAAGCAAGTCCTGCAGATACGGGATCAGCGGCTCGTCCGCCGGCGGCATCGGATAGGATCGAAGGTCGCGGCTGCGCACCCATTTGAGCGCCTGACCCTCACGACCGACGGGAATGCCCTCGTAGCGCCGGCAGATGTAGAGCGGCATCAGCAGATGGAAGCTCTCGTAGGTGTGGCTGGCGAACGTCAGCGGCGCCAGGCAGGGGATCTTGGTGACGATGCCGAGTTCTTCCTCCAGCTCGCGGACCAAGGTCTCCTCGGGCGTCTCGCCGACCTCCACCTTGCCGCCCGGAAACTCCCAGAGACCCGCAAGGCTCTTGCCCTCCGGACGCTGCGCCAGCAGGATGCGGCCATCCGCGTCGATCAGCGCGCAGGCCGCTACCAGGAGCAGGCGCCGGGGTTCGACCGTCATCGCGCTACCTCACGCCAATAGTGATACTCATAGGCCTCGCGAAAGCCGAACTTGCGGTAGAGCGCAAGTGCAGGAGCATTGCTGTCGAGCACCTGCAGCCAGACGGCACGGGCGCCGCTGATGCGCGCCCAGCGGAGAGCCGAGGTCAGGATCTCGACACCCAGTCCCTTCCGGCGAAAGGGCGCGGCCACGGCAAATTCCATGATGCCGGCAAGATCATTGTCCTGCACGCAAAGTGCGACCGCCACGGGACCATGCTCCGGCTCCTCGATGACGAAGAGGCCGCTTGCCGGCTTGATGGCGCTCAGCACCTCCGCCAGCGCCGGCTTCAGCCCCGCATCCTCGCCCGTGACGGAAAGGCTCGCGTCCACAAAACGGCCGATGTCATGGCTCGGCAAATGGTCGATCGCATCCGGCAGCGCCAGCCCGCCCAGTTCCGCCGTCATCACCTTCACGGTCTCGAAACGCTCCCAGCCCTCCGCGGTAAGGTGCTCGATCAGCTGCGGCGATGCCAGCGGCGTCTGCCGCAGCAGCAGCGGCCGACCATAGGACTGGAAGCGCTTGCGGGCCTTCTCCAGACGCAGGTCCATGTCGCGGCAGTCCGAGGGATCGAGCGGGACGACGCAGTTGAGCCGCTTGGAGGGGTGCCCGCCAGCCAGCCGTACCTGCCAGCTGCCGTCGTAGATGACGGTCGCAGCCGGCCAGGCGCGAAAGCCGACGGCCTCGAGGCGGCGGACGAGCGGCAGATTGCTGGCGGGGGACGTGGCCTGCATGCTCACCTCAGCTCCGGTAGTCGCCGTTGATGGCGACATATTCCTTCGTGAGGTCGCAGGTCCAGACGGTGGCCGTTCCCGATCCGAGCCCGAGATCGACCCGGACCGGAATGTCTTCCCGCTGCATCACGGCCGTCGCGGCCGCCTCCGAGTAATGCGGATCCCGCTCGCCATCGACGGCAACACGCACGTCCCCAAACCAGATCGCCAGGCGGTCGCGGTCGGCCATCTCCCCGGCCTTGCCGACGGCCATGACGATGCGACCCCAGTTGGCGTCTTCGCCGGCAACCGCCGTCTTCACCAGCGGCGAATTGGCGATCGACAGCGCAATGCGCTTGGCCGCCTGATCGGTTTCGGCACCCGTGACGGTGATCTCGACCATCTTGCGGGCGCCCTCGCCGTCGCGAACCACCTGCAGCGCAAGATCCTTGAGAAGGTCGTTCAGCGCGGCACGAAAGCCGGAGAGCCGCGGGTCGTCGATGGAGGTCACCTTGTCCTGCCCGTCGACTGCCGCGGCACCGGTTGCAAACAGCATCAGCGTGTCCGAGGTTGAGGTATCGCTGTCGACAGTCATCGAATTGAAGCTCGGCTCGACGCCGACCGACAGCAGCGACTGCAGCACGGCGGGAGCGATATCGGCATCCGTGACGACGAAGGAGAGCATGGTCGCCATATCGGGCGCGATCATCCCCGCGCCCTTGGCTATGCCGTTGATGATGACCGGCACGCCGCCGATCTCGGCGGAGCGTGTGGCGACCTTCGGATAGGTATCGGTGGTCATGATGGCCTTGGCAGCCTCGAGCCAGAAGTCCGGCTGGGCATCGGCGTGCATGTGGTCCAGCACGCCGGCAAACTTCGCGGCGTCGAGCGGTTCGCCGATGACGCCGGTCGAGGCAAGATAAACCTGGTCCTCGGTGCATCCGACGGCCGCGGCCGCCGACTTCGCCGTCAGGTCCGTTGCGGCCCGCCCCTTGGCACCGGTAAAGGCGTTGGCATTGCCGGAATTGACGACGACGGCCCGCGCCGCGCCGCGCGGCAGGTTGCCGCGGCAGAAGTCGACGGGGGCAGAGGGGCATTTGGAGCGGGTGAAGACGCCGGCCACGGTGGCCGGCTGGTCGAAGACCATCAGCAGCACATCCGTCCGGTTCTTGTATTTGATGCCGGCCGCGGCGGTGGCCATGCGGACGCCGCGCAGTGCGGGCATGTCCGGATAGGACTTGGGAGCAAGAGGCGAAACGGAAGTGGACATGAGACAACCCGGACCGAATGATTGCTAGAATAGCAGAAGGGCCCGCGAACGGCGGGCCCTTTGCTGAAGCGCGTCTGGCTCAGAGAGCCTTGTTCACATCCTCATAGCCCTTGCGCAGGGCTTCGTCCATGATCTCGACCTTCTGCTCGGTCTTTGCCTCGGCGATCAGCGCCAGATACTTGTCGCGCATCACCAGCTGTCGGATCTGCGGCTCGACTTCTTCGTAGGCCGGCGGCTGCACGTCGCGGCGATCCTCGAGCTTGATGACATGGAAACCGAACTGCGACTGGACCGGAGTTTTGGTGTAGGCGCCCTTCTCGAGAGCAAAGGCTGCCGCCTCGAACTCGGGAACCATGCGGCCCTGGCCAAACCAGCCGAGGTCGCCACCTTCGGACTTGTTGGAGTCCTCCGACTTCACCTTGGCGATCTCGGCGAAATCGCCGCCAGCATCGAGCTCTGCAATGACCGCCGTGGCCTCTTCCTCGGTCTTGACCAGGATATGGCGTGCGTTCACCTCTTCCTGCTTCGGCAGAGCTGCGATTTCCGTATCGTAGCGTGCCCTGACCTCTTCGTCGGTCACGGCATCCACCACATGCGTGCGGAAGTAGGAATTGTGCAGCTCGCGGTCGGTGATGTAGCTCATCCGCTTCTTGAAGTCTTCGGTCTCCTGGACGCCTTCGTCGACGGCCCCCTGGGCCAGCAGTTTCACGTCGATGGCGCCGGAAAGCGCGGCGACACGCTTCTGCTCATCGGGAAGCTGCTGCAGCTGAGGGTCGAGGTTGGCGATGGCCAGATCGAGTTCCGACTGGAGGATCTCCATGTCACCGACCTTGGCGACAACCGCATCTTCCTGCGCGAAGGCAGGAGCGCTGAAGGAAACCGCGAAAGCAAGCGCAGCCGTAGCGAGAAATTTTTGGCGCAACATCAAGTCACCTTTCGAGATTGGACACCAGTCTCAGAAGCGCCTGAAACCGGTCGGAATGCCTTCACAAACATCGGATTGTGGCCTTTGTGTATCGGCCGCCACCGTTGACATCATTCGACCCCCCTCTTATCTGTCACGCAACTTTGCGTCCAGAGAGTTTCCGGGCGCGGCAGCGCATTTGCCGGGCGGAAAAACCGGCCTGCGACTTCGCACTTTTAGTAAGATGTTGGGAAAGGACCATTCTGATGGTCAACTTCGGCGGATTGGCCCGCAAACTATTCGGCTCGGCAAACCAGCGTCGGGTGCGCTCTTACAAATCCTCTGTCGAGGCTGTCAATGCACTCGAGGAGCAGATCAAGGCACTCTCCGATACGGAGCTGGCGGCCAAGACCGCCGAGTTCCGCCAGCAGTTGGCGGCGGGCAAGACGCTGGACGATCTCCTGGTGCCGGCCTTCGCCGTGGTCCGGGAAGCCTCGCGCCGGGTGCTTGGCATGCGCCCCTTCGATGTCCAGCTGACCGGCGCCATGATCCTCAACGACGGATCGATTGCCGAAATGAAGACCGGTGAAGGCAAGACGCTGGTGGCCACGCTTTCGGTCTACCTGAACGCACTCCCCGGCAAGGGCATTCACGTCGTCACCGTCAACGATTACCTGGCAAGCCGCGACGCCGCCACCATGGGCCGCCTCTACGGCTTCCTCGGAATGACGACCGGCGTCATCGTCCACGGCATCAGCGACGACGAACGCCGCGCCGCCTACGCCTGCGACATCACCTACGCGACCAACAACGAGCTCGGCTTCGACTACCTGCGCGACAACATGAAGTTCGACCGCGGCCAGATGGTCCAGCGCGGCCACAACTACGCGATCGTCGACGAAGTGGATTCGATCCTCGTCGATGAAGCGCGCACACCGCTGATCATCTCCGGCCCGCTCGACGACCGCTCCGATCTCTACACCACCATCGATGCCTTCATTCCGCTGCTGAGCGAGGAAGACTACGAGATCGACGAGAAGCAGCGCGCCGCCAACTTCTCCGAAGTCGGCACCGAGAAGCTCGAAAACCTCCTGCGCGAGGCCGGCCTGCTGAAGGGTGAGAGCCTCTATGATGTCGAGAACGTCGCCATCGTCCACCACATCAACAACGCGCTGAAGGCCCACAAGCTCTTCAACCGCGACAAGGACTACATCGTCCGCAACGACGAGATCGTCATCATCGACGAGTTCACCGGCCGCATGATGCCGGGGCGCCGCTATTCCGAAGGCCAGCATCAGGCGCTGGAAGCCAAGGAAAAGGTGAAGATCCAGCCGGAAAACCAGACGCTGTCGTCTATCACCTTCCAGAACTACTTCCGCATGTACAACAAGCTTGCCGGCATGACCGGCACGGCCTCGACGGAAGCAGAGGAATTCGGCAACATCTATGGCCTGGAAGTCGTGGAAGTGCCCACCAACCTGCCGATCCAGCGTATCGACGAGGACGACGAGGTCTACCGGACCTTCGAGGAGAAGTTCAAGGCGATCATCGAGGAGATCAAGGCCGCGCACGAACGCGACCAGCCGGTTCTCGTCGGCACCACCTCGATTGAAAAGTCCGAGCTCCTAGCCACCATGCTGCGCCAGTCGGGCTTTGAGCACTTCCACGTGCTGAACGCCCGCTACCACGAGCAGGAAGCCTATATCGTCTCCCAGGCCGGCGTGCCCGGCGCCGTGACGATCGCCACCAACATGGCCGGTCGCGGTACCGACATCCAGCTCGGCGGCAACCTCGACATGCGTCTCGAGCGCGATCTGGAAGGCATGGAGCCGGGTCCGGAGCGCGACGCCAAGGAGGCCGTCATCCGCGACGAGATCAAGGTTCTGAAGCAGCGGGCGCTCGCCGCCGGCGGACTTTACGTGATCGCCACCGAACGCCACGAAAGCCGCCGTATCGACAACCAGCTGCGTGGCCGTTCCGGCCGCCAGGGCGACCCCGGCCGCTCGAAGTTCTACCTGTCGCTGCAGGACGACCTGATGCGCATCTTCGGCACCGACCGCATGGACGGCATGCTGCAGAAGCTCGGCCTCAAGGAGGGCGAGGCGATCGTCCACCCCTGGATCAACAAGGCTCTTGAACGCGCACAGAAGAAGGTCGAAGCCCGCAACTTCGACATCCGCAAGAACCTGTTGAAATACGACGACGTCACCAACGACCAGCGCAAGGTCATCTTCGAACAGCGCATCGAGCTGATGGATGCCGATGCCGCGGGTCTCGAGGAGATCGTGGCCGACATGCGCAACGAGGTGATCGAGATCATGGTCGCCAAGCATATCCCCGAGCGCGCCTATGCCGAGCAGTGGGATGCCGTCGGCCTGAAGGCCGACGTCGAGCGCCTTCTCAACCTGAACCTGCCCATCGAGGAATGGGTGACGGAAGAGGGGATCGGCGAGGAAGACATCAGCGACCGGATCACCAAGGCAGCCGATGCCGCCGCCGCCGACCGCCATGAGCGGTTCGGCCCGGAAGTGATGAACTACGTTCAGCGCTCCGTCGTGCTGCAGACGCTCGACAACCTGTGGCGCGAGCACATCGTCAACCTCGACCACCTGCGCTCCGTCGTCGGTTTCCGCGGCTACGCCCAGCGGGACCCGCTGCAGGAATACAAGTCGGAAGCCTTCGAGCTCTTCCAGGCGCTGCTGATCAACCTGCGTGAAGCGGTCACGGCCCAGATGATGCGGGTGGAACTGGTGCGCGACGCCTCGCCGCCGCAGCCTCCCCAGACCATGGAACCGCACCACATCGACGCCACGACAGGCGACGACGAGTTCGCCGGCGGCAATTCTTCCGGCCTGCAGGTGGCACCGGACGACCGCGACCCGACCAACCCGGAGACCTGGGGTCGCGTCGGGCGCAATGAAGCCTGCCCCTGCGGATCCGGCAAGAAGTACAAGCATTGCCACGGTGCTTTCGAACAGGAAGCGTAAGCGGTCCTGCTGAAACCATGTCGACCTTCGAGAATGCCGCCTCCGGGCGGCATTCTTCGTCTGGGGGCTTGTGGAAAACCAGGAATGACGGAGGAGGTTGGACGGTTCGAAAGGATTGTTAACCCTGTCGTGGCAAGACTGGCGCCAGCGTTTTTCGTTTGATGTGAGTATTGCGTGCCGATCATGGCGATCATCGAATCAGCGGAGAAATTCCTGCCGCACAGTCTGCGCACCTGGCTTCGGCCTTGGCGCGATCGGCTGGCCGGATCCCGCTCGATGGACGGCGAGACGGCGCGGGCGCAGGGCCAGGCCCTGACCGCCTTCGCGATCCGTATCGTCAGCGCCGCCATCGCCTTTCTCTCGCAGATCATCCTGGCGCGGATGATGGGCGAATTCGAATACGGCATCTTCGCCTTCGTCTGGGTTCTGGTGATCCTCGGCGGCAGCCTCTCTTGCCTCGGCTTCCAGAGTTCGGTGATCCGCTTCCTGCCGCATCACGAGGCGCTAGGCGACCTTGCCGCCGCCCGCGGCCTCAACGTGACGGCCCGCCTCTCCGCGCTGATTTCCGCGACCGTCCTCGCCGCCATCGGGTTCCTCGTCCTGGAGCTCGTCCCGCATCTCTTCGAGAGCTACTGGCTGGTGCCGCTGTTTCTGGCGCTTGCCACCCTGCCAATGATTGCGCTGGGCGATGTGCTGGACGGCACGGCACGGGCAAACGGCTGGACGGTGACGGCACTCAGCCCGACCTTTCTCGCCCGCCCCACGCTGATCCTCGTCTTCATGGTGGCGTCGGTATTGATGGGGGCGCCCGATACCGCCGTGACGGCGATGCAGTCGGCGCTGGCGGCTACCTATCTCACCACGCTGGTGCAATACGTGCGTCTGCGCCGCAGGCTGCGCAAGACCTATGGGCGGGGCAAGCTGCGCCTGGCGCCGGCGGAGTGGCTGGCCTATACGTTCCCGATCTTCCTCATCGACGGTATCGGCTTCCTGTTGACCAATGCCGATGTCGTGGTCGTCGGCCTCTACCTGCCGCCCGACCAGGTGGGGATCTATTTCGCGACCACGAAGATCATCGTGCTGGTCCAGTTCGTCGCCTTCGCCGTGAAGGCCGCCGCAGGGCCGCGCTTCTCCATTCTGCTCGCCACCGGTGACCGGACGGCGCTCGCCGATTTCGCAAGCCAGGCGGCGCGCTGGAGCTTCTGGCCGGCATTGGTGATTGGCGTGACGCTGCTCCTCGTCGGCGAGCAACTGCTGTCGCTGTTCGGCGAGGCCTTCACGGCGGGCTACTGGCTGCTGCCGATCCTCTTTGCCGGCATCGTGACCAAGGCCCTGATCGGCCCGGGCGAGACACTGCTCAGCATGGCCGGACACCAGAAGCTCTGCGTGCTGATCTACGGCGTCGTGCTGGCTGCCAGCATCGTGCTGAACGTGATCCTCATTCCGCGCTACGGATTGACCGGGGCCGCGATTGCGACCGCAGTCGCCATGATGATCGAGACGCTGCTTTTGCATCTGGCCCTGCGACGCACGCTCGGCATCGTGCTGTTTGCTCTCCTGCGTCCCCGACCACCCGCGCATACCAAGGCTGCATGACGATGGCTCCACCACCCAACAGCCCTGACTTCGA
>JBKBXP010000079.1:0-12265 GCA_046314035.1 Pseudorhizobium sp. | reverse complement strand
GTCGCCATATAGCGCGCCGACTGAACGGCGCTTCGGCAATCAGCCCTTGGCTCTTACCCCAGCGGTAGAGGCGATCGAGGCTGGCGACTGCCCGGTTCCAGCTTGCCGCGCTGATCCGCTGGGCGGCGTCGCCGCGCCGCCGCGCGCGGTGATAGGCGGTCACATCGTCGCGGGCCGCGTCCCATATCGTCGTGCCGCAGGCATCGAGGAAGCGAAGCCACACCGCAACGTCATAGGCGTAGGCGCGCAGCGAATGGCGCGAGCGGATCCCCGCTAGCGGCAGGTCGACAAAGAAGCGGTCGAGATCGGGATCATAGAGAGCGTCTCCCCGCAGGATCAGCGGCACATGCGCGTCGAGCCCCCTGGCGTCGCGGCGCTCGCAAACGGTAATGATCGACACCGGCACGAAACCCTCCCCCCCGGACCCCCCACCCGGAAGCTGACCTCACACCGATGCGCCCTATGGCCCGGCAGTTATCAGGCTGGCCTCCGCCAGCTCTTGGGTCAGCGCTACGGCCAGCCTGATAACTGCCTACCGTGGGCGTCCATCGCCGACCTTACTGCAATGTTGCGGGCGGCGCAGACTGTCCAGATAAGGCGACCAGTTCCTCGGCGGCATAGGCAGCCGTGCCGAAGCGGTTTTTGAGATCGCGTCCCAATCGGCTGGCATGGCCTGTCCAGTGCGATAGCTCGTGTGCGAGCGTGGCGTAGTAGTGATCGAAACCGTTAAACAGGCTGACAGGCGGCATCGTGACACGATCCGCAGTCGGCTCGTAATAGGCCTCGCAGCCCTGGTGGCGCAGATTGACGGGGATGGCGGCGAAGAAGGCGTCGAGTTCGGCCTCGCGCCCTTCAGGCTCGACCAATTCCAGCGTAACCGCCGGATGAAAGCGCTCGGGCAGACCTTCGACCTGATCGGCATTGAAGACTGGATAGGCTTTGAGCACCCGGCGGGCCTCGTCGGTCCTTTCGCCGGTATCGGGGGCTTCGACCTCCTTGGTATAGCTCTTGTAAAAGATCGCGATGGTCGACTTCTCACCCTTGCGGACCTGGGCTCCGAGCGATTTTGCCTGGTTGTAGGTCATCCAGAACGGCGAGCCGTAGCCGCACATGTCGGCGACCATCCACAACCAGAACACGTTCATGCCCCGGTACGGAATTCCGCAAGCCCGCAAGGGTCGGGAGACCGGGACACCGCGCCACGGCTTGATCCATGGCTTCGTGCCTGCTTCCAGACGGGCGATGATTTCCTGGGTGATACGGGCGGCGGGCGACAAGCCGCCGCTCTGCTCCTTGCGATAGGCCATCATGGTTCTCCTGATTGAGGCATCTGGACAATCGGCGACGGGTTCGCCGGCCAGTGCCACAGGGTCCCGAGCCCCCTCTGCTCTGCTCCCAAAAAGGAAGCGGCCCTCCGGCGTGAGCCGAAGGACCGCTTCTCGAGGTGCGAGTGGCCGAGCCTGTCAGGAGGAGGTCAGGCGGCCAGCTCGCGGGGGGTATGAAGTTCGCCTTCGACACCAGGCGCAGCGTCGCTTGCGTCGATCTCGGCTTCGCCAGCCTCCGGGGCAGCGGAGGCAAACCGCATGACCTCAGGCACCCAGGCCAGGGCCTTTTCGCGAACCTCGACCTCTGTGATGTAGGTGCCGGCGAAGACGCGCTCGGCGCTCATCGCGAGGTCACCTTTCTTGACCGAGGCGAAGCGCGAAGAGAGCTCGAGACCGCCGACATCGGTCAGCGCATCGAGGATCACCTGCTTCGACACCCGGTCAAAGTAGTTGGCGGCTGTCGGGCGCCACCACTGCGCCATGTCGATG
Organism: Pseudorhizobium sp.; assembly: GCA_046314035.1. Taxonomy (GTDB): domain Bacteria; phylum Pseudomonadota; class Alphaproteobacteria; order Rhizobiales; family Rhizobiaceae; genus Neorhizobium. The sequence goes on along the minus strand of JBKBXP010000079.1, from coordinate 10,451 downwards.
CCGATCAGGCTACCAAGGTGATCCTGGAACGGAAGCTGGCGCTCACCCGTCATGTTTAGGCTTGCCTCGAGCGACCGGGCAACGACAAAGCCAAGCCATGCGGCTCGGCTTTCATCGGGCAGCGCCCGAAACAGATCGAAGCGGGACGTTGCATCAGGCCCGGCGCGCCAGCTTTCGTCGAGACCGGACCTGAGCTCAGCAAGCGCGCTGCTCGCCGGCGCATCCTTGGCTTCGAAGCCGATGATCGGGCCTGCTGGAACAGGCGCGCGCAGCGTGGTCGAAGGGCGCGAGCGCCAATCGTGGGTATCGGCATCGGCGAGGGTGAAGACCATGATGTCAAGCGCCAGCCCGGGATCGGATGCAACGTGAAGTGCCAGAACATCGCGGCGCTGCATCGCGAGTTCGTCGACCAGACGTTTCGACAAGGTGGTCCGGCGCCTGTCCGAACCTTCTTCGCCTGCAACGACTTCGATCCCGTCATCGAGTTCGGCGGGTTCAGCCTGACGCTCGCCGTAGAACACCGGCTGGAGAACCGGCGTGCCATCGCGGGAGAGCACCAGCACCATTCCTGCCTCGGCCTTGAGCTCCGGCGCGATAACCGGCGGTCGGGCACGAATGTCCTGGCATTCGCGCTCGATAGCCTCGATAGCCGCTTCGGCCGCAGCCACGGCCTCCTCGGCACTGTCTTCGTCTTCAAGGATCGCCGCGTGCTCGTCATAGGAGGCATCGAGTTCGTCGAGCCTTGCCACTTCAGCTTCGGTCAATGGCGCCGGTTCGGCGGGAAGCCTGACCAGCCCTTCGACCAGGTCGTGGCTGGCATAGGGATCGAGCGTCGGCTTGACCCAGGCAAGACCCTGTTCGGCGGCGATGGCTTTGGCCTGCTCTTCCATCTTTGCCGCCGCGAGGCTTTCGAGCAGCGCAACATCGACCCAGGATTCGCTGTCGTCGTTGTCGAACAGCTCACGCTCGATCCGGCCGCCCGCGGCAATGTAGGCATCGCGGCCAACGAGACGGGCGCGCGGATCGCTGCCCCGGACTGTGCCGGAGAGGACCATGCGCCGGATGCTGTCGGGATTGGGTGCGTAGTAGGCCGAGGAAACCTGCTCGAACACCCGGGCCTGGATGTCCTGGTCCGAGGTCGCGCCGAAGGCCTTGGCGATATCGAGGGTGATTTCCCCGGAGGCCAGTGCCTCAAACACCACAGGCGCAAGGTTCGCGAGACGCAGCCGGCCATCAACGAAGCGAACGGTCAGACCGAAGCGGCGCGCGACGTCCTCGACGGTCGCACCGCCTGCCACGAGCGCGGCAAAGGCCTGGGCTTCGTCGGCCGGGTTCATGGCGAGGCGGTGAAAGTTCTCCGCAAGGCTGGTCTCGACCGCGACCTCAGCGCTGTCTTCGAGCACGAGGCAGGTGACTTCGTGATCGCGGGCAAGGATCTTTTCGTCTGCAAGCGCGAGCATTGCGCGCCGACGCCTCTCACCGGCTTCGACCTCGAACTTGGCCTTGGCGGTGGGCCTCACGATGAGGTTCTGTAGCAGGCCACAGGCTGCGATGCTTGCCTTGAGCTCGGCGTCTGATGCCGGGTCACTGTGACGGCGAACATTGCGGGGAGACTGGACGAGCTTGTTCAGCGGGATCGACTTGATCATGGGACACACTCCTGATTGTGAGCCCGGTGCATCGACCTTCGACGCCCAACTGGCTCAATCAAGGCAAAGCCCACTCCCCTCTCATGCGTTCGCAGCGAATATCCCGACAGGCACGGTAATGATCGATCACGATGGCTGGGACTAAGCGACCGTTCCGCAGCGAAATGTCGAATGGCAGGTCTTGTCAAAGGCCGGTGTCCGACCGGGATCGCAGAGCGTCGGATATTGGGCCGATCAAGGACTGGCAGCCCCCAAGCAAACCTATGCGTCATCGCGGCGACGATGGCGACACGACTATTCCCTGCAAGAAACGGGTCTTCTTCACATTTGAACGATTTGGGGTTTTCAATTGCATTCATGGGTTACATCATCTTCATCATGGTGACGGGCTGTCCGGGGTAGACAAGAACAGGGGCCTCTTGTGGTGTCTGAAGTATCTGGGGCGTCGGACCGGCAGAGTGCGGTAAGGTTGCTCGCATGTATTGATGCTGCGGGGGCTACGGCAGACGCAGACCAGTGGGGCGAGGATGTCGTTGCTACGCTGCACGCGCAGTCGCGGCTGCAAGCGCTCGACTTCTGGATGCGCAATCCGGACTATCTTGCAAATGAGCTTCTTACCGTCTTCGAGGAAACGGGCGACGCATCGCTCATCCATTTGGCCGAACGAATATTCGATGATCGCGAGCCCGATCTCCGGCGTCTGCCGATGATCCGCTATCATTTCGGGGCCTTCGAGCCGCTCGACAATGCGCTGTCGATCCTGGCCGCGGCAGGTCTTTTGAAGATCAGGCGGCAAGGGTCGCCAGGCCAGGTCCGCGAGCATATCTATCTGCTGACGATCAAGGGGCGCGAGGCAATGGCGTCGCTGGCCGAGGCCGCGCCGGAACTGGCCTGGTATCGCGACCGAGCGGCGATCGTCACGCGCGTTGCCGGCGACAAGGGCGGCAAGGCTCTCAAGGATCGGCAATATCTCCAGGCTGAATATGCCGGGACGGAACTCAACCATATCATCGCGCCGATCACCGAGCGCGTGCGCAAAAGGCTGGACGCCATATTGGAAAGGGCCGGACGATGACGGCAAGCTGGCTCGAGATGGTGGCGGAAAAGGCGGGCATGAGCCCGGCCGAAGCCGAGATAGCGCTTCGCAGACGGGGCATTACGGCGGACCGTCCGATGCGCCCGGCGCGGACGCTCACCATCACAGCCATCGCGTTCAAGGGCGAGAAGGGCGGCAAGGCGCAGGGTGCGATCGATTTCTGCTGGGAGGGCTTGAGGCCGGGCATCTGGGCGATCACCAGCGAGAAGAATTTTGCCGGCAAGTCGAGCATCATCGAGATCATCCTGTGGTGCCTGCGCGGCACGCCCAAGGATCTGCAGGGCGATGTCCGCAAATGGCTGAGCTGGGTTGCCCTAGACTTTCTGGTCGATGCGCAGCCCTATCGGATCGAGTTCACCGTCGATGCCGGTGTTCCAACCGGTACACTGATGCTTATCCGACCAAGTGGCGCGCCAACCATCGTCGATCACTTTTCGTCGGACGAGGGTTTTGCGGCCGGCATGTCGCAGTTCATGATGAACACGCTCGACCTCGATCCCATTCCCGCGATGCAGGGCAAGGACGGCGACAAGATGGCGGTCGAACATGGCTGGACGGCGTTGTCGGGCGGGCTCTATTTCGGCGGCGACCACAAATTGCTTCTCGGTGACGTACAGATGGGTGGCCTGCCCGCGCGTATGCTGCAGATGTATGTGGGGCTCCCCTGGGCGCTGACGGTCATGCAGGCGCGCACCGTCAAGAAGGAGGTCGAGCAGGAACAGGACCAGAGCAACAAGGCCGCGGCGCGCGCGGCGGAGGAAGCCGCCAAGGCACGAACGCGCCTCGAGGCCGATCTCGCGGCGGCGCAGAAGACCCTGGCAGGGCTGAGTTCGACACAGGCAACGGCAAAAGAGCTTGAGCGACTGGCAGGTGAAGTGGCCCGGCTTTCCCCGATCGCGATCGACCAGGCGAAACGCCACGCTACAGCGCAAGCCGAGCTCAAGGCGCTGCGGGAGTTGGCCGATACCGATGAGCGGGCCCTGCGCAATTTGCGCGAGAATATCGTCGCTGAGCAGTTCTTCAATGGACTGGAGCCGGTCTGCTGCCCGCGCTGCGAGGCGAAGGTGTCGGGCGAGCGCATCAAGCGGGAGAGCGTCGATCTCAACTGCTCGCTTTGCGCCGAGCACATCCCGGTCGAAACCATGGAGGGGGTGAGCGAGACCATCGAGGCCGGCGAAAGGCGGGCACAAGCCTCGAGGGCCGCCGTGGAGCGGGCCGTCGCCCACGAATCTGCGCTGCGCCGGCTTGCCGAAGATGCGAGCAAGGCGGTCGATGCAGCGCGCGCAGCGCTGGAGAAAGCGGCGACGGGGACAACCTTCCAGCAGCGGCGGGAGGCAGAGCTAGCCGTTGCGCGGCTCGAGGGAGCGCTCAAGGAGCGCAAGATCGACGGGGTGGCTCCGACGCCCTCTCCTGATCTTGCGCTCGTGCGGGCTGCCACCAAAGAAGCCGAGACCGCCTATGACCAGAGCCGCGGCGACATATTGCAACGTCTGAGCGAGGAGATCCTCACATTGGGGCAGCGCCTCGGCGTCAGAATGCTCGAGGGCGTCAAACTAGGATCGAACGCGACGCTGGCCCTTACCAAAGGCGGCGAAAGCACCAGCTTCAGCAAGGTCACTGCGGGCGAACGATTGCGGTTGCGGCTCGCGACGGCGGTTGCCTTGTTGCGCGTCGGCCAAGAGCGCGGCCTTGGGCGCCATCCGGGGCTCCTGATCATCGACTCGCCGGGCGCCGAGGAGGTCAGCGATATCGATCTGGCCGCGCTGCTGGGGGAATTGCAGACGATCGCGAAGGAGACGCCGGGCCTCCAGATCCTCGTAGCGAGCGCCAATCCGCCGGCGATCGTCAGTCAGCTCGGCGAGGACCGGTGCCGGATTGCGGAGAAGGATGCATATCTGTGGTGATTGCGCACTCGAGCGTCGCGGCGTGACGGTCATCGACGCGATATCCAGATGCCTCGCGCAAGGAGAGGTCGTGACGCTGGAGCGAATTGGCGGCGCCAATCGCCTCGCATTGGAGCGGGATGCACTGTTGCAGGCCCCCTTCCTCGACGTGCTAGTGACGATGACGGTTACGGCGCCCGAGACCGACCAGGCCATACTCGATTCCTTGTTGACCGATGGCTTCGCAGCAGCGCCCTCGCCCACGGTCCTACGCGACGCGGCCCATCTGCTGATCGAGGCCCCGCATCTGCGGGACCGTCTCGGACGGACGCTGACACCGATCCTACTTGATAAGGTCGCCGATCGATCCGATCCCCGGACCGACTTGATGGCGGCCTATGCCCTCGAAGCGCTTTTCCGCCTCGCGCTAGCCGACGCCATGAATCGCCACCGGCTGCTCGCGCTTCTCACGGAAATTGACGGGACGCCGAGCGAACTGTTCGCAGCTCATGCGGCAAAGCTCCTCGGCGCAGCCTTCACGCAATGGGGCGGTAGCGATCTCATCGCGGCGCTCGAACGCCTGCTCCCTTCAGCTGAGGCCGAAGCCGCGTTCGAGCTCGGCCTGATCACGCTGGGCGATGGCCTCGCGCAGGCGTCCATGCCCGACATTCTCGGTCGCCTCGAAGCGGCACAGTTGCGGTTCAGGCAAGCCGCCCGGGCCGACGAGGACCGCGCCGATGCAGTCGCCTATGACGCGATCATCGACATTATCCGCGGCTTTTGGAACGAGGCAGGCGCAGCCGATCTGCATGCATCGCTCTCGCGACTGGAGCGAGCCATCACCGACCGACAGGCTCTGCTGCGGGCAGCATCCCTGCCTCCTTGGCTCGCGCCGCGGGCGGATCGCGAGATCTCCTGGGTCGGACTGGCTCGGGGCGCGCGGCGGGCGGTCGACGATCTCTCGCGTCCCAGCTGGCTGAACGCCGCCGCGACGCTAAACGCGTTGCTGGCGATCTATGACGCGGAGCGAACCGTGAAGGCAGGCCCTGGCCTGTCGCTGCTTATTCGACCGCGTATCGAGGCGGCATTTGTCCGCGAGCGCGGGCTAGCGGAACATCTCGACCGGTTGCTGCGTGAACCCGACCTCTTTGGGATAGATGCTTGCCTTGCGACACAACTTCGGACTGGTGTGCAGCGACGCAGCGAGGAGACAGAAGCTTCGCGAAAAGCTGAGGAGAACGCTTCGTATCCGCTGCTGACGAGCGTTCTCCATGGTCTCCCGGGGGCAGACCAACTGCCCCAGATCACCGCTGCTGCGCTCGAATCTGCTCTCGGTCGACAGGCAAATCAGGCGGAGCAGTTCACCAATCCTGTCATCAATCAGCTCTTCCGCGAGCTCACCGCAGCGGTCGCGTCGTGCACAGACTACCACGGGGAGACGAAGGATGGATTTGACGCCTTGCTGGCGCAGATCCTTATGTTCTGTGCAGACCGCCAAGATGCCGGCCGCAAGCAACTAGGCCCACGAACCGATTATCTGCGAGCGGATGACGCGAAGGAGGGCGACCTTCAGTCTGACTTGAGGGAGTTCATCAAGGGCAACATCACCACTGCGGAGGTACTGACCGAAGTGGAGGGCATCGCGACCGGCCGCAGCGATATCTATGTCGGGTTCGGAGGTGTGCGGTTCATCTCAGAGCTCAAGCGCCATTTTGGCGCTGTCGATCGTGAAGTGGCCAGGTCCTATTTCGGGCAGGCTGGCGCCTATCAGGCGACCAATGTGCGTCTCGGCTTCCTTGGCATCCTCGAACTCGTGGGCCGTCCGGGCCCACCCCCGACGATCGCCGAATGCCTCTGGCATACGGACTATATTCCGGAAGGATCCACGCTGGCGCGGCACATCATCGTGTTCCGAGTACCCGGCATGCTTAAGACGCCATCATCCCTGTGACGGTACCGCGAGCGTCGCGTTCCAAAGCCATCTAACTATGATCGGACCGATAGAATGGCCGCACTCCCAGCCATTCCCACGCCCGCTGCGAGGGGGATGAGCGAATGAACGGTTGCGACAGAAGCAATCATTGCCCCTTCGTTCGACAAACGACGTTTTCTGGTCGGTCTTTGCCATTTTAGCGGCGAAGCCGGCAGCTTCGGTGGACGCGCTGGACGCCGAACACTATCCTTCGCCGCGATGTTCCACCTGCACTGCACCAAGAAGTTGCTTGATCGGATTAAACCGGAAATCGTTGCCCCGAGGCAAAGCGACACTGCACTCGGCAATTGGTATGCCACGGTCATGTTCTGGAAACCGCAGGTGGCTTTGCTGGTTTCTGAGCGCACGCTGCTTCCCGTGCTTATGCCGCTGGCCCCGGCGGCCACGCTTGCTCGAAGATTCCCCACACAATTGGCCCTGGTTCTGAAGGACCACGGCGTCCCGAGCGAATTCATCGCTCAGGAAGTCTGGCAGATGGACAAGGTCCAATATGCAAAGACCGCGAACCGGAGCGTCGTGGGCATCCTCAATGAGTTCGTCAAGCAGGCCGAATTCTGGTTGGCCGCCTATGCATACGAAAAGGGCGATGATGACGACCTCCTGGCGGTTTCCGCCAAGTTAGCGGAGACACCATGTAGCCCGCTGTACAAGGGGCCGGTCTCGCCGGACAAAGCCCTTCATGAACTCGTGAAGGCTGGTTCGCAGGCATGAGCCTGCTGGCCGTCCACTGCGCTCGGAGATCCTACAGCACTTGTCTGGAAACCCAGCTCGTTCGGTCAGGCGGGATCGGGCGGCAAATCGACAATCCGGAAAACAGCGCCCGATCCCGCATCACGGACCAGATCAACCCGCGCCCCATCCCAGTGATAGTCGAGGTGCCGCCCCTGTAGCGGGTTTGACGCGCAGTCGGGGTAGAAGAGCGCGACGCACTCCCCACCAGGATGCCGGATGCTCGGGCAGACAATTCCGTCCGATCCCGCTCCCCTAAGGTGCATCGCGAGCGCTTGAGATGCGGCATAGCTGTCGGGATCAAGCGCCGGACCTGGCTCCCCCGCCGGAACTCGGAGATCATGCAAGTCTGCATCGACCGACATAACGATCTCACGGAATTGCGACGTCCAGCCAGGCGCTTCGTGGGTTTGGGCCATGAAGCGGGCGTGATGGTAGATCGTCTCGAACAGTGCGGTTTCAAAACGGTCCCCAACATAGAGCACGCCGTAACTGCCGCCGGTAAAGCGGCTCGGCCGATCGGTGCTGACATGGGTGAATGGCGCCATGAGGTAGGAGGCGCCGTTGCCGCCGACGCGGCGGCCAACCGGAACGAGGTCGAGATTACCAATCGTCGCCATGATGCGAGGATTGGTCTTCTGCTCGGCCGAAATCAGCAGCGGCCAGTCCGCGGGATCGGCGATGTCCTCGAACAGGTCGATCGGCGGAAAGGCGCTGCGGATGATCCTGACAGCGCCCTTCCACTCAACTCTAGAAACGGGGATTTCTGCTGCTTCGCTCACCAGCCGCCGCGCTCAGCGTCGAGGTAGCGACGCACCCGCATGATGTCAGTGAGTTCACCTCCGAGCATCATATCGAGGGCGCTGGAGCCCCCGAACGCATCATTGGCCGCCCTAATCCAGGCATACCCGCGGGCAGCCTCCGTGAAGATGATCCGGAGCGCCTTATGGATGCCCATGAGGTTGGACAGACGCGCACGCCCATCGCGCGAAACGCGCCCGGGGCCTTCCGCCTTCCATCGGCGATAGGAGCGCACCGGCATGTCGAGCAGCGTTGCCGCCTGCTCGTCGGTCAGTTCCCATTTGCCGAACAGATTGAGGACTGCCCGGAACATGGCAGCTGCCTCGTCCTGCGTAATCGGATCGGGCCGGAAGGCGGTAACGGCAGTATCAACGGGTTGCAGAGCCAACATGGCAGTTCTCCATATGGCATCATATATTCCAGATAATGCCATTTGGCAAGGAGCTATACCGATGATGCCAGTCTGGCAATCACGCTTGCGGCGCCTTCGATCGGCACGAAGAGCCGGGTCTGGTAGCGGATGACCTCGGTGAAGCAGCCTTGGGCCTTGTACCAGTCGAGGCGGGCTACGCTCCAACCGGTGAGCTCAATTCGCTGTGAGCCATTGACCAAGCTGCGTTTGACCATGAGCTGCTCGCGTCCCGCAAATTCCATAGCCCGGCCAGTAGCAAGAACGGTCTGCACGATTTCATCGGCGGAAAGAGTTTGCTCGCGTTCCAGACTCAGCGCTCGGCACAGTTCGGGCACGCAATGGGCGGGAACCTCGCGGCCGAGGAGCGACCGGCCATCTGCTGCCGAAATGCGGCTCACCTTCACGAAATCCGAAGGGAGCTTGTCCCAGACCGGAAGCAGGAGGCCCGTCGCGAGATAGAGGCGCTCGCGTTTGTGGCTGGAACGGGCTTCTTCGACCTCGGTCGCCCAGAAATTTTGAAAATCGTCGAGGGAGACATCCTCCCAGCTGCTCTCCGCCAGCCGATCTTCGGTGATGTGGCTGCGCTTGAGGGGACGCAACAATTCGAAGCGGGTCACGCGCGTACCGTCATCGGCAAGAATACTGCGGGCAGGCACGAGCAAGGCAACCCGGCCTGAGCGAGCATTTCGAACCGCCCGTTGCCGCTGCCCAGTGATGCCGTAAAGCTCCTCGAGCCGCTTCAGTGTGAGCGGCTTCAAGGCTCTGGCGATTTCCAGTTCCAGCAGATGGGTGGTCGCGCCCGATGCCGGATCGGTGCGCAGCAGCGTGTCGCACAGGACCGTGAAGTCCTCGACTGCAATCGTCTCGAGGCCGAGATCGAGCGTGCCGGCCTGCCGGGCGGCATCGATGCGCGCTTCGACCAGCCCCATGAACTCGTCGAAGATCGCGTTCTGCAGGGCTATGGGAAGCGCAAGAATGCGGTTGAGCCACCGCTGGATCGACGGCAGGTCATCGACCATCGAACCATCAGGCGCTTCGATCCGGAGACCTGTCAGCTCCTGAAAGCGCCCGAGACCGACGGCTTCGAGCTTGCCGGTGAACAACAGGCCGAACCAGCGATGGAGCGCCTCCTTGGCGTAGATGCTTTCGAGATTGTCGGCAGGATCGAAGAGGTTCTGCCCACCGGTCTGGCGCTGCCCGCGGGTCAGAGCGCCGAGGCTGTCGAGGCGCCGCGCGATCGTCGAGATGAAGCGGCGCTCGCCGCGCACATCGGTGGTCACCGGCCTGAACAGCGGTGCCGATGCCTGATTGGTGCGATTGGTCCGCCCGAGCCCCTGTATTGCGGCGTCAGCCCGCCAGCCCGGCTCGAGCAGGAAGTGGACGCGGCGGGCCTGGTTCTTCGCGGCCAGATCGGCATGGTAGCTGCGCCCGGTTCCCCCGGCATCGGAGAACACCAGAATGCGCTTGGCACCGTCCATGAATGCCTGGGTCTCGGCGACGTTGGCGCGCGGCGACCGGGATTGGAGTTTCTGACGACCATCGCGGCCGACGATCAGCCGACGTGTGCGACCGGTGACTTCCGCCACCTGGTCAACGCCGAAGCGTTCGATGATGGCATCGAGGGCTGTGGCGATGGGCGGCAAGGCGCAGAGCTGCTCGATCATCCGGTCGCGTGCGGCCAGCGCAGTTCGACAGAGCACAGGTGCGCCTTGCTCGTCACTCATCGGCTCGGAGCGAGGATTACCGTTTTCGTCTGTGAACACCGCCATCAGGCGGACAGGAAAGCTCTTGGCGAGATAGTCGATCACATATTCTTTGCAGTCGCAGTTTATGTCGAGCGTGGCGGCGGTAGGCGCAGGTTTCCTTCGGTTTTCCATGATTTCACTCC
>JBKBXP010000078.1:0-12507 GCA_046314035.1 Pseudorhizobium sp. | reverse complement strand
ATTCAGCGAGTAGACGCTCACACTGAACGTGCCTTCCGCGATGACCTCGCCATTGGCGACCGCTATCGCCTTCACGGCAACTGTTGCCTCCCGTTTTCCTCCCAGGAGAACAGGCAGTTTCGAGTGCTGCTCGATGCGAAGTGTCAGGATCGTCCGCGGCAGGACCCGCTGGCGGAAAGTCGAGACGATTGCCTCGTTCACCAGTCGGTCGGTTTCGGCAACAAGGACGGACGGAACGTCCGGCCTTGCGGCAACAAAAGCGCCGCGTACGTCATACAGCAGCGTTTCCGGCACGCGCGCAGCTGTCTCCAGCCGAAACGACATCAGGAGCGGCAGAACTGCCATCAGCACGACGAAGGGATAGAGGCGGCGCATCGGGGGGTCCCGGAAACATTTCCCGGATCATGCCGCGTCTACGGTTAGCGAAGGATTAAACGAACGGCCGAAGGCTGAGGAAGGCTGCCGCCGATGCCTGAAGCTCATCCTGTCGCTTTGCCCGGCGCAGCTGCGCTTCCGGGTCGACGCCCCAGTGCTCGTCCGTCCAGTCTTCGTCCAGATGGGCAAGGGACCAGAGCTCCTCGACCGACAGTCGATCTTCCGCGAAGGCCAGCGCCAGGATTGCCGAGCCGGTCAGCGTCGTCACCGTGTGGAGACAGGCAAGCTCGATCGGCGTATCGTATTTGCGCAGTGTCGCGGCGAAGGCGTCCGTTGCCTCGCGCGGCTGGTCCTGCGGCATGATCCCTTCGATCAGGATGAAGCGGGCGCCCAGATCGTTGGCCGCCCAGTCGATCAGCGGGTCCCATCGCTCCGACTGGCGCGCCACGAGCTCGTCAGGACCGTCCGCGCGATAGCACAGCAGATCGCTCGACGAAAAGCGCAGGATATCCTCGAACACCGCCTGCGGATCGGTCGCGACACCGTCGATTGCCGTGTTGACGAGCTTCGTCACCGGCATCGTCAACGGATCGATATGCTCCACCTGACCATCCCATTCGACGCGCATCAACTCGGCCAAGGCAGCGGTCGGCGCGACAAGCGGGTTTTTGGCTGGTGTCCGCACCGGGCGCCCGTCGAGATGGATGGCGTAGCCTTCGTTTCCCTGCGCAACCGACACATCGGTGTAAAACCGCTTCGGCAGCGGGCGCTTCATCTGGATCTGGGCCCGGCGAGTGGGGTCGGGATGGCTCAGGCCTTCCGGAAGATCGAACAGTTCACGCATGGAATACCTCAGCCGATATGGACAAGCAGTTCGCTCGGATGGTCAACGATGGCGTCGGCGCCCGCGTTCCAAAGATCATCGACCGAGGCATAGCCCCAGGAAACGCCGATGGCGGTCGCGCCGGCCGCCTTTGCCATCTGCATATCGTAGATGGCATCGCCGATCACAAGTGTGACGCCCGGCACGAGACCGGTTTCATCGCAGCATTCGGTGACCATGGCCGGATGCGGCTTGGAGGGGCACTCATCCGCCGTCCGGGAAACGACAAAGTGCTCGTCGAAGGCGTGGATCTCCATCAGGTGGTTCAGCCCCCGTCGCGACTTGCCGGTGACAGCGCCGATTTGCAGGTCATCCCGCGGCCCGATGGTGTCGATCAGGTCACGAATGCCGCCGAACAGCGGCTCGCGAAAATCGAGGTCCTTGCGCACAACGGAGAACAGCGACTTGTAGTAGGCCGTCATCTCCACTTCCTCGTCGCCCGCATGCGGACGTCCGAGCATCCGCGCAATGGCAATGTCGAGCGTCAGCCCGATGATCGCCTTGGTATCGGCAAGCTTCGGCTCCGGCTTCGCGAAATGCAGGAAGGTTCGCCGCATCGTCTCGTGAATGAGGTCGGCACTGTCGACGAGGGTCCCGTCGCAGTCGAAGAGGACGAGCTTCATTCGTCGTCTCTCCGCCCGTTCTCCATGTCGAGACCCAGCAGGTTCCAGCTCTGCACCATATGCGGCGGCAGCGGCGCCGTGACCCTCAGGCGACCGCCCGCAGGGTGCGGAACGTCGATGTGGCGGGCATGCAGATGCAGGCGCTTCTGAATGCCGCCCGGGAACGGCCAGTTGATGTCGTCGTCTTCATACTTCGGATCGCCGATGATCGGGTGGCCGATGTGCAGGGCATGCACGCGCAGCTGGTGCGTGCGGCCGGTATAGGGTTCCATCTCCAGCCAGGCCATTGTCTGTGCCGCGGTCTCGAGCACCTTATAGAAGGTGACTGCGTGATCGGCACCGTCTTCGCCGTGCCTGGCGATCCGCATCCGGTCCCCGTCGGGCGTCGGCTCCTTCACCAGCCAGGTGGAAATCTTGTCCTCATGCTTGCGCGGCACGCCCTTGACCAGGGCCCAGTAGGTCTTTTTGGTGTCGCGCTCGCGAAACGCCGCCGTCAGCTTCTGGGCAGCACCGCGGGTTCGCGCAATCACCAGTACGCCGGAGGTGTCGCGGTCGAGCCGATGCACGAGCCGGGGCTTCTCGCCCTTCGGGCTCGTCCAGGCATCGAGCATCTGGTCGATGTGCCGTGTGACGCCGGAACCGCCCTGCACGGCAAGGCCCGATGGCTTGTTGAGCACGATCACTTTGTCGTCCTCATGCAGCACCATCCGCTGCAGCAGCTCGTAGTCGCTGGAATGCTTGAGGTCCTTGCCCGCGATCGGGCCGGTCTTCTTGGCGTCGACGTCGAGAGGTGGAATGCGCACCGTCTGGCCCGGCTGAACGCGGGCGTCGGATTTCACTCGTCCGCCATCGACACGCACCTGACCGGACCGCAGCAGCTTCTGGAGCGACCCAAATGCGAGGCCGGGATAATGGACCTTGAACCAACGGTCCAGGCGCATGCCCGCTTCGTCCGCCTCAACGCGGATGTGCTCGATGCCTGCCATGATGTTCTTTCTTCTTCTAGCGCTTTTCGAGGCTGTTTAGAACATCGTCCGCCCAAGCGCCAGCCCGGCCACGACCGCGGCCAGTGACAGCATGACGCTTCCAAGCACATAGGCGCCGGCAGTCGCAACGGCACCTCGCTCAAACAGCACCAGGGCATCGAGCGAAAACGCGGAGAATGTCGTGAAGCCACCGAGGAAGCCGGTGACCAGCAGAAGCCGCATTTCCGCGGGCGCGTTCAACCGCCGGGCAATGAATTCGACTAGAATGCCGATTGCGAACGAGCCTACGATATTGACGATCAACGTCCCCCAGGGGAAGCCGGGACCGAACTGCCGAAGGCTCCAGTGGCCGATGAGATAGCGCAGGACGGAGCCGGTGGCGCCGCCAATTGCGACAAGCAGAATATTCGACATGGCTGACTGACCCGCTCAACGACAATAAAATGACAGGTGATTAAAATGCCTGCCAGTTCCTTAACAGGGAACCAAGCCGGGCTGCATAGGGTTCTAAGCTGGAGAAGTGGATTTTCAGCAGATGACCTTGGTTGTTTCAGTTTCGGCCAATACGGCGGCCTACGCATCGGAAGCGATGAAGCCTGCTCGACGTTTGTCGGTAAAGGCTCTCGCGGAAGAGACGCGCATCACAGCCGAGCGCCTGATCTCACGCACCGAGACCGGGACGCCCACGGTCGACCAACTGATACCGGCCTCTGCCGTCGGGCTCGACCTTCTTTCTCCGGAGCAGCATCCGCAGAACCGCACGACGCTGGCACAAGCCCAGGCCGCCTACCGGAACCTCGACGACTGACAGCCGAGCACGGCATGCCAAGTCTTCCGTACGCCTGATGGCTGACGGCCTCGGTCGCCCGCAGCTGAGACTGCGAGCGATCGAATTTGCGTGTATAACGGTTCAGTTATGTGAGTGGCCGGTGTGGTGCGAATGGCCGCTCGACCCTGCCGCCGTGACGGGAAGAACGAGATCGATCTCGCCTGCTTTCTCGAACGTCAGTGTCACGGGAACCGTATCGCCTTCCGAGAAGGGCGTCGTGACCTGCATGAACATCAGGTGCAGTCCGCCGGACTTCAGCTCCACGGTCTCGCCCGCTGGAAGCGGGATGCCGTCGTCGAGCTTGCGCATTCGCATCACGTCACCCTCCATCGCCATTTCATGCAGCTCGACGGCACCTGCGGCTGGCGAAGAGGCGGATACGAGTCGGTCGTCCTCGCTCCCGGTGTTCTTGATGGTGACGAAGCCGCCTCCGACGGGCTGGCCCGGCAGCATGGCGCGCGTGTAGGCGCCATCGAGCTCGAGATCACCGACCTTGTTGGCTGCTGTTTCAGACGCAGCATGTGCATGGCCATGCATGGCGCTATGCTCCGATGCTTCCTGTGCGGCGACCGTGACGGTCGGTGCCGGGCTTTTCAGCGAATGCGGATCGGTGCCGGGCGCGGCGACTTCTGTCCATGCGACGCTTGCGTCAGTGCCGCACATCTGCGTCGCCGGGAAGGCCAGGACCGTACCGCCTTCGATACCCGAGACTTTGCCGCGCACGACGAAGGTGTCGTAGTGTTCGTCCGCCAGTTCACCACCCTTCCAGCGGATCTCCACCGGCCCGCTGGTCACGCTGGCACCGTGATTGTCGTAGGAACTCTCGTAGTCTCCCTGGATGATCTCAAGGTCCCAGCCGGGCTTTGGTTGCGGCTTTGCAAAGACGAAGCCCTCCGGCAGCTCGAGGCGCACCTCATTCGTCGCCTGGCCATCGCAGCCATGCGGCACCTGCAGTGCCATGACGACATAGCTGTCGGCCGTGACCGTGGATGCGGTGAAGGTGGCATGCGCATTGGCGCTGCCGGCAGCGGCTGCACCGACAGCAGCAGACATGAGAAGTGTCTTGATCGTGGTCATGATGATGGTCCCCATCCGGTTGCGGCCTCTGCCTGCACCGGGAGCAGTTACTGAACGAGTGAGAGTTGGTCAGATTGCCGAGGGTGGTGGACCGCGAGAGGTCGCGCGTGCAAGTGCGGTGAAGCCGAAATTCAGCGAGAAGACGCAAAGCGGATTGTCCAGAGAGGCTTGCTCATGAGCAAGCTCGGCGCCAGCGGCCGGCGAAGGCAGGATGATAGAGGAGGCCAGCCGGCAGACCTCGCAGGCCGGAAAATCGGCGTGGTCCTGCTCGTCATGTTCGGCGGCGCAGATATCGGCGAAGCTGCCGTCCGGAAGCCGGTATTGCTCGCCGTAGGCCGCGAACGGCGTTGCGGCCTGCACCGGCACGTGGCCGAAGCCGAGGGACAGGAACACGACCGCGCAGAAGACGCGCAGGATGTTTGCCCATGTCCAGTTGCTCGTGATCATGCCGGGTTTCCGAAATCTTGATGGCTGATATCGCACGGGACCACCAAGCGCAATTCGCAGTGGCTGCTTCTTTGCGCCGCATGAGCCTTCGAGGCAAGCGGCAAGAATCTTGCTGGCAGCGACATTTGACGCTTGCCAAGCGGCGGGCCTCCCGGATAATGGGCCCCACGTACGTTGGGAGAAACCGCTTTGCTGCGGTGCCGAAGGAGCAACCGCCCCGGAAACTCTCAGGCAAAAGGACCAGCGCACGGCCTAACAGGACTCTGGAGAGAGGCCCTGTCGAGAGACAGGGCACGCCGAAGGGATAACAATCTCAGGCGACAAGGACAGAGGGGGCTCATGAACCGGGCACAACCGTGCCTATGATTGAGCTGCCGCGCGCTGCGCGTAACCCTGGAGGCATTTGTTCTTGAATAGCACCCCCGACCTGAAACAGACCCCGTTGCATGCCCTGCACCTGTCGCTCGGCGCCAAGATGGTGCCGTTTGCCGGCTATGACATGCCGGTGCAATATACGGCCGGCGTCATGAAGGAGCATCTCCACACCCGCGCTGCGGCTGGCCTCTTCGACGTTTCGCACATGGGCCAGGTCATCGTGAAGGCGGCCTCCGGCACCTATGCCGATGCGGCCATGGCACTGGAGAGGCTGGTACCGGTCGATATCCTCGGTCTCAAGCAGGGGCGCCAGCGCTATGGCTTCTTCACCGACGACAGTGGCAGTATTCTCGACGACCTGATGATCGCAAACCGCGGCGACCACCTGCTCGTCGTCGTCAACGCCGCCTGCAAGGAAGCCGATGTGGCCTACATGCAGGAACACCTTCACGGATGCTCGGTGACGCTTCTGGAGGGCCGGGCGTTGCTCGCTCTGCAGGGTCCCAAGGCCGAGACGGTGATCGCCTCCCTTGCTCCAGAGGTCTCGACCATGAAGTTCATGGACGTCCGCGACGTGACGCTCTCCGGTGCCGCCTGCATCGTCTCTCGCTCCGGCTACTCCGGCGAAGACGGCTTCGAGATCTCCGTACCCGCCGACAAGGCCGAGGACCTCGCAAGGGCCTTGCTCGCGCATCAGGATTGCGAGGCGATCGGGCTTGGCGCGCGCGATTCGCTGCGGCTGGAGGCCGGCCTCTGCCTCTACGGCAACGACATCGACACGACGACCACACCGATCGAGGCCTCGCTCGAATGGGCAATCCAGAAGGTTCGCCGTTCAGGTGGCGAGCGCGAGGGCGGGTTTCCCGGCGCGCCGCGGATTCTGGAAGAACTGACAGGCGGAACATCCCGCCGCCGTGTCGGCCTTCGGCCAGAGGGCAAGGCGCCGGTGCGCTCCCATGCCAAGCTTTACGCGGATCCCGAAGGCGCAGACGAGATCGGCGAAGTGACCTCCGGAACATTCGGCCCGACGGCCGAGGGACCGGTTGCGATGGGTTACGTGCCCTCCGCCAAGTCCGAACCCGGCACTCAGGTCTTCGCGGAGGTGCGCGGCAAGTATCTGCCGCTCACCGTCACCGCCCTGCCCTTCATCACTCCCACCTACAAACGCTAAGAAAATCTCCGGAGAGAACCATGTTGAAATTCACTGCCGAACACGAATGGCTGAAGCTCGAAGGCGATGTCGCCACTGTCGGCATCACCACGCATGCTGCCGAACAGCTCGGCGACCTCGTTTTCGTCGAATTGCCGGAGGTGGGCACCGAGCTCACCAAGGACGGCAATGCCGCCACGGTCGAGTCCGTCAAGGCCGCATCCGACGTCTATGCGCCACTCGACGGCGAAGTCACGGAGGTCAACCAGGCCATCGTCGACGACCCGTCCGTCGTGAACTTGGACCCGCAGGGCGCTGGCTGGTTCTTCAAGCTGAAGCTGAAGAACACCGCCGATCTCGATGCCTTGATGGATGAAGCCGCCTACAAGGATCTCATCGGATGAGCGACAGCACCGACTTCCATTTCACCGACTACCAGCCCTACGATTTTGCCAACCGCCGCCATATCGGTCCCTCGCCTTCCGAGATGACCGAGATGCTGAAGGTGATCGGCTACCCGACGCTGGATGCCCTGATCGATGCGACCGTACCTTCCTCCATCCGCCAGACGGAACCGCTCGCCTGGGGCGCCGCCCTGACGGAACGCGAGGCGCTCGACAAGCTGCGCGAGACGGCCAACCGCAACCAGGTGCTGACCTCGCTCATCGGCCAGGGCTATTACGGTACGATCACACCACCGGTGATCCAGCGCAACATCCTCGAAAACCCTGCCTGGTACACGGCCTATACGCCCTACCAGCCGGAAATCTCGCAAGGCCGCCTGGAAGCGCTCCTGAACTTCCAGACGATGATCTGCGATCTCACGGGCCTCGACGTCGCCAACGCCTCGCTGCTCGACGAGGCGACCGCCGCCGCCGAGGCCATGGCGCTCTGCCAGCGGCAGGCGAAATCCAAGGCGACCGCCTTCTTCGTCGATGCTGCCTGCCACCCGCAGACCATCGCGCTGATCGAGACCCGTGCGGCGCCGCTCGGCTGGAGCGTGATGATCGGCGATCCCTTCACCGACCTCGACCCCATCGACGTCTTCGGCGCGATCTTCCAGTATCCCGGTACCCACGGCCATGTCCGCGACTTCACCGGCCTGATCGCCCGCCTCCACCAGACCGGCGCCGTGGCGGCCGTTGCCGCCGACCCGCTGGCGCTGACGCTCCTGAAGTCGCCCGGCGAAATGGGTGCAGATATCGCCGTCGGCTCGTCGCAGCGCTTCGGCGTCCCGGTGGGTTATGGTGGCCCGCACGCCGCCTACATGGCGGTCAAGGATGCCCACAAGCGCGCCATGCCAGGCCGCCTCGTCGGCGTCTCCGTCGATGCCCGCGGCAACCGCGCCTATCGCCTGTCGCTGCAGACCCGCGAGCAGCACATCCGCCGCGAAAAGGCGACGTCGAACATCTGCACAGCCCAAGTGCTGCTGGCCGTCATGGCCTCCATGTACGGCGTCTTCCACGGACCCGAAGGCCTGAAGGCGATCGCCCAGCAGGTCCACAAGAAGGCCGTGCTGATGGCCAAGGGCCTGGAAAAGCTCGGCTACGCCATCGAGCCGGAAGCCTTCTTCGACACCTTCACCGTCGAGGTCGGCCACATGCAGGCGCTGATCCTGCGGGCCGCCGTGGCGGAAGGCGTCAACCTGCGCAAGGTCGGTGAGACGAAGATCGGCATGTCGCTCGACGAGCGCACCCGGCCGGCAACACTGGAAGCCGTCTGGCGCGCCTTTGGCGGCAACTCCAAGGCCAGCGATTTTTCGGCAGATTACCGCCTGCCGGGCGAACTCCTGCGCAAGTCGGAGTACATGACCCACCCGATCTTCCACATGAACCGCGCCGAAAGCGAGATGACCCGCTATATCCGCCGCCTCTCGGACCGCGACCTGGCGCTCGACAGGGCGATGATCCCGCTCGGCTCCTGCACCATGAAGCTGAACGCCACGGCGGAAATGCTGCCGATCACCTGGCCGGAGTTTTCCGACATCCACCCCTTCGTGCCTGCTGACCAGGCGCTCGGCTACAAGGAGATGATCGACGACCTCTCGGCCAAGCTCTGCCAGATCACCGGCTACGAAGCCTTCTCCTTGCAGCCGAATTCCGGGGCGCAAGGCGAATATGCGGGCCTCCTGACCATCCGCAACTACCACATCGCCCGTGGCGACACCCACCGCGACGTCTGCCTGATCCCGACCTCCGCCCATGGCACCAATCCTGCCTCGGCGCAGATGGTCGGCATGAAGGTGGTGCCGGTGAAGGCGATGGAAAACGGCGACGTCGATCTCGACGATTTCCGCGCCAAGGCCGAACAGCATGCGAACAATCTGGCCGCCTGCATGATCACCTACCCGTCGACCCACGGCGTCTTCGAGGAGACGGTCAGCGAGATCTGCGCGATCACCCACAAGCATGGCGGCCAGGTCTACCTCGACGGGGCCAACATGAACGCCATGGTCGGCCTGTCCCGCCCCGGTGACATCGGCTCCGACGTCAGCCACCTCAACCTGCACAAGACCTTCTGCATCCCGCATGGCGGCGGCGGTCCGGGCATGGGGCCGATCGGCGTGAAGGCGCATCTGGCGCCGCATCTTCCTGGCCATCCACAATGGGACGGCCGTGAGGGCGCGGTATCGGCAGCTCCCTTCGGCTCGCCGTCGATTCTGCCGATCTCGTGGTCCTACTGCCTGATGATGGGTGGCGAGGGGCTGACGCAGGCGACGAAGGTGGCGATCTTGAACGCCAACTACATCGCAGCCCGCCTCAAGGGCGCCTATGACGTCCTCTACAAGTCGGCGGCAGGACGCGTGGCGCACGAGTGCATCATCGACACGCGCCCGCTCAATGCCTCCGCCGGTGTGTCCGTGGATGACGTGGCCAAGCGCCTGATCGACTGCGGCTTCCATGCCCCGACCATGAGCTGGCCGGTCGCCGGCACGCTGATGATCGAGCCGACCGAATCGGAGACCAAGGCGGAGATCGACCGCTTCTGCGATGCGATGCTTACCATCCGCGAAGAGGCCCGTGCTATCGAGGACGGACGCATGGATCGGGACAATAACCCGCTCAAGAACGCTCCGCATACGGTGGAGGATCTGGTCGGCGACTGGGACCGCCCCTATTCGCGCGAACAGGCCTGCTTCCCGCCTGGCTCGTTCCGGGTCGACAAATACTGGTCGCCCGTCAACCGCATCGACAATGTGTACGGCGACCGAAATCTCGTCTGCACCTGCCCGCCGATGGAGGACTACGCCGAAGCGGCGGAATAGTCTGACAGCATCGCATGCAGGGAGGCGGGACAATCCTCGGCCCGCCTCCCTCATCACAAATGCGCAAAAAACCACGTGATGTCATTGACATAAGCAAGCTCTGCACAAGCTAGATTGCAGATAGATGATCGACCAGCACAACTCCTGTCTTGGAATGGCCGGCGGCACATGAGGAATGCCTATGTTCAACAGAGGTTCGGCCCACTCGGGGATCGCGCTCAAATCGGATGATCTCGAGTTGCTACAGAGATTCCTGGAAGCATGGTGCGAGGAACATCATGTCGACATTACCGACGACCGTGCGGGAGAAATTGCTTCGTCCCTCATCGACTGGTATACATCGGGAATGACGGATAGGGACATGCTGAAGCTGGACAGCTTCGTGCGCTCTCCCAAGTCGCCCAGGATTCAGCTCCTTCTGCAGCAGCTTTCTGCAAGCTGAGTTGGGGGCAAACGTCGCAAACGGCGACGGCCCGCAAAACACCGGTCCGGGCGCGTTGTCTTCCCGCTGAGATGGTATTTATTTGCCGTCGGGCCTTGTGTTGAAACGATTTGCCGCTATGTTAAAGCTATCGAACTTTGCTAGCGACTTTTGTTTCCGAGCTACGGCTGTTTCAGATTTCCTCGTCATCGTCGATTTTTCAGATCGGTCGCAAAGACCGGGCCCGCCCGCGATAATAAGGAATATCGTTATGAACACAGGTACCGTAAAGTGGTTCAACAGCACCAAGGGCTTTGGATTCATTCAGCCTGACAACGGCAGCCAGGACGTTTTCGTCCATGTTTCCGCCGTTGAGCGTGCCGGCATGCGTGGCCTGACCGAAGGTCAGAAGATCAGCTACGACATCGTGCAGGACAAGCGCTCCGGCAAGAGCTCTGCAGACAACCTGCAGGCTGCCTAAGGTTTTCATTGCCCTGCGCGACCACGGATGTACTGGTGTGCCGGAGGCAGTGATCGTGAAGGTCGGGAGCAGTCCCGGCCTTTTATTTTTTTGCGCAAGTGGAGATGGCATGTCACAGCCAGTCTATTCTGTCGGAAATACGGTTGTTCTGAAGAGCGGAACCTTCCGTAAGGCAGACAACGAGCGCACCTGTCGTATCGCGTTGGTTCTGCCGGAATCGCAGGGCATCACGCAATACCGCGTCCGATTCGGAAACGAAGGTTTTGAACGGCGCATCACCGAAGCCGAGATTGATCGTCCGGCTTCACCCGAGCAGGAGGGGCTAGGACGACCCGCTTCCCCTTCGGCGACGTCCTCCTGGGTCAATCCGAATGCAGTTCGGATCAAGAAGTAACGGCCGAAGGCCGGAAAGGAGCTATTTTTTTGCAGGTACTCGTTAGAGACAACAATGTCGACCAGGCGCTGCGCGTCTTGAAGAAGAAGATGCAGCGCGAAGGCCTATTCCGCGAAATCCGGGCACGCACTGCCTATGAAAAGCCATCCGAGAAGCGCGCTCGTGAAAAGGCCGAAGGCGTTCGGCGTGCACGCAAGCTGGCGCGCAAGAAGATGCAGCGCGAAGGCTTGCTGCCAATGCCGAAGAAGAAGATCATCGGCGCTACGCGCTGACGATGCGGAATAACGCGGCCCCTAGCGGCCGCGTTTTCTTTTCCAAATTGCAAAGGAACACGCGATGACAGCCACCAAGGACGAATTCTTCAAGCCGGCCAAGCTCTCGGCTCAGGCCAAGGCCGAGCAGACCAACAATGTCGTGAAGGATATCCTCACGGCCGAGACGACCGAGCGCGAGAAGAAGACGGAAAAACTGAAAGCGCTGCGACTTGCCCAGCCCGCGCCGACCGACAGTTCGAAGAAGCGCACCCGCAAAACCTGAGCCCCAAAAGGCCTCTTCAACGACAGGCTCGCACGCGCCTTCTCAGCCGTTGCGTCACCCTTCAACCCATGCAGATGTCGTCTTTAGGCATCAACGTCCGCATTCATCTCACGTTTCTCTGTTGCGCCAGCCCGGCATTCCCTGAAATCACTGGGCCGCCCCACGGGGCAATCTGACAGAAACCGGATTTCGCCAGGAGAAATAATCATGGAACATCAAGACAAAAACGCTCTGTGGGACAAATTCTTCGATACCGATTCCCAGTCCGGTACCGGACGTTTTGTTGCAATGGTCGCTGTATTCGTGGTCCTCGGCGGCGGACTGTCCTGGCTGCTGACCTGATCGAACCCCCGAAGCAGCTGGCTACGACCGTCACACCGATGCGCGCGCCCGCGACATCGTAACCCGCACGGCAAGACCATCCTCCTTGAATTCAAAGTCGCACATGCCCCCGAGACTGGCGCTCATGCGGCGTGCAAGCTCGGTGCCGAAACCGGTGCGACCCGGGAGCGAAACGGCCGGTCCGCCTGTTTCCTGCCACTTCAGCTCGAACATGGCCTCGTCATCCGCACCGAGGGTGTTTCGCCAGTCGATCGCAATCACCCCGGTTTCGTTGGAAAGCGCCCCGTACTTCACGGCGTTCGTCCCCAGTTCGTGCAGGATG
>JBKBXP010000077.1:0-12858 GCA_046314035.1 Pseudorhizobium sp. | reverse complement strand
AAACCACCGATCCGGCCGCCACGCGGGAGCACGAGCCGATCTCGATATTGCCGAGGATCTTGGCGCCCGCCCCGATCAGCACGCCGTTGGCGATCTTCGGGTGGCGCTCTGCCCCCTCCTTGCCGGTGCCGCCGAGCGTCACGCCGTGCAGGATGGAGACATTGTCGCCAATCACCGCCGTCTCGCCGACGACAAGGCCGGTGGCATGATCGAGGAATATTCCCTTGCCGATGCGCGCTGCCGGATTGATGTCCGTCTGGAA
Source organism: Pseudorhizobium sp. (assembly GCA_046314035.1). Classification (GTDB taxonomy): domain Bacteria; phylum Pseudomonadota; class Alphaproteobacteria; order Rhizobiales; family Rhizobiaceae; genus Neorhizobium. Next base: position 12,596 of record JBKBXP010000077.1, on the reverse strand, counting down.
GACGCTGGAGGCGCGGCTCTGGAGGTAGAGCGCAAAGTCCCGCCGCCCCCGCGCCAGCAGCCAATGCGCCAGCCGATGCGTCTGGATGGCGTGAAAGCCCTTGAAGTAGAGGACCGGCTCGAGAAAGCGCAGGCAGGCCGGGTCGCGGTCGTAGACGGCCTGGATGTCCACGCGCAGGACCGAGCCCCATGCCGGCCAGTCGACGAGCATCTCGGCGAACGTCTGGCGAAGCAGCACCGCCTGCAGGTCGGGATGGTCGAGCCGCTCGCAGATGCGATGGATGACGCTGTCTTCCAGAGAGCGGTGGTTGAGGACCGTCGAATACAGGAAGGCCGCCAGCAGCGGATCGTTCTCCGCCGCCGTCCGCGCTTCCTGGCGCATCGTGTCCCAGATCGGATCGACGCTGGTCACCGGGTCGTTGCTGCGAATTTCCGTTCTCGCGGCCATCGCCGTCTCCTCGTTCTCGATGGAGGATTATATATAGAAGATCATTACAGGACTACCAACGCCCCCGATATCGCATTTTGCTGATGTTGATCGTCAGGCAAATCGATCCTCCCGTCAAAGGCCCTCATAGAACTCCAGCGCGGCCTTCTTGAATACACGGTCGCCGACCGCCAGCATGTGGTCACGTCCCGGAATATCGAGGGCGGTCGCGTGCGGCATCAGCGCAGCCAGCGCCTGGGGTGAACCGGCGATATCGTCCTTCGTTCCCACGCCGATCAGCGTCGGTGCCTGGATCCTCCCCATGTCGGCCTCGGACACCAGATCGCGCGAGCCGCGAATACAGGCCGCAAGCGCCTCGCGATCGCTCTTGGTCTGATCGGCGAACGCCCGGAACATCCGCCCGCGCTCATGCGAAACATCGTCGAGCGACGGCGCGAGAAGGGCGTCGGCGATCGGGTCCCAGTCTCCGACGCCATCGGTCATGCCGCTGCCGAGTCCGCCCAGCACCAGCGACCGCACCCGGTCCGGATGGTTGAGCGTCAGGAAGACGGAGATGCGAGCCCCCATCGAATAGCCCATCACATGCGCTGCGGGGATCTTCAGATGGTCGAGAAGGGCGGCTGCATCCTCGGCCATCACCCACGGCCTGTAGGCCTCCGGATCCCGCGGCTTGTCGCTTGCGCCATGACCGCGGTTGTCGATCCCGATCACCCGATAGCCGGCCTCCCCGAGCGTCTTCAGCCAGCCCGGGTGGACCCAGTTGACGAGCGCGCTGGAGGCAAATCCGTGGATGAGCAGCACCGGCTGTCCCTCCCGATTGCCCTCGTCGAAGTAGGACAACTGGAGGCCATCATGGGCAAATGAGGAAAACGCAGGGGCATTGAGGTTCATGAACCGGCTTTCTTGCTGTTTGGACGCATCGTGCAGCGTCGTTCGGATTTAAACCGCCAGCAATGCCGTTTCCACCCCGCAGCCGCGGCTTTTTTCCCACTACACAATCCGCCCCCGGAGCGATAATGTCCGGCGCAACGAACAAGCATCGGAGAAGACAATGGCTGGGCACGGCATCCCTCACTTCCAGAACGACGGCGGTCACAGGGTGATCCAGATCGGCGTGAAGGAGTTCATGTGCACCGGCGCATCGGTTCCTTACGACCACCCCCACATCTACATTGACATGGGCGACGACGTTGAAAAGGTCTGCTCCTATTGCTCGACGCTCTACCGCTACAATCCGGCCCTGAGGCCGGAGCAGACGGACCCGCCGGGCTGTGTCTTCCACGTCCAGGCGGCGTAGTTCGACGATTCGGCATTGAAGATGCCGGCTGACAGGATCGCCATCGTCGGCGCCGGCATCGCCGGGCTGACCGCGGCTCTCGCCTTCGCACGCAAGGGCATTGCCTCCGATATATACGAACAGGCTGCGGCCCTGACGGAAGTCGGTGCCGGCCTGCAGATCTCGCCCAATGCCTCGCGCATCCTGGGCGCGCTCGGCGTGCTGGAAAAGATCGAGACGGTATGGACCGAACCGGAGTGCATCCAGCTCCTGTCGGGCGTCAGCCTGAAGGCGATCAGCCATGTTCCGGCCGGAGGCTTCGCGCGGGAGCGCTGGGGCGCGCCATACGGCGTTCTGCACCGTTCTACGCTGCAGAACGCCTTGCTCGACGCGGTGCAGGCGCAGCCCCTTTGCCACCTGAAGCTCGCCAATCGCCTCTTGAGAGATCAGATCTCCGGCCTGAACGGCACCGGCGGCCCATATCGCCTGGTTGTCGGTGCCGATGGCGTCTGGTCCGAAATGCGCCACAGAATCCCCGACGGGCCGGAGCCCGATTTCTCGGGCAATGTCGCCTGGCGGTTCACGATCGGTGCAGCAAACGCGCCTGCATGGCTGACACCCGACGCCGTCTCGGCCTTTCTAGGCCCCTCCGCCCATCTCGTCGCCTATCCTCTCAGGGAGGTCGACGGCTTCAACATCGTCGCCATTGCCTCTGGCGTCAGCCCCGGCGAGACCTGGGCGGCCAAGTCGACGCAGGCGCAGCGGGGCATGCTTCTCGATCAGTTCCGTTCCTGGAACCAGCAGATCGTCCAACTCCTCGAGACCGCCCCTGCCCCGACCTTCTGGCCGCTCTACCAGATGATCCCGGGACGCTGGCAGAACGGCGCAGACACGGTGTTGATCGGCGACGCCGCCCACGCCATGATGCCGTTTGCGGCGCAGGGTGCTGCCATGGCGATCGAGGACGCCTTCGCGCTCGCCGCCCACGTGGCAGGCACCGCCTCGGTTCCCCAGGCGCTCGGTGCCTTCGAAGCCGAACGCACACCGCGCATCGCCCGGGCCCGAGCCCGCGGCAAGTTCAACCGCTTCGCCTATCACGCCCGCGGGCCGGTCCGGTTGGGGCGCGATCTCGTGCTGTCGCTGAGGCCGCCGCAATCGCTTGCGGCGGATCTCGACTGGCTCTACGGCTACCGCAGCCGCGACTGATCAGACGGCGGCCGCTACGGCAAAGCCTGCTTCCAGATCCTTCTTCAGGTCGGCGACATCCTCCAGCCCGATCTGCAGGCGGATCACCGGCCCATCGGTTGGCGCGGTGCGGATGGTGCGGTCCGAGAGGTTGACCGGCACGGCAAGGCTCTCGTAGCCACCCCAGGAGTAACCGAGACCGAACAGCGACAGCGTGTCCAGCAGCGCATGCGCCTTCGGCTTGAAATGGCCTGCGTCGTCCACCTTGAGGACGAAGGAGAAGACGCCGCTGGCGCCCTTGAAATCGCGCTTCCAGATCTCGTGGCCGGGAAAGCTCGGCAGCGCCGGATGCAGCACCCGGGAAACGTCGTCGCGCCCCTCCAGCCACTGCGCGATATCGAGCGCGCTGCGCTGGTGATGATCGAGCCGCACGCCCATCGACCGCAGCCCGCGCAGGATCTGGTAGGAATCATCCGGCGAGCCGCAGATGCCCATGCTGAGCGCAGTCTCTCTCAGTTGCGGCCAATGGTCCGCATTGGCCGACACCGATCCCATGATGATGTCGGAATGGCCCGATGGATATTTCGTCGTCGCATGGATGGAGACATCGACGCCGAAATCGAGCGGCCGGAAGAACAGCGGCGTCGCCCAGGTGTTGTCCATGCTGACGACGCACCCATGCCGATGGGCCGCCTCCGAGATGGCGCGGATGTCCTGCATCTCCATGGTGTTGGAGCCGGGCGCTTCCGTATGCACGAGCCGGGTGTTCGGCTTGATCAGCGTCTCGATCCCGTCACCGATCTCGGGATCGTAATATTCGATCTCCACCCCGAGCCGCTTCAGCACCGTATCGCAGAACTGCCGGCAGGGCGCATAGACCGAATCGACGATCAGCGCATGGTCCCCGGCCGACAGATAGGCGAGAAACGGCACCGAGATCGCTGCCAGCCCGGACGGCACAAGAACCGTCCCGGCCGACCCCTCGAGTTCGTCCAGCGCCTCACACAGCGCATCGGTCGTGGGTGTTCCGCGGGTGCCGTAGAGATATTTCTGCTCCCGTTTCTCCATCGCCTGACAATCGGGAAACAGGACGGTCGATGCATGCACGACGGGAGGATTGACGAAACCGTGATAGCTGAAGGGATCGTGACCGATATGAGCAAGACGGGTGTTAACACCGGCCTCGGCGGGCAGGGATGCCTTGTTTTTCATCTGCGGAGAAGCTTTCTTTGGATGCGGGCTACACAATGGTGCCGCCTTGCATCCACACGGTCAAGCCTTTGTAACCAGCAACTTATCTGAGCGAAGGATCACCGGCGAGGCATGGCCGTGCCGCGATTTTCACCAACCTCCGCCTAAAATTTGGAGCAATGACGAAGCAGCGGGCAAATTAAGCAACTTTGACTCTTTTAGGACACAATCTCGCACCCCCCGACTTGACCATGAAGACATTTACGACTGTGATAGCACTCTCCGCACCGGGAGGTCAGCGGAGGTTGCGCTCGTGTTCACGAATGTGAACGGCAGGGCGACGAAGTCACAAGAACACAAAAGATAAAGGTTGGGAAAATGAAAAAGACGCTTCTGTCAGCTACGATTGGCGCAGCAGTCCTCGGCTTGGGCTCGGCTGCCTCGGCTGCCACGCTCGATGACGTCAAGGCAAAGGATTTTGTTCAGTGCGTGGTGAACACCGGTCTTGCAGGCTTTGCCGCACCGGACGCCTCCGGCAGCTGGACCGGTTTCGACGTGGATTACTGCCGCGCCGTCGCTGCCGCCATCTTCGGCGACCCGTCGAAGGTAAAGTTCACCCCCACGACCGCTCAGACACGCTTCACGGCGTTGCAGTCTGGTGAAGGCGACGTGCTGTTCCGCAACACCACATGGACGATCAGCCGCGACACCGCGCTGGGCTTCAACTTCCGCACCGTGAACTACTATGACGGCCAGGGCTTCATGGTTTCGAACGCGCTCAACGTGAACTCCGCTCTGGAGCTTTCCGGTGCAGCCGTCTGCGTCCAGTCCGGCACCACGACGGAACTGAACCTCGCCGACTACTTCAAGGCCAACAACCTCGAATACCAGCCTGTCGTTTTCGAAAAGCTCGAAGAGGTCAACGCTGCCTACCAGGCCGGCCGTTGCGACGTCTACACGACCGACCAGTCAGGCCTTTATTCACTGCGCCTGTCGCTGTCGAACCCGGACGACCACAAGATCCTGCCGGAAATCATTTCCAAGGAGCCGCTTGGCCCGGCGACGCGCCAGGGCGACGACCAGTGGTTCGACATCGTCAGCTGGACCCACTACGCCATGGTCCAGGCTGAAGAGTTCGGCATCACCCAGGCCAACGTCGACGAGATGAAGAACTCCGAGAACCCGGACATTCGCCGCTTCCTCGGCGTTGAAGCTGACACGAAGATCGGCACCGACCTCGGCCTCACCAACGAGTGGGCCTACAACATCATCAAGAACGTCGGCAACTATGGCGAAGTCTTCGAACGCAACATCGGCATGGGCACGCCCCTGAAGATCGAGCGTGGCCTCAACGCTCTGTGGACAGACGGCGGCCTGCAGTACGCACCGCCGATCCGCTAACACCGGCGAAATCTGGGATGAGGCGGTTCGCCGCCTCATCCGCGTGATTCAATAAACATAACAAAAGCAAGACCTTCAAAAAGGTCATAAGGGGACAGGGCCGGCATGACCGATCACGCTGTAACTGCGCCGCCCGCCGGACGATCGTTGGCATCCTACATCTACGATCCGAAGTACCGGGGGTTGTTCTTCCAGGCGCTCACACTCGCTGTCATACTCATCCTTGGCTGGATGATCGTCGACAACACCACCGAAAACCTCAGCCGATCGAACACGGCATCGGGTTACGGCTTTCTCAATGGTCGCGCTGGCTTCGATATCGGCCAGACGCTGATCCCGTACAGCAGCGATTCCACCTATGGCCGCGCCATCATGGTGGGCTTCCTGAACACCATGTTGGTCGCCATCGTCGGCATCTTCACGGCGACGATCATCGGGTTCATCGTTGGTCTCGGTCGCCTGTCCCGGAACTGGCTGATCGCCAAGCTCTGCACGGTCTATGTGGAGGTCTTCCGCAACGTGCCCGTGCTGCTGGTCATCTTCTTCTGGTACAAGGGCGTTCTCGGTACGTTGCCGCAGGTCCGAGATTCTCTCGAATTGCCCTTCGGTATGTTCCTCAACAATCGCGGCCTGGCGTTTCCCAAGCCCATCTGGGGCGAAGGCGCCTGGTTGATACCGGCAGCATTGCTGATCGCCGTCATCGCTTCCATCGCAGTGGCCCGTTGGGCAGGCGCCCGGCAGGCTGCCACCGGCCAGCAGTTTCGCACCGCGCGTGTCGTGATCGGGCTTGTCATCGGATTGCCGGTGCTCGCCTATTTCGTCGGCGGCATGCCGCTGACCTTCGACTTTCCGGTCGCCGGCCGCTTCAATCTCGCCGGCGGGTCGCTCGTGGCACCGGAATTCGTGGCGCTCTATCTTGCGCTCTCCTTCTACACCGCGTCCTTCATCGCCGAAACGATCCGCGCCGGTATTGCCGGTGTGGCAAAGGGACAGACGGAAGCTGCCTCCGCGCTCGGCCTGCAGCCATCCATGACGACGCGGCTTGTCGTGGTGCCGCAGGCATTGCGCATCATCATCCCGCCGCTGACGAGCCAGTATCTCAACCTGACGAAGAACTCGTCCCTCGGCGTCGCGGTCGGCTTCCCCGAACTCGTCTCCACGGGTGGCACGACCATGAACCAGACCGGTCAGGCCATCGAGGTCGTCTCGATCTGGCTGATTGTCTATCTCAGCATCAGCATCGTCACCTCGATGTTCATGAACTGGTTCAATGCCCGAATGGCACTGGTGGAGAGGTGAGGTCATGAACACACGCAATACCGGGTTCGTCAGAACCGAACTCCTCCCACCTCTGCCTGCTCCCGAGCGCGCCGGAAGTGCAACGCGGTGGATCCGCGCCAACCTGCTGGCGACGCCCAAGGACATCATCCTGACCTTGGTGGCCAGCGCCCTCCTCCTCTACACCGTCCCCGGCATGCTGAACTGGCTGTTCTTCGATGCCGTCTGGACCGGTGAGAACCGCGAGGCCTGCCTCACCATCGCCCAGGGCGGCATCCAGGCCAATGACTGGAACGGCGCATGTTGGGCCTTCGTCGGCGACCGGTTCCAGCAGTTCATGTTCGGCCGCTATCCGATCGACGAAAGATGGCGTCCGATCCTCGTGGCCGTCATGTTCGTGGCGTTGCTCGTACCGCAATTGATGCCCAAGGCACCCTTCAAGGGCTGGAACGCGCTGGCGCTGTTCGTGGTCTTTCCGGTCGTCGCATTCTTCCTGCTGCACGGCGGTGTGTTCGGTCTGGACGAAGTCGAGACCCCGCTGTGGGGCGGCCTGATGGTGACGCTGATCCTCTCCTTCGTGGGGATCGCCGTCTCGCTTCCGGTCGGCATCCTGCTGGCGCTCGGCCGGCAATCCCATCTGCCGGTCATCCGGATCTCCTGCATCACCTTCATCGAGGTCGTCCGCGGCGTGCCGCTGATCACCGTGCTGTTCATGGCCAACGTGATGCTGCCGCTCTTCCTGCCCACCGGCTGGACGATCGACAACTTCCTGCGCGCACTCGTCGGGGTGGCGCTGTTTGCCTCTGCCTATATGGCGGAAGTCGTGCGCGGCGGACTGCAGGCGATCCCGAAGGGACAATACGAGGGTGCCGACTCGCTCGGCCTCAGCTTCTGGCAGAAGACCCGGCTGATCGTTATGCCGCAGGCCCTGAAGCTCGTCATTCCCGGCATCGTCAACACCTTCATCGGCCTCTTCAAGGATACCTCGCTCGTGTCGATCATCGGCATGTTCGACCTCCTCGGAATTGTCCGCCTGAACTTCACCGATACGACCTGGATCACACCCGGGACACCGATCACCGGCCTGATCTTCGCCGGCTTCCTGTTCTGGCTCTTCTGTTTCGGCATGTCGCGCTATTCCGCCTTCATGGAAAGCCACCTCGAAACCGGCCACAAACGATAAGATAGGGAAAACAATGGCTGACGCCCAACTCAAGACCCGACCCGGCTCCGCAACCGACGTGGCTGTCGAAATTGTCGGCATGAACAAGTGGTACGGGGACTTCCATGTGCTGCGTGACATCAACCTCAAGGTCATGAACGGCGAGCGCATCGTCATCGCCGGCCCGTCGGGATCCGGCAAGTCGACGATGATCCGCTGCATCAATCGACTTGAGGAACACCAGTCCGGCACCATCAGGGTTGATGGTATCGAGCTTACCAACGATCTGAAGAAGATCGACGAGGTGCGCCGCGAAGTCGGCATGGTGTTCCAGCACTTCAACCTCTTCCCGCACCTGACCATCCTGGAAAACTGCACGCTTGCACCCATCTGGGTCCGCAAGATGCCGAAGAAGGAAGCGGAAGAGATCGCCATGCACTACCTGAAGCGGGTGAAGATCCCCGAGCAGGCACTGAAGTATCCGGGGCAGCTCTCCGGCGGCCAGCAGCAGCGCGTGGCGATCGCCCGCTCGCTCTGCATGAGCCCGAAGATCATGCTGTTCGACGAGCCGACGTCGGCGCTCGATCCGGAAATGATCAAGGAAGTGCTCGACACCATGGTGAGCCTTGCCGAGGAAGGCATGACCATGCTCGTCGTCACCCACGAGATGGGCTTTGCCCGCCAGGTCGCCAACCGCGTCATCTTCATGGACCAGGGCCAGATCGTCGAGCAGAACGAACCGGCAGAATTCTTCGACAATCCGCAGCACGAGCGCACCAAGCTCTTCCTGAGCCAGATTCTGCACTAGCTGCCAGCTCTGTCTTCAGATTCGCGAAAGATCGGCCGGGACCGCCAGATGCGGTTCCGGCCGATCTTGCTTTACAGCCTGCAGAAGGCGCAGAAACGCCGTCGCGAGCCGACGTTGAGAACGTCGGCCGCGATGCGGCAAGATTATGAAAATCTGGAAAGAATGGTGGGTGATGTAGGGCTCGAACCTACGACCCGCTGATTAAGAGTCAGCTGCTCTACCACCTGAGCTAATCACCCGAAAACCGAACGTTACGGCCAGCGCCCCGTCGGTGTGAGCGCGTATAAAGCGGAACGAAGAGCTTGTCCAGCGCTGGCATGAAAATAATTGGCCACTGCGGAATTCTTCGGTGAAAGCCGCGATTTGCTAGGCAAATCAGAGCTCAAGCGTCCCTCGCGCAAGCCGCACCGCCTGCCCGCCGATACGCGCCTTGGCGATTGCCCCCTCCTTCACGTCGAGATGAAGGTGAATATAGGAAGGGCGCCCCATTTCCACGCCCTGCTCCACGAGAAGCGGATGGTGGCCGTCCGGCAGGGCATCGAAATGGTGGATGGCGCCGGCCAGCGCCGCCACGGCGGACCCGGTCGCCGGATCTTCCGCAATCCCCATGTCGGGCGAAAACATCCGGGCATGGAAGCGGGCCTGGTGGTGCACACCGCCACGGCAGTAGACATAGGCAGACGTCAGCCCACCCTCGACGAAGGGCGCGACCTTCTCCCACAGCGACGCGTTGAACTCCAGCATCTGGACGCTGGCCAGGTTGTGGACAGGGATCAACACGAAGGGCACGCCGGCGCTCCAGACCGAGGCGCGATGGTTTTCGAAACCGATCGAAGCGGCGTTGAGGCTCAGGGCATCCGCGAGCCCCTGCCGGTCGAGCGGCAGTTCGATGGGGACTGGCGTCTTCGGCAGGTCGAATTCTGCAAAACCGACGCTGGCGGCCCGAAGGCGCACGGCACAGCGCACCGGTCCGACATTCTCCTCCAGCATGCAGACCATGTCGAGGTCGCCATCACCGCCCGTCTGCAGCTCCGCCAGGGCAACCGCGGTTCCCACCGTCGGATGGCCCGCGAAGGGCAGTTCCCGGCTGGGCGTGAAAATGCGCAGCTTGGCCGTGTGTGCCGGGTTGGTTGCCGTCTGCACGAAGACGGTCTCCGACAGGTTCATCTCACGCGCCACGGCCTGCATGACCTCGTCGTCCAGCCCTTCGCCGTCGAAGATCACAGCCAGCGGATTGCCGGCGAGCACCGTGTCGGTGAATACGTCGTAGATCCCGTACCGTCGCGCCATGGCTCCCTCCGCTATCGTCAATCTGGGCTCAACCTGCACGAGGCACGCTGTCCGCGCAACCGTTCCATCGCCTTATACTGAATAAGCATATTCGCGCCTAAAGGCTCAGTTCCACCACCACCGGACAATGATCGGAGGCCTTCGGCCGGTCCCAGCCGATCCGCGGGTAGTGGTCCACTTCCTGTCCCGGCGGAAACGGCGTCCGGAACGGCTGCCCGGAGCGGATAATCTCCGGGATCATCTTCGCATTGCGGGCGGCAAGGGCCGGCGACAGCCAGATGTAGTCCAGCTGGCAGAGATGCTGCTCCTGCGGCCCACGGGAATGGTAGAGTGTCCAGCGGTCGAGCTCGTCCCGGCGGCGCACGACGTTCTCCGCGAAGCCCTCGGCGCTGAACACGTCCAGCGCGCTCTCCCGTTCGGATTGATAGGTGAAATCATGGCCGGATCGGCGGGTACCGGAGACGACCACCTTCTCCTGATAGTCGTTCATGTCGCCGCAAATCGCGAAGCTCTTCTTGGCAGCGTGCTCGGCGCCGAACCGCTCTTCGATGATCCGCCGAACCGCCCTCGCCTCTGCCGTCCGCACCGGCATCGTGCCAAGCCGTCCATCGCCTTTCTCGCGGGCGTTCCCCATGGACTTGAAGTGGGTGACATAGAGCGTCAGCGGTTTCCCGCCGATGCGCAGGTCGAGCTCCAGGCAGTCGCGCTTGAAGACTTTGTCGTGCGGCTTGACCATGGCTGCCGCCAGCGTCTCGTCGAAGAGATCGAGGTCCTGATAAGTCAGCATGGCGTGGCTGCGGATGTCGACCAGCTCGATCGTCTCTCCGTGCCGGGTCTTCTCGCGCATCAGCACCGCGACGTCGATGCCGCGCGTGTCGTTTCCCTCGATCAGATACTTCTGCAAATAGCCGTTCCCGACCATGCGGAACAGATAACCGTATTCGAAGGCATGCAGGGCCGGCATGTTGTCGACCTCCTGCAGGCAGAGGATGTCGGCATCCGCATCGGCGATCGCCAGCGCCGACATCTGGCGCGTATCGTCGGTGGCGGCGATCACCCGCGCCTGCTCCATCTGCTGATAGGCGTCCTTGTCGTCGACCTCGTAGAGGCGCAGCACCCGGTCCTGTCGCAACTGGTTGCGGAAGCCGGAAAAGTCGAAACGGGTGACCAGATTTTCGATGTTGAAGGTGGCAAGGCGGACAGACATGAGCTCTCCCGGTTGAGGCGATAGTTATGCCCGCTGGCAGACCCGCCTACAATCGCCATCCGGCGGCAAGCACGACATTGATCATGTCCCCCGGCTTCACCGGCTGTCTTGAAAAGCCTCGAAGCGACTGCCCGTCCTGCAACTCCAGCCGAAGCGCGTAACGCTCGCCCTCGAAGAAAGAGGACGTGACGCTGGCAGCGATCCCGGAGGCATCGAGGACGACATCCTGCGGCCGCACGAGCACGCTGGACGGTTGCGCACCCTCTGCCGGTGCCTGAAGCGCCTCGCTCAACCGCGCCCAGTCCATCAGCCTGGGAGAGCCTGGCGCAAGTGGCACCGACAGGATCGATCCCTGCCCCACCAGTCCGCCGACGACGAGGCCCTCGGGCCTGGCGTAGATCTCCTCGGGCGAGGCCATCTGCAGCAACCGGCCCTCCGACATCACCGCGACATCGGTGGCGAGCGCCATGGCCTCGCTCTGATCGTGCGTCACATAGATCATCGTCGCCCCGGAGCGGGCATGGAACTCGCGAAACGTCTCTTCCATCTCCTGTCGCAGGTGGCGGTCGAGATTGGCGAGCGGCTCGTCGAGCAGCACCACGTCCGGCTCCGTCACCAGGCAGCGGGCCAGCGCCACGCGCTGCCGCTGGCCGCCCGATAGCTCCGCCGGGCGCCGGTCCGCATAGGCGTCCAGCCGCACCGCGGACAGCGCCTCGCGCACCTTCTGCCGGGCCCGCTCCTTGGCGACATTGCGCACCTTCAACGGATAGCCGACATTCTCGGCGACCGTCATATGCGGCCAGAGCGCGTAGGACTGGAAGACCATCGCCATGTTGCGCCGTTCCGGCGGCACCATGGCCGCGGCATCGGCCAGCAACCGCTCGCCGAGCAGGATCGACCCGTCGGTCGGCTGCTCGAAGCCGGCGATCATCCGCAGCACGGTGGTCTTGCCGCAGCCGGACGGCCCGAGCAGCGCCAGGAACCGGCCATCGCGCACCGTCAGCGTCAGATCACGCACGGCAGGCGCTCCCGGTCCGAAGCGCTTCTCAAGGGCATGGAGGATCAGCGGCGCCATGGAAGCGCTCCCGCAGGCAGCCGGCGTGCCATCAGTTCGAGGATCAGCATCAGCACCACCACCATGATGACGACGAGCACGGAGAGTGCCGCGGCGAGATCGAAGCTGCCGCTGTCGTCGAGATTGTAGATCGCCACCCCGAGCGTCTGCGTCCCCGCCGACCACAGCAGGGCGGACACCGTCAGTTCGTTGCAGGCAATCAGGAAGACCAGGATCAGCGAAGAGCCGGCCGCCGGCGCGATCAGCGGCACCAGCACGTCGCGCATGCGCCGGTAG
>JBKBXP010000076.1:0-13165 GCA_046314035.1 Pseudorhizobium sp. | reverse complement strand
CCGGGTCTCGGGGAACTTCTGATCGTCGTCCGACCAGACGTAGAAGTCGCGCTCGGGCGAGCCGACAGGTGCGTGGCGGGCGCGCTGGAACCATGGATGCTGATCAGAGGTATGGTTGATCACGAGTTCGATGATCACCCGCATGCCACGGGCGTGAGCCGCATCGACGAAGGCCCTGAACTCGTCCATCGTACCGTAATCGGGGCTGACATCGCCGTAGTCGGCGATGTCGTAGCCGTCATCCCTGCGTGGGGACGGGAAGAAGGGCAGGATCCAGATCGCCGTCGCACCCAGCGACGAGATGTGGTCCAGCTTCTCGTGCAACCCCTTGAAGTCGCCGATGCCGTCACCGTTGGCGTCGAAGAACGACTTCACGTGCAGCTGGTAGATGATCGCATCCTTGTACCACAAAGGGTCCTGAACGATGTGGTCTTCGGCCTGCGCCTGCAGGTTGTCCATGCTCTTCTCCATTATCTCACGCGCCAGATCGAAAACGGCATGCCGGGCTCAAGGCGCAGCCGCTGCCACTTTCCAGTCCAGGTGAACTTGTGACCTGAGATCAGGTCCTCCATGGAAAGCGCTCCATGGTCCGGGAGGTTCCATGACCACAGTGGGATTTCGACATCCGCCTCCTGGGCATTGTGCGGATCGAGGCTGATTGCGATCAGCAAAACGTTCTCGCGGCCGGGGCTCGCCTTCTCGAAGAACATGACGTTGTCGTTCTGAGCGGGAAGCAGCGTGAGGCCAAGATGCGAGTGAAGCGCGGGGTTTTCCTTGCGGATGCGGTTCAGCAGCCCGATCTCCTGCTTGATGTTGCCGGGCCGGTCCCAGTCCCAGGCGCGGATCTCGTATTTTTCGCTGTCGGCATATTCCTTGCGCTTGGCGTCGGGCCGCCCCTCACAAAGTTCGAAGCCGTTGTAGATGCCCCAAAGCCCGGAAAGCGTCGACGCGAGAGCGGCGCGGATCATGTAGGCCGAACGCGGCGCGTTCTGCAGGAAGTCCGGGTTGATGTCGTGGGTGTTGACGAAGAAGTGCGGCCGGAAGAAATCCTTCGGCTCCTCCGTGGTGATCTCGTGCATGTACTGCTCGAGCTCCCACTTGGCGTTGCGCCAGGTGAAATAGGTGTAGGACTGGGAAAAGCCGATCTTGGCGAGGCGGAACATGACCTTCGGCTTGGTGAAGGCTTCCGACAGGAAGATGACGTCCGGGTGGCGAGAACGGATGTCGGCGATCAGCCACTCCCAGAACGGAAACGGCTTGGTGTGCGGGTTGTCGACCCGGAACAGCTTGACGCCCTCATCGACCCATTTCTGGATCATGTCGCGCAGTTCCTGCCACAGGGCAGGCACGGCATCCTTGGCGTAGAAATCGACGTTGACGATGTCCTCGTATTTCTTCGGCGGGTTTTCAGCATAGCGGATCGTGCCGTCCGGGCGCCAGTCGAACCAGCCCGGATGCTCTTTCAGCCATGGATGGTCGGGGGAGGCTTGGATGGCGATGTCGAGCGCAACTTCCATGCCCTGCTCATGGGATGCAGCCACGAGACGGCGGAAGTCCTCGAATGTGCCGAGCTCAGGGTGGATGGCGTCGTGGCCACCGTCTTCCGAGCCGATGGCATAGGGGCTGCCGGGATCGCCGGGTGCCGCCTTCAGGCTGTTGTTGCGGCCTTTTCGGTTGGTATCACCGATCGGATGAATGGGCGTGAAATAGACGACGTCGAAGCCCATCTCGCGGATGGCGGGCAAACGGTCGATGACATCGTCGAACGTGCCGTGGCGCTCAGGGGCGCCGCTCTGCGAGCGCGGGAAGAGGGAGTACCAGCTGGCGAAGCTTGCGCCCAGCCGTTCGGCCTCGAGCGGCAGGATCTGCGAGCGGATGCGGAAAGGCCGGGGGTCTGCCTTGGCCATCAGCTCGGAAGTCTGCTGATCGAGGAGGATCTCGATGCGGCGCGCCTCGGACGCCTTGGCAAGCTCGTCGAGCAGGCGCTTGAGCTGCACCGAGAGGTCACCGCCGACCTGATCGGCCGTCGCCTTGATCAGGTTGATCCCCTCCTGGATCTCCAGCCGGAGGTCGAGCCGCGCGTCGTGCTTCTTGGTCAGTTCGTAGCGGAAGATGGCAAACAGGTTCTTCCAGGCCTCGACCGCATACTCGTGCCGCCCCATGCGGCGCGGCGTGAACTCGCCCTGCCAGCGGTCGTTCTCGAAGAGCTGCATGCGGACTTCCTGCCACTCGTCCTCGTCAGCCGCGCGCCAGAGCAATGCGGCGGCAAGGACGTCGTGGCCGTCGCCGAAGATGTCGGCCTCGACGCGAATGGTGTCGCCGACCACCCGCTTGACGGGGAAGCGCCCATCATCCACCGACGGCGTGATCTTCTCGATCGCCAGCCGCGGCCCGGCGGCGGCGATCGCAAGCTCCGGAATGGGGGACGGAGCCTGTACGGGCTCAGAGGCATGGCCTTCGAGAATGCGCACTTCACCCGGCTTCAGCCGTGATCCGGAGGAACCATCGATTTCGGCCAGCGGCAGGAACGACGAGGCGACCTGGTTGATGGCCTTCAGAGGAGGGGCCGCCGACTGCCGCAGGTCGCGGTTGACGATGACGACCCGCACCTTCTCGGAGGTGCGGAGATCTTCACGATCGGACTGCAGCATCGCCACCGCCGGCGTATTGCTTCCGGCGATCATGGTCAGCGGTCGCCGGTGAAATGCATCCTGATCCAGTTGCAGCCGTTCGTTCACCGTCCGGATTTCGCCGGAAAGGTCATAGGCAGACTGGTCGCGGAAGGCGGCAAGGCCAAGCCCGTCGCCGTTCATCTGGTCCAGCGGCGTCGAGGCGCCGTATTCGAAGCCCATGGGCACCATCAGTCCGCCGCCGAGGTGGGCGGAAAGCTTCAGAGCACGCAGCGCCCGGCGCTCCAGGATCTCGGCGCTTTCTGTGCCGTGGGCAATCCGTTTGGCGAAGGGGGCTTCTGGGAACGCGATCTGGTGCCCGAGGTCGCGTTGAAGCCGATGCTCTTCCGGAAGCCAGCCGTCTTCCAGGTTCCACCATGCAAGCGACGAGAAGCAACCGTCGAAGCCCGCGCCTTGCAAGGCTCGGCGCCGCGACATGTCCGTTCCCGGTGTCCACGCATAGAACTGTGCCGCATTGCCGTCTGACCGCGCCGATGCAATCAGCGACTTCCAGACCTGCTCCGGAACGCGATCGATGCCGAGGCAGCGGAAACCAGCGATACCGGCCTCCGTCGACACGCCGAGGCGCCTGCGCCATTTGTCCAGGTGCTGGAAGGTTTCATCGCTCGGTGTCAGGTCGATGGCGACGCTGCAGCTCTCGTCCGGACCAATGCGCGGGTCCGATACGATGCGATCGCTGCCACGATCGTCTCGGGCCGACCTGTCGATGATGAGGTCCAGCATCAGGCGCAGACCATGCTCGGCCGCTGCGGCCGTCAGTGCCTCGAGCGCGTTGCTGACGTCGTCACCAAGCCCGAGACCCGGGTCGATGCGGTCGGCGTCCTTGATGACGAAGACGCTCGAGTGGCCGCCTCGCTCGAAAAGGGGTGCGCTGAGGATGGTGTCGAAGCCGAGACCTGACGCGTGACGGAAGACCTCCCGCCAGGCCTCGATCCCGTTCAAATGCAGGGGATGGACGTAATAAATCCGCGGTGGATGTGCCAGGCGTGGAGCTGGCGCATCAAATTTCGGAATCGGATTCATGGTCGGGGCCCCCTACGTTTGCATTGGAAGCTTAACGATAGGGCACCCGGCTTGTTCCAGCCTAATGATCTTCCGTCAGTTCAGTTGCGCTTCGGTCACTGCATCCTGAAAGGTTTCGCGCGCCACTTCCGCGGACTCACGGCCATCCAGTGCTGCAAGACATGCGTAACGCGCCCTGATGAACCGCGGGCCCTTGATGTTGGGCCACCGATGATCGAGGTAATCGAGTGCTTCGAAAGTGTTCGTGACGGCGTCGGATCTCGTCCTGACCGGTGTCTGCCAGACCGCATTCTGCATAACCATCCTCCCATGGTGCTTCGGTTCCTCGGCCTCCCAGCCGAAACGTCCCTATGAACGTCGCAAGATCGAAGCGGTTGCGACAGGCGGTCAGTTTAGCACGTTTTCCCAATGCCGTCGTGGTCAGCGCCGCGAGACCTTGCCAGGGACAGGCAGGTTCACCTTGGTTTCAAGGCGGCCCGGCTCAAGGGAAAAATTCAGCAATCGCTCACGATACCCGCTGCTGCCATCCCTCTGGGTAATTGTCATCATGGCAGGAAACGATATAACCGGTTATCGGCATTGGGTGGGAATGGACATGTTTCGGCGTACGGGTCTTTCAGAGATCGATTTGAATCTGCTGTTCAATCTATCTCCAAATCCCTATGTCCTCTTGGATGGCGAACTTCGCGTGGTCGGCGCCAACAGGGCCTATCTGGACGCGACGATGCGGTCGGAAGACGAACTTCTCGGCCGCGAAATGTTCGAGCTGTTCCCCAGCGACCCGAATTCCACGCATGGCAAGATGCTCCGCCAGTCGTTCGCCCGTGTGATCGAACTGGGCGAGATCGATCATCTGCCGCTCATCCCCTATCCCATTGCGGGTCCTGGCGGTGTGTTGGAGAACCGGTTCTGGAGCGCGACCCACACGCCGATCAAGAACGGCGATGGCAAGGTCTCGTTCATCCTGCAGCACACGGTCGACGTCACCGAGCTGCATCGATTGCGCAAGGCTGCCGATCTCGACGGAAATCTGCAGGCGCAGGTTGGCGTTCTCAACCGGGCAGATGCCGTTCAGGGCCAGAACCAGGTTCTGGGAGAAGAGCGGGAATACCTGCGCAATCTTTTCGAGCAGGCGCCCGGTTTCATGGCCGTTTTGCGCGAGCCGGAGCATGTCTTCACGATCGCCAACAAGGCCTACCGCGAACTCGTCGGACGCAGCGATCTGATCGGCAAGACGATCCGTGCCGCACTGCCGGAGGTCGAAAGCCAAGGCTTCTACGAGATCCTCGACGAGGTGTACCGAAGCGGTAATCCCTATTCCGCCAATGCAGCGCGCATCGTGCTCCGGCGCCAGAACAATACGGAAGAAGAGCGCTTCCTCGATTTTGTCTACCAGCCGATCCGTGACGCATCGGGTGCCGTCAGCGGTATCTTCGTGCAGGGACACGACGTCACCCAGCTTCGCGAGGCCCAGGAGACGGCGAAGGAAAACGAGAACCGGTTTCGCACACTGGCGCAGTCTCTCCCCAATCAGGTCTGGACGGCGCTGCCGAACGGCCAGGTGGAATGGTGCAACAACGAGGTCTATCGCTACAGCGGGCTCACGACGCTCCATTTCGACGCGGTCAGCCGTTCCACGATGATCCATCCCGACGATGTGGACGCGGTGTCGCGTGCCTGGCAGCACTCCCTGCGCAGCGGCCAGCAGTTCGAGATGGATATCCGGCTGCGACGCCATGACGGGGCGTTCCGCTGGTTCATCAGCCGTGCCGCGCCGATTACCAACAGCGATGGCGACATCATCCTGTGGGTCGCCACCAATACCGATATCGAGGAGCAGAAGAAGACCGAGTCGCATCTGGAGTATTTGGCGGAATCGCTCGGGCAGACGGTCGAGGCGAGGACGCAGGAGCTGGAGCGGACGCAGGAGGTGCTGCGCCAGAGCCAGAAGATGGAAGCGATCGGCAATCTGGCCGGCGGCATCGCCCATGACTTCAACAACCTGCTGCAGGTCATCACCGGCAATCTGCAACTGCTGAACCGCGACGTCACCGGCAATGACGTCGCCGAGCGTCGCGTTGCCGGCGCGCTCGCGGGTGCAGCGCGCGGTGCGCGGCTTGCGTCACAGCTTCTGTCCTTCGGGCGACGGCAGCCGCTGGAGCCGAAGGTCATCAATCTCAGCCGGTTGATCCGCGAGATGGATCATCTCTTACGCCGGAGCCTGGGCGAGGCGATCGAGATCGACACAATCGTCAGCGGTGGTCTCTGGAACACCCTCGTGGACCCGAGCAATGTCGAGAACGCCCTTCTGAACCTGGCGATCAATGCGCGCGATGCCATGGACG
Source organism: Pseudorhizobium sp. (assembly GCA_046314035.1). Taxonomy (GTDB): domain Bacteria; phylum Pseudomonadota; class Alphaproteobacteria; order Rhizobiales; family Rhizobiaceae; genus Neorhizobium. The sequence continues at coordinate 7,107 of JBKBXP010000076.1, read as the reverse complement.
GGCAAGGCAAGCTGACGATCGAGCTCGGGAACGCGTATCTCGACGACGAATATGCCCGCAACGTCATCGACGTGACCCCGGGCCAATACGTGATGCTGGCAGTCACCGACACCGGCTCCGGAATGACGCCCGACATCCTGGAAAAGGTCTTCGATCCGTTCTTCACCACCAAGCCGGACGGCAAGGGGACGGGGCTTGGGCTTTCGATGGTCTATGGCTTCGTCAAGCAGTCCGAAGGTCATATCAAGATCTACAGCGAGGCGGGCAGCGGCACCACGGTGCGGATCTACCTGCCACGCGCCATGGAGGCTGAAGACGTCCTTGCCGAAAACATAGCCGGACCGATCACCGGCGGATCCGAGACGGTGCTGGTGGTCGAGGACGAGGAGGCCGTCCGCGACGTGACGGTCAGCCTGCTGACCGAGCTCGGCTACAAGGTGCTTAAGGCCAAGGATGCCGACAGTGGCCTTGCGATCATCGAAAGCGGGGCACCCATCGATCTCCTCTTCACCGACGTGGTGATGCCGGGCCGGCTGAAAAGTCGCGACCTGGCGCGCAAGGCGAAAGAGCGACTTCCGATGCTCGGCGTTTTGTTTACCTCCGGCTACACGGAGAATTCGATCGTTCACGGGGGGCGCCTGGATCACGGCGTGAACCTTCTCAGCAAGCCCTATACGCGGGAGGCGCTTGCCCGGAAGATCAGGCAGGTTCTCGAGCAGGTGCGTGGCAAATCCGGGGGGCAAGGCATGACGGAATCCGAAACACCGAGCCCTGCGGAACCGGCCGGTGACCTGCCGATCACCGTGTTGATCTGCGAGGACGAGGTGCTGATCCGGATCTCGACCGTCGATTATCTGCAGGACGTCGGAATGAATGTGGTCGAGGCGGGCACGAGTGCTGAGGCACTTGCTGCGGCGCAAAGCCACCCGATCGACATCCTGGTGACCGATGTCAACCTGCCGGACATGAGTGGGCTGGAGCTGACGCTGAAGCTGCGTGAAGCACTGCCGCATCTGCCCGTCATCTTTGCGACGGGCGACAGGGCGGTTCCGGGATCAGAAGTTCTGGAGAAGACGGCGCTGATCACCAAGCCGTATGACTATGAACTTCTGGCCACGCGCATCCGGTCCATGGTGACGCCGCGGTCCTAGAGACCGTGGTCGTCGTCGCTCTTGATGCCGACGGCGACTTCCGTTTCCCGTAGCAGCCAAAGGACGATGATGCCGGTGATGGTCGCAGCTGCGGCGACCAGCCACATACCCATGCCGACGCTGAGGCCGATGGCAGCCGAGAGCCACATGCTCGCGCCGGTCGTCAGGCCGCGCACGCTCCCCTTCGTATAGACGATGACGCCGGCCGCGAGGAAGGCAATGCCGGACGTGACTGCCCCCACGAGGCGCACGGGGTCGATCCGGGTGGTGTCGCCATCGCCGAGCGTCTTCATCATCTGAAGCGTCACGAGGGTGAAGATGGTTGCGGCCAGCCCGATCAGCATGTTGGTGCGGATCCCGGCGGTGTTCTTGCGGAACTCGCGCTCCAGTCCGATGATGCCGCAGAGGAGCAGGGCTCCGAAGATCCGCAGAAGCAGGACCTCGATGGCGACGGGCGAGGTGTTCGAGAACTCTTCGGCGAGGATTTCGGTCATGGCAGCGTCAGGGCTTGGACATCAGAGGTTCATCATCGACAACCGCTGCCGATAGCCGAAGTTCCTGAGCGTACCCGCCGGGCATTTCGATCTTTGCGGCCAGCTGTCGGAGCAGCCAGCCGCATGAGTGGTTTTGCTAGAGCTTGCCGCCGGTATTCTGGATGACGCGCGTCAGGCTTCCGTCTGCCGGGAAGAGGGGGATCAGGCAGGCCTGCAGCGCGTGGTACAGGTCGCCCTTGCCGGGGAACAGCGTGTGCGCGGGGACAAGATCTTCGGTCATTTCCTCGTGCCAGCCACCGTTCCTGTGGTCGATGGCGTGGTTGGCGATCGTGCTCCAAACCAGGCGGTAGCTGTCTTCGAAGAAGTCATCGGCGGGAAGGTGCTCGTTGAGGAAATGTGCTGCACCGGCGGCTTCACAGAGCGGCCACCAGAGCTTGGACGTCTTGGCGGGTTTGTCGTCCCAATCGAGGGTATAGAAAAAGCCGCCCTTCTGCTTGTCCCAGCCCAGTGACATGGCCTGGATGAAGAGGCTGCGGGCAGCATCCGCCATCCAGCCATGGCGCTTTTCGCCAAGCGACCAGAGCTGCAGGATGAGGCGCGACCATTCCAGCCAGTGGCCGGGCGTCGTGCCGGCCGGCCGGAACATCTCGTTGGCGTGATAATAGTCGCGGTCGAGTTGCCACTCGCTGTCGAAATGCTCGGCGACCCGGAAGCCGACGCTGCCGGCCGAGCGCCGGATGACGAGGTCGGCTATGCTTTCCGCCTTGTCCAGGTAATGTCTCTCGCCGGTGACCTCGAAGGCGGCCATCAGTGCTTCGGTGAGGTGCATGTTGGAATTCTGACCGCGATAGGTGCCGCCATCGATCGGTGACCAGTCGGCCTCGAATTCCTCGGCGATCGCGCCATGGCGCTCTTCCCAGAAGCGGTTTTCCAGGACCTCGGTGACATCCGAAAGCATCTGGTCCGCCAGCGGATGGCCGACGACCTTGGCCGAAGAGGCGGCAAGCAACACGAAGGCATGGCCATAGCCCTGCTTGGTGGCATCAACGACGCCGTCATCGTTGAGGGACCAGGAATAGCCGCCGTTGACGCTGTCGCGGTGGCTGTTCCAGAGGTAGGTCATGCCGTGATCGATGACCTCGCCGGCGCCGGGCCGCCCGAGCAGATAGGCGATGGAGTAGCAATGCACCATGCGCGCCGAAGCGTGGATACCGCGGACGGGATTTTCAGTGACGAGCGGCGAGCCCTGGGCGTCGAGGTCGTGGAAGCCGCCTTTCGGGTTCACCGCCCGATACTGGAAGAAGTCCATCAGGGTCTCGGCCTGCCGCAGCAGCCAGTGACGGTGATACTCGCGCTTTGCCCACATGCGTGGCATCGACCCCAGTTCGTTCATGCAACCTTCTCCCGGACTCACAGATTTAACTGCTGGGCATATAACGCTAGGGGACACATGGTGTCATGGCGATTGTTGTCGATGCAGCACTCGCTAATTATTTGACATAAAGATATGTTTATGCGCTTATGGCGCAAATCGATAAGGGAGATGTCTATGTTCGACGAGCTGTTCGGCCCGGAGGCTTCGCCACGCGACGGTGCGGAAGTGCTTGCCGCCCTGCAGAAGGCTGCACGCGAACGCATCCTGATCATCGACGGCGCCATGGGCACCCAAATTCAGGGACTGGGCTACGACGAGGACCATTTCCGCGGCGAGCGCTTTGCCGGGTGCGCCTGTCACCAGCAGGGCAACAACGACCTTCTCATCCTCAGCCAGCCGCAGGCGATCGAGGAGATCCACTACCGCTATGCGATGGCGGGCGCCGACATTCTCGAGACCAATACGTTTTCCTCGACCCGGATTGCCCAGGCCGACTATGAGATGGAAGGGGCCGTATACGACCTCAACCGCGACGGCGCCCGTCTGGCGCGACGCGCGGCGCTTCGGGCGGAGAAGGAAGACGGCAAGCGCCGCTTCGTGGCAGGCGCCATTGGCCCGACCAACCGCACCGCCTCGATGTCGCCGGACGTCAACAATCCCGGCTATCGGGCGGTCTCTTTCGATGACCTGCGGATTGCCTACGGCGAACAGATCGACGGACTGATCGACGGCGGCGCCGACCTGATCCTGATCGAAACGGTCTTCGATACGCTGAACGCCAAGGCGGCCATCTTCGCCTGCGAGGAGCGCTTTGCCGAAAAGGGTGTGCGCCTGCCGGTGATGATTTCGGGGACGATCACCGATCTTTCCGGTCGAACTCTGTCTGGGCAGACGCCGTCGGCGTTCTGGTACTCCGTCCGCCACGCCAACCCCTTCACCATCGGCCTGAACTGCGCGCTCGGTGCCGACGCCATGCTGCCGCACCTGCAGGAACTCTCCGCGGTCGCCGACACCTTTATCTGCGCCTATCCGAACGCCGGCCTTCCGAATGAATTCGGCCAATACGACGAATCGCCGTCGGACATGGCACGACAAGTGGCCGAATTTGCCCGCGAAGGCCTGATCAACGTCATCGGCGGCTGCTGCGGCTCGACGCCGGAACACATTCGCGCCATCGCCGACGCCGTCTCCGGTTTCGCGCCGCGCGAGGTGCCGGAGCACAAGCCGTTCATGGCGCTGGCCGGCCTCGAGCCCTTCGTGCTCACCAAGGAGATCCCCTTCGTCAACGTCGGCGAGCGGACGAACGTCACGGGCTCTGCCAAATTCCGCAAGCTGATCACCGCCGGCGACTACGCCGCAGCGCTCGTCGTCGCTCGCGACCAGGTGGAGAACGGTGCACAGATCATCGACATCAACATGGACGAGGGTCTGATCGATTCCGGCCGCGCCATGGTCGAGTTCCTCAACCTGATCGCCGCCGAGCCGGACATCGCCAGGGTGCCGGTGATGATCGACTCCTCGAAGTTCGAGATCATCGAAGCGGGCCTGAAGTGCGTGCAGGGCAAGGCGATCGTCAACTCGATCTCGATGAAGGAGGGCGAAGAGAAGTTCATCGCCCAGGGCCGCCTGATCCGCAACTACGGTGCCGCCGTCGTCGTCATGGCGTTCGACGAGCAGGGACAGGCAGACACCTACGAACGCAAGGTGACGATCTGCAGCCGCGCCTACAAGCTTCTGACGGAAGAAGCCGGGTTTGCGCCGGAAGACATCATCTTCGATCCGAACATCTTCGCGGTGGCCACAGGCATCGAGGAGCACAATGGCTACGGCGTCGCCTTCATCGAAGCGACCCGCACCATTCGCGAGACCATGCCGCTGGTGCATATTTCCGGCGGCGTCTCGAACCTCTCCTTCTCGTTCCGTGGCAATGAGCCGGTGCGCGAGGCCATGCATGCGGTCTTCCTCTACCACGCCATCCAGGCAGGTATGGACATGGGGATCGTCAACGCGGGGCAGCTCGCGGTCTACGAGTCGATCGATGCCGAGCTGCGCGAGGCGTGCGAGGACGTCGTTCTGAACCGCCGCGACGACGGCACGGAGCGGCTGCTCGAGATCGCCGAACGCTATCGGGGTGCGGCCGGCAAGGAAGCGCGGGTCCAGGATCTCGCATGGCGCGACTGGACCGTCGACAAGCGGCTGGCACATGCGCTGGTCAACGGCATCACCGAGTTCATCGACGCCGACACCGAAGAAGCACGCCTGCAGGCGGAGCGTCCGCTGCATGTGATCGAGGGGCCGCTGATGGCCGGCATGAATGTCGTCGGTGACCTGTTCGGGGCCGGCAAGATGTTCCTGCCGCAGGTGGTGAAGTCAGCGCGCGTCATGAAGCAGGCGGTCGCCGTTCTGCTGCCCTACATGGAAGAAGAGAAACGCCTCAACGGCGGCGACGGCCAGCGGCAGACAGCCGGCAAGGTGCTGATGGCGACCGTCAAGGGCGACGTCCACGATATCGGCAAGAACATCGTCGGCGTCGTGCTGGCCTGCAACAATTACGAGATCATCGATCTCGGGGTGATGGTTCCGGCAACCAAAATCCTGGAAACGGCGATCGCCGAGAAGGTCGATATCATCGGCCTGTCGGGACTGATCACGCCGTCGCTCGACGAGATGGTGCATGTCGCGTCGGAAATGGAGCGCCAGGGGTTCAACATCCCGCTGCTGATTGGCGGCGCGACGACGAGCCGCGTTCATACCGCGGTCAAGATCCATCCGCGCTACGAGAAGGGGCAGGCGGTCTATGTGACCGACGCCAGCCGCGCCGTCGGCGTGGTGTCCGCGCTTCTCTCCGAAGATGCCAAGACGGGCTATGTTGAGACGATCCGCGGCGAATACGCCAAGGTTGCGGCAGCCCACGCCCGCAACGAAGCCGACAAGAAGCGCCTTCCCTTGGCCAAGGCCCGGGAAAATGCGCAGAGGCTGGACTGGCAGGCCTATAAGCCGGTTGCGCCGAGCTTCACCGGCACCAAGGTCTTCGACCACTACGATCTCGAGGAACTTTCGAAATACATCGATTGGACTCCCTTCTTCCAGACCTGGGAGATGAAGGGCAGGTATCCGGCCATCTTCGAGGACGAGGCGCAAGGGGAGGCCGCCCGGCATCTCTTCGCCGATGCCCAGGCGATGCTGCAGAAGATCATCGCCGAGAAGTGGTTCCGGCCGCAGGCCGTGATCGGCTTCTGGCCGGCCAATGCCGTGGGCGACGACATCCGCCTGTTTGCCGACGACAGCCGCAGCAAGGAACTCGCGACCTTCTTCACGCTGCGCCAGCAGCTGTCCAAGCGCGACGGCCGGCCCAATGTGGCGCTCTCGGATTTCGTGGCGCCGGTGGAGAGCGGCAAGCAAGATTACGTCGGCGGCTTCGTCGTCACGGCGGGCATCGAGGAGGTCGCGATTGCGGAGCGCTTCGAGCGGGCCAACGACGACTATTCCTCGATCCTCGTGAAGGCACTCGCCGACCGGTTTGCTGAGGCTTTCGCCGAACGGCTGCACGAACGGGTGCGCAAGGAGTTCTGGGGGTATGCCCGCGACGAGGCACTGACGCCGGACACGCTGATCGGCGAGGGTTATGCGGGCATCCGCCCGGCGCCCGGTTATCCCGCACAGCCGGACCATACGGAAAAGGAGACGCTCTTCCGTCTGCTCGACGCGGAGAAGGCCACGGGCGTGACGCTGACGGAGAGCTTTGCCATGTGGCCCGGTTCTTCGGTCGCCGGGCTCTACATCGGCCATCCGGAATCCTACTACTTCGGCGTCGCCAAGGTGGAGCGCGACCAGGTGCAGGATTATGCGACCCGCAAGGGCATGCCGTTTGCTGAGGTTGAGCGCTGGCTCGGGCCGGTCCTCAACTACGTGCCGGTCAACCCAGCGGACGAGGCCGACGAGGCGGCCTGACCCGTCAACCTGAGGAGGATGGCGGTGGTGTCGTCCGACTGCTTGAAGCGCGGGAAGATCAGCCCTTCCGGGTCCGTCTCGCGCTCGAAGCGGCGCAGCTCCTCAACGAGGGATGGCAGTCCCTTGTCGATGGCCC